>JAOACB010000002.1:137050-137369 GCA_026418055.1 Fimbriimonadales bacterium
GAGCTGGCGGGCCAACCGCGTCAAACCGATGTCCACCATCTCGGCCTGGTCGACGGGCGATTCGAACCGGAATCGAGCCAGAGCCCGTCTCGGCGGATAGAGCGGTCGCACGGGTTCCTGCAACCCGCCCCGGGCGGCGCGGTGCATGCGCAGGCCGTCCGCACCGAACGCCTCCTGCAACCGCTCCAGCGGCAGGTGCGCCACCTGTCCGACGCACCGGTAGCCCAACAGCACGAGCCTCTCGCGGTGCTCGCGCGGCACGGAGTCCCAACGGTCCACGGGCAGATCGCCGAGAAAACCGGCCGGATCCGTCCAAGCC
>JAOACB010000030.1 GCA_026418055.1 Fimbriimonadales bacterium
GGCTACGACTTCCCGCTGGACCTGCATCCGGGCGAAGACGTCGACGAGCTGGTCAAGCAGGCGAGCAAGGCCATGCAGACGCAGTGCAGGGATCCCCATGCGAAGTCTCGCCACGGCAATCCAACGCGTAGGCTCAAGATCTTCGTAAGGGGTCCGTGGGAGACGGCCCAAGAGCTCGAGGATTATCTGGCGGCCCCTTGAGGCTTTACACGACGGTTTCGTCCGGGGGGAGGCCGAGGGCCTCGTAGTGCGCGCGGCGGGCGGCGCGGTCGCGGCGGTTCTCCTCGCGCGCCAGGCGCGCCGCGTCCTCGGCGGCTTCGCGCGGCACCACCACCACGCCGTCGCCGTCGGCCACCACCACGTCGCCGGGCTGCACGGTCACGCCGCCGACGCACACGGCGCCGCCCATCGACTCGAACTGCAGGCGGCCCTGCACCATGCTCTTGCTGACCATCGCCGACCAGAACGGCACCCTCTGGCGGATCACCTCGTCGGTGTCGCGCACGCCGCCGTTGGTCACGAAGCCCCTCGCGCCGCGGCGCACGCACGCCAGCGTGTTCTCCGAGCCCATCAGGCCCGCGTCCACGCCGCTGGCGTCGATCACCACGAAGTCGCCCGGCCGCAGCTGGTCGACCCACGGGTAGGGGCACACGTGGCCGTAGTACCAGCCCGACCACTCCGCGTAGCCCTTCTCGTCCAGCCGGGGCACCGTTCCGCGGTAGGGGAGGTAGCGGCAGGTCCGCGCGATGCCCACGGCCGACGTCCGCCACAAAGGGCGGATGGAGGGGTCCATCGAGCACCGGTAGTGGTAGCCCAGAGCGTCCAGGCCGTCGCGCACGTCGGCCAGGCGCAGGCCCTCGAACAGCTCCAAGAGGGCGTCGTCGCTCATGCGCCTATTGTGCCTCCTGGCCGCGCATGCCCAGCTCGCGCAGGCCGGGCACCTCGAGGGCCTTCTGGGCGCCGTACTCCTGCAGCTTCCCGCGCGTGTCCAGGATGTCCAGGTTGCGCATGGCCAGCTGGCCGATGCGGTCCAGCGGAGAGAACTCTCCCTGGCCGCTCTCCATGCTCAGCCGCTCGGGGTGGTAGGTGAGGTTGGGCCCTCGCGTGTCCAGGATCGTGTAGTCGTCGCCGCGCCGCAGCTCCAGCGTCACCTCTCCCGTGACCACCGACGCCACCCAGCGTTGCAGCGAGTCGCGCAGCATCAGGGCCTGGGGGTCGAACCATCGGCCCTCGTACAGCAGCCGTCCGAGGCGCCGACCCATGGCGCGGTAGTTCTCCAGCGTGTTCTCGTTGTGGATGGCGTTGACCAGGCGCTCGTACGCGATGTGCAGCAGCGCCATGCCGGGAGCCTCGTAGATGCCGCGGCTCTTGGCCTCGATGATGCGGTTCTCGATCTGGTCGGACATCCCCAGGCCGTGCCTGCCTCCGATGGCGTTGGCCTCCAGCACCAAGTCGAGCGGCTCCAGGGCGCGGCCGTTGATCTCCACGGGCCAACCCTCGCGGAACGCCACGGTCACGGTCTCGGGGCGGATCTCCACCGAGGGGTCCCAGAACCTCACTCCCATGATCGGCTCCACGATGGTCATGCCTTTGTCCAGGAACTCCAGGTCCTTCGCCTCGTGGGTCGCTCCCCAGAGGTTGGCGTCGGTGCTGTAGGCCTTCTCCTTCCTGTCGCGGTAGGGCAGGCCTCGGGCCTCCAGCCACTCGGACATCTCCTTTCGGCCGCCCAGCTCGCGAACGAACCTCTCGTCCAGCCAGGGCTTGTAGATGCGCAGGTTGGGGTTGGCGAGCAGCCCGTAGCGGTAGAAGCGCTCGATGTCGTTGCCCTTGTAGGTGCTGCCGTCGCCCCACACGTTCACGCCGTCCTCGGCCATGGCGCGCACCAGCAGCGTGCCCGTCACGGCTCGGCCGATCGGCGTGGTGTTGAAGTAGGTCTTGCCCGCCGAGCTGATGTGGAACGCGCCGCACTGCAGCGCCACCAGGCCCTCGGTCACCAGCTCCCTGCGGCAGTCGACCAAGCGCGCCTTCTCGGCGCCGTACTGCAGCGCGCGCTCCGGGATGCTCTCGACGTCGGTCTCGTCGTACTGGCCCAGGTGCGCGGTGTAGCAGAAGGGCACCGCGCCTCGCTCGCGCATCCAGCTCACGGCAACGGAGGTGTCGAGGCCGCCGGAGAACGCCAAGCCTACGCGCTCGCCCACCGGCAGGGAGGTCAGGATCCTCTCGGACATCGCGCAGGGAGTCTACCTTCGGCCCGGCTCGGCGGTCCGCAAAGCCAAAAGGGCCGGCGCGAGGCCGGCCCTGCAGGAGGAGACACGCGAGACGATCCGCTTGGTGCTACGACGCTTGGAACGGGTACACGCTGACGCGGCGCCGATCGTCGGGACCCTCGAACTTCACTTGGCCGTCGATCAGCGCGAACAGCGTGTGGTCGTTGCCGATGCCGACGTTCTTGCCGGGGTGGAACTTCGTGCCGCGCTGGCGCACCAGGATGCTGCCGGCCTTCACCACCTCGCCGCCGTACTTCTTCACGCCGAGGCGCTTGGCCTGGCTGTCGCGTCCGTTCCGGGTCGAACCTTGTCCCTTCTTGTGTGCCATGGCGAAAACTCCTTGGTCGCTCTACCGGGCTCTCACTTGCCGGGCTGCACCTCGAGCACCCGCAGGTGCGTCTGCAGCTGGCGGTGGCCCCAGCGCTTGCGCTCGTTCTTCTTGGGCTTGTAGTTGAAGGCGCGGATCTTGGGGCCCTTGGCCTGCCGCACGATCTCGGCCTTCACGGACGCGCCCTTCACGTAGGGCGAGCCCACCTTCACCTTGCCCTCGTCGCACACCAGCAGCACCTCGGTCAGCTCGACCCGGGTGCCGGGCTCTCCCTCCAGCTTCTCGACGATCAGAACGTCGTTCTTCGCCGCTTTGAACTGCTTGCCGCCGGTCTTGACGATCGCATACATGGTGAGAGGCTCCTGTGGCGCGGGGCGCGAACGATAAGGATGGCACATCGGCGCGGCGGGAGTCAAGGGACCTTCTAGCGGCCGTTCTTCTGGATCTCCCCTAGGGCCACCAGCAGCTCGCGGCGCGCCTGCCGGAAGGCCGCCACGTCCGTGTTCACCTTGTCTATCCTCGGCGCGGTCCGCTCGGCCACCGATCGGGCCAGCTCCGGGCGCTTCTCGGCCACCAGGCTGAGCAGCTCGTAGTCGGCGATGCCGTCCCGCATCGCCTCGTGGCGGATGGAGTCCAGCAGGCCCCCCGGCACGGGGTACACGATGTGGGTGTCGCCCGCGGGCAGGAACAGCGGCTTGCCGACCCACTCCGCGCTCGGCTCGAACGGCTTCTCCGGGAACTGGTTCCAGCCCCAGTGCAGATACCCCGTTGCGCCGAAGGCGAAGTTGACCCAGTGCAGCAGGCGCGTCTTGATCAGCGGCTGCTCGAGGAACCGGTTCGGCCAGTCGCCTTGGGGGAACACGCAGGTGTAGAACCACACCTCCTCGCCGGCCTTCTGCCGCGTCCGGTAGTGCTCCAGCTGGTCGCGGAGGAAGTTCAGTTGCGGCACCCACACGTCCAGCGCGCCCGTCAGCTCGTGGTCGTGGCACGCCTCGATCACCTTCAGGTCCGGCAGGATCTCCTTCACCAGCGCCGCCATCGCGCGGTAGCTCTCCCGGTTGCCGGCGATCGGCTCGTCCGCCAGGTGCTGCAGGTACCTCCGCCAGTAGCCCCTCTCCACCAGGAACGCCTTGAGCGCCGGCAGGAACGCACGGTAGAACGCTTTCAGGTTGGGATCGTCGGGCGGAGAGCTCCTCCACGCCACGGTGCCGTCGTCGGCCACCGAGGCGTGCTGGAACTCGAACGGCGCCTCCCACTGGCCTCCGACCCTGCCGCCGAGGTGCCCGCCCTCGATGCGCCCCAGCACGCCCTCCTCGTCGAACCAGCGGAGGAACTGCGCCAGTTCGGAGAAGTCGAACCGCAGCGCCCCGTCGGGTCCCCTCGACACCGACGTGAGGCGCAGCACCGGCACCAGCACGACGTTCTGCCGGTGCGCCTTCATCGAGCGCGCGTACATCCGGTTGCGCCGCTCCAGTCGCTCGCGCTCCGGCCAGGAGGGGTCGTCCCAGCTGGCGTTGAAAGGCTGGAACCAGTTGGTGACCCACAGCCGGGACGCCCCCACCCTGGCCTCGAACACCTTGGCGGAGATCGCGATCCGCGCGCTGACCGTCCGTCCTGCCGCTTGGCCCAGCACCCGCACGTAGCCCTCGTACAGCCCCGGCACGGCGTCCTGGGGAACGTCCACGTCCAGCCAAACCGGCTGGCTCTGGTTGGCGGGCAGGTCGATCTTGGCGTCGGCCAGCAGAGGGTCGGGTAGCTCGCAGGGCCCGCCGCACAGCGCCTCGGAGTCGGGCGAGTCGGCCAGCCTGGGGATCGGCACGAAGCCGACGAACCTCGCGCGCACCACCGGCAGGCGCTCCTGGCCGCCCCTGCGCCGCAACGGACTCACGAAGGCCTTCAAGGCGGTCATCGGTCGGGAGCAGCGCACGACGAGCTGCCACTGGGCGTTCTCCCCTCGGGCGACCTCCGCTCTCTCGGCCTCGTCCTCGCCGGGCTCGGCCGAGCGCAGCACCTTTCTCAGGGGATCCACCAGCCACGCGCGGATCAGGTCCGCCTGCGGATGAGCCGCCGTCGCGGCGAGGCCGAGGCACAACGGTCCGAACAGCATCGTCCTTCCCTCCGCCGCGCAGTCTACCAGCCCGGCCCGCAGGCTCCCGGCGGGCCATAATCGGCAGGGCCGATGTTCCGCCGCACCGACGACCTTCGCATCAAGACCGTCCGTCCGCTGATCCCGCCCGCGATCCTGCTGGAGGAGATCCCGATCACCGAGCGGGCCTCGCAGCTGGTGGCGGAGACCCGCCTGGCGATCGCGGACGCGCTGTACGGAAGGGACCCCAGGCTCGTGGTGGTGGTGGGGCCCTGCTCGGTGCACGACGTGGGAGCCGCGCTCGAGTTCGCCGAGCGCCTGCGCGAGCAGGCCGAGAGGCACCGAGGCACGCTGCTGCTGGTGATGCGCTCCTACTTCGAGAAGCCCCGCACCGTGGTCGGCTGGAAGGGGCTGATCAACGATCCGGACTTGGACGGCAGCTACCACATCAACAAAGGCCTGCGGCTGGCCCGGCGCTTCCTGCTGGACCTCGCCGAGAGGGGGGTGCCGGCGGGGTGCGAGTTCCTGGACACGCAGATCCCGCAGCACATCGCCGACCTCGTGTCGTGGGTGGCCATCGGGGCGCGCACCGCCGAGAGCCAGGTGCATCGGGAGCTCGCCTCGGGCCTGTCGATGCCCGTGGGCTTCAAGAACGGCACCGACGGCGGCGTCCAATGCGCCATCGACGCCGTTCTCACGGCCCGAGCCCAGCACTGGTTCCCGTCGGTCACCAAGCAGGGCGTCTCCGCGATCTTCGAAACGACCGGCAACGACACCTGCCACGTGATCCTGCGCGGCGGATCCAAGACCGGCCCCAACCACCACAGGGAGGACGTCGCCAGGGTGGCCGCCAAGCTGGCCGAGCGCGGCCTTCCCTCGCGGCTGATGGTCGATTGCAGCCACGGCAACAGCCGCAAGGACCACCGCCAGCAGCCCTCGGTGGCCGAGGAGGTGTGCCGGCAGATCGCGGACGGCGAGCCCCACGTGTTCGGCGTGATGCTGGAGAGCTTCCTGGTCGAGGGCCGGCAGGACTACCAGCCTGGACGGCGGGCCGTGTACGGCCAGAGCATCACCGACGCCTGTCTGGGTTGGGAGCAGACCGTCGAGGTGCTGGAGAGGCTGGCCGAGGCTCAGGCGGCCCGCAGGCGGCAGGGCGCGGCCGTGCCATGATCGCCTGCCTCGGGCGCAACGCGCGCGGGCAGCCGCTGTTCCGCGAGTTGGCGGCCCTCGAGGCAGGCTTCGTCGACCTCGGCGTGGCCGAGGGCTCCCGCGCCGCGCTGGCGGCGGGTGCGCTGCTTTCGGCGGGACCGTCCCTGCGGAGAACCCGGCTCGACGCCCGCTTCTCGCCGCCGTTCCTCTACAGCGCCTTGGCGCGGGCCCAGGCCCGGCTGGACTCCGCGCCGCAGCCGCTCGAGGCCGCGCTGCACTGGGGAGCGACCTTCTTGACGAGCCGCGCGCCGTACGCCGTGATCACGGACGGCCCCTACGATCCGAACGATCCGACCTACCCCGACGAGTGGCGCCCGAGGCGCTGGAGCCGCTTCTACCTGGGATTCCAGCGCAGGGTGTTCCTGGGTGCCGTGCGCGTGTTCACCCTGAGCGATTGGGCGCGCCGCAAGGTGCTGGAGGTGCACGGCCTTCCGCCCGGCCGCGTGGCGCGCATCGGCTGGGGCCCGCTGGGAGAGCCCGCGGCGCCCGCGCTGGGCCCTCGTCGACCGCTGTTCGTGAGCGTCGGGAGCGATTGGCGGCGCAAGGGAGTCGACCGGGTGGCCGCCGCCGCGCGCCTGCTGGCGGAGAGGCTGCCCGGGGCCGAGACGGTGGCGGTCGGAGTTCCCGGGGACGGCGAAGTGCCCGACGGGCCGGGATTCCGGGGCCTGCGGAAGGGGTTGCCCGCGGCGCGGGTGCAGGAGCTGCTGCGCGACGCCGCCGCGCTGGTTCTTCCTGCCCGCTTCGACGCCTCGCCCCACGCGGTGTACGAGGCGCTTCGGGCCGGCACGCCCGTGGTGGCCACGGCCGTGTGCGGCATCCCGGAGGCGGTGCAACCGCCAGAGGGCGGCCGCATCGTGGAGCCCGACCCGCAGGCGATCGCCGAGGCCTGCTTGGAGCTTTGGCGAGAGGGCGAGGCCGCCAGGGCCCGGGCGCGGGACGTCTACGACCGCAGCGGCGGCTGGCGCGGCTGCGCCGAGATCGTGCTCCGGGAGCTGCGGGCGACTCTCAAGGAGCCATCCGTCGGTTGATCGAGGGGATCGTTCCGACCGTCGTGCCGTTGCCGAACATGGTCACGGACACCCACGGATACTCCGGCAGCCCGGTGGCCACCCGGATCGGTTGCTGCCAGCCGGTCGCCGAGCGCTGGCAACCCGAAACCTCGCAACCGAACGCGAACCCGAAGCTGGCCTGGGAGGTGTTCCTCGAGACGAGGTTCGCCAGAGCCGGATACCTCTGGGACCACGGGGCGACCGTCACCCGGAACGAGGCCAGCTTGTCGAACCACGGCACGCCCGGGCCCCAGGCCGTGAGCCGAGAGCCTGCCCAGAACCGGATCGCCAGGTCGGTGTTCACGAACTGGCACCGACGGATCGTGTTCCCCCAGCCGCCCACGAGGTGCACGCCCGTCTGGCAGTCGACGAAGTGGCATCCCTCGATGCGCCAGCCCGCCATGCGGTCGTCCAGCATGATGCCCGACACGGGTGCGGCCAGCGGCGAGTTCCATCCCGGCCGGATGCCGCGGAACACGCAGCCCAGCACGGCGTTGCCCTGCGACGACCAGTCCCGGCTGGCCACGATCGCGGCGCCGTCGACCGCCTCGAGCGAGACGCGCTCGAACAGGCACTCGCGGATCGTCGAGTCGTTCAGGCCCGACTCCTGCGGCAGCAGGGCGGAGCCGCTGTTGTAGCAACGGATCGCCGCCGCCGGGAGGTCCAGAAACAGGCAACGCTCCACCGTGTGGCCGACTCCCGAAAGCCTCAGGCCCTGGGCGTGCCGCTCGATGCGGGCGCAACGCTGGAACAGGCAGTCCCGCACCACGCTGCCGGAGGCCGCGAGGCCGAACCGGTCGCCCCCGCGCAGCACCAGTCCGTCCCGACCGCACTCCACGAAGTCGCAGCCCTCGACGGTCAGGCTGCGGACCTGATCGTCGGTGCAGGCCAAGCCTCGGCCCTCCATGCCGAAGAAGCGGCAGCGCGAGAACACGACGCCCGTGGCCGAACGCACTTGGACCGCGTCGCCCAGGCACGGCCCGAAACCGACCGACTCGAAGCGGAAGCCGTCGGCCCCGTTGAGGCGCACCAGGCCCTGCACCGAGGTCATCAGCGTCTCGTGGTCGTCCCAGTCGTCGGTGGGCCACCAGTAGACCCAGCCCGAGCCTGGCTCCACGACCGCCTCGCCGGGAGCCGAGAGGAACTCCAGAGCGTTGCGGAAGCGGAAGCGGTGCCCCTCGAGCAACGGGTACCAAGGAGTTTCGGCGAGGGTCGCCATGCCCGGGGCGAGCTCGGCCACCCTTGCGCGGAACGACGCGTAGCCGGGGCTCCAGCCCTCGACGAACAGGAGGTTGCCGCCGCTCCAGGCCTGCGCCGACCAGCGCGCGGGAGCGGGATCGGAGAACGCTAGAAAGCCCGACGGGGCCGACCGGATCGGCAGGAAGCCCGCGGCGGGGTAGGAGGGTGCGGGCTGGGGCTTCAGCCCCAGCAGCAGCTCGCCCTTAGCCGCTCCCGGCGGGATCGGAGCGCGCCACACGTGCGGCCTCGCCGCGGCGGGCAGACGCTCGGCCTCGGGTTGGCCCGCCACCGGCTCCCAACCCTCGACCAGGCTCGCCCCAACCAGCCAGGTTCCGCCCGGGGCTCCGCGCACCGTCAGGCCGGAGAGCTCGCGGCCGATGTTCAGCGGGGCGTCCAGCAGCAGCTTGCCGGAGGGCAGCGTGAAGGTCGTTTGCCCTGCTCGGCGGGCGGCACGCATGGCCTCGAGCAGCTCCGAGGCGCGCACCATCCGCACCGGGTCGCCCGCCAAGGCGACGGCGAACGAACCGAGCAACCAACCCACGGCGATCGCTTTCCGTAAGCCCGCTACCAAGCCGAACCCTCCTTCGAGAACCAGCGCAGACGCTCTCATCGTACGACGTGTTCGGCGCCCGGGCCAACAGGCAAATCGGCGGGACCTGAAGCGGGGGGCCTTCCGACCCCATAATGGTGCCAACCATGGCCCGCGACCTTTGGTGGAACCTCCGGCGCAACGGCGAGGGCACCGCGCTCTTGGTCGTCGCGATCGCGGGGTCGTTCGTGCTGGCGTTCTTCGGGATCGGGCTGCGAGGGTTGCTGGCGTTCGCCAACGCCTCCGCGCTCGAACGGCCGTGGGCGTTCCTGTCGTACCCGTTCGCCATGGGGCGTGGGGACCTGCTCGCGGCCCTGTTCGGGTGCCTCTGGCTCTACGGCATCGGCGGACAGCTCGAGCGGACATGGGGCCGCCCGCGCTTCCTAGGGTTCTTCTTCGCGATGGCCGCGCTCGGTGCGCTGGCGTTCTGGGTCGGGGGTTTCCTCCTGGGGACGGGGTCGGTGTTGGCGGGGCCGTGGATGCCGCTGGCGGCGATCACCGTGGCTTGGGGCACGCTGTTCCCGAACCAGCCCGTCACCTTCATGTTCGTGCTGCCGCTCACGGGGCGGTGGCTGGCGTGGCTCAGCGCGATCCTGGTGTTCTTCAGCTCGCCGAATCCGGCGATGGCGCTGTTCGCCTGCACCCCGCTGGCGCTCGCCTGGGCCTACGCCGGAGGGCGCCTGGGCAGCCTCGGCTCGGCGAGGCCGACGGAGCGCTCGTGGCGGGGCACGCGGGACGACCCGCGGTACCGCGAGGACGTGCGGCGCCGCGAGCGGGAGCGGGCCGAGCGCGAGCGCCTGCGCCGGCTGTTCGAGAACAGCGTCCGGGACGAAGAGGACCGCCGCTGACCTCCCTCGCGGGGTATCCTAAGGCTTCGCGATCTCGTGGGAGGCTCCCCGAACGGGGGCGCCGCCTGCACCACAGGAGACCAACGTGCGCAAACAGACGAAGAAGCTTCCGCATTCGCCGCGCTACACCGCGCTGGCCAAGACCATCGAGGATCGCCTGTACGAGCCGGAGGAGGCGATCCGCATCGTCAAGAGCAGCGCGAACGCCAAGTTCGTCGAGAGCGTCGACCTGGCCGTGCGCCTGGGGATCGATCCCCGCAAGAGCGACCAGAACGTGCGCGGCATCACCAACCTTCCCCACGGCACCGGCAAGACGAAGAAGGTGGCCGTGCTGGCCAAGGGCGAGCTCGCCGCCGAGGCCGAGGCCGCGGGCGCGGACACCGTGGGCGCCGAGGAGCTGATCGCTCAGATCCAGGGAGGCTGGCGCGACTTCGACGTGATCCTCGCCACCGAGGAGATGGCTCCGCAGATCGGCAAGATCGGCCGCATGCTCGGTCCGCGCACGCCCAACAAGCGCAACGGCACGGTGACCAACAACATCGGCCAGGCGGTGCGCGAGATCAAGGGCGCGACGCGCGTCGAGTACCGCGCCGAGAAGGCCGGCATCGTGCACCTGGGCATCGGAAAGGTGAGCTTCACCGAGGAGCAGCTGCTGGAGAACTTCCTCACCGCGATCTCGGCGCTGCTCAAGGCGAAGCCCTCCACCGCCAAGGGCAAGTACCTGGTCTCGATCGCTCTGAGCAGCACCATGGGGCCGAGCGTCAAGGTCGACGCGAACGCCGCGCAGAAGGCCGCCGCGGCCATCAAGTGAGCCGAACCGGGCAGGGGTCGAAGGCCCGTGGGGGTATCGTTTCTCCACGGGCCTTCCGCTGGGTCGGGGGGCCGCCGGAGGGGCCATGAGGCGGGCGTTCACGCTGATCGAGCTGCTGGTGGTGGTCGCGATCGTGGCGATCCTCGCCGCGATCCTGTTTCCCGTGTTCTCGCAGGCCAAGGCGGCGGCCCAGTCCTCGCGGTGCCTCTCGCAGCTGCGCCAGATCGGCACCTCGCTGCAGCTGTACGTGGCCGACCATGACGACACCTATCCCGTGGCGTTCTTCTGGTCCGAGCACGACGGCCTGCCGTGCATCATGACCTCGTTCCAGACGATGCAGCCCTACCAGAGGAGCGCCCTGATCCTGGTCTGTCCCACCGACCGCGCCGTGCTCGACTATGTGGCGGGCACGCAGGTTATGCGGTTTCCAGCGCCGTGCCCGTCGAGCCCCGACGTGCGGCGCATGAGCTACCAGCCGAACCTGCGCCTGGTGGACGTGGGGGATCCCAACTTTCTGGTCAACCCGCACACCGGCCAGACGGGCCGTCCCGTGCGCCGCGCGTCGGAGGTCGAGTTCCCGGCGGACACCGCGGCGTTCTCCGACGCCACGATCGCGCTGCAGGGCGGCACCGCGAACTACACCACGTACGATCTTCCCGTGCAGCCGCGGCACAGGGACCTTGCCCACGCGGTTTGGGCGGACGGCCACGCCCAACCCGTCCGCACCCGTCCGGAGCTGGACGCGGACGGAACCCAGCTCGGGGGCCTGCAGCTCGACCTCCAGCCGATCGCCTCGTGGCTGGTGTCCGGCGGCGGGCCCTACTCCGGAGGCCGCCAGCTCGTGGGCATCCCGTACCGGGCTGCGGACGGCTCCTGGGCGCTGCGCTGAAGCGCGTCCGCATGCCTCCCCCTGACGCCAGCATGCGCCGCGGCGCATGGTTTCCATCGCTCCGAACGCAGCTTCGGTCTCTCTCCGCGGTCCCTTCGTTGATCTTGGCAAATTCATGCAGATTGTTGTATGCTGATAGCAAGCCATGACGAGAAGGACGCTGAGGACGCTGACGCTGGGCAACCCCGAGGCCTCGGAGGTGTTCAAGGCCCTGGCGTCCGACGTTCGCCTCCAGATTCTGCGG
This sequence comes from Fimbriimonadales bacterium, assembly GCA_026418055.1. Classification (GTDB taxonomy): domain Bacteria; phylum Armatimonadota; class Fimbriimonadia; order Fimbriimonadales; family Fimbriimonadaceae; genus UBA8783. The sequence continues at coordinate 11,560 of JAOACB010000030.1, forward strand.
GAGCTGGTCGACGCCGACCGCAACATCGCGGAGCTGGGTGCGCGCCTGGGGATGTCGCAGCCCACGGTCACCCGGCACGTGCAGGCTCTGGAGGCCGCGGGGCTCGTGGCCAGCGAGTACCTGCCCGGCCAGCAGGGCCTGCAGAAGCGCTGCCGGCTGGCCGTGTCGCACCTGCACCTGATGCTGGAGGGCGACGAGCAGACCTCGCGCCCGGTCGAGACGGTGTCGATGCCGATCGGGCTGTACACGCTCGCGGTGCCGGGGGGAACCTGCGGCCTCGCCAGCCGCAGCAAGTTCATCGGCTTTCTCGACAAGCCCCTGTCGTTCTTCGACCCCGAGCGCGCCTCCGCGCAGATCCTGTGGATGGGCAGCGGCTTCGTCGAGTACACGTTCCCCAACGACCTTCCCACCGGATGCACCGTCGAGCGCCTGGAGCTGCAGATGGAGGTGTGCAGCGAGGCGCCGGACTACAACCTGGACTGGCCTTCGGACATCACCATCTGGGTCAACGGCGTCGAGGTGGCCACGTGGACCTGCCCGTCCGACTTCGGGGGGGTCCGCGGGCTGCTCAACCCGGACTGGTGGCCGGAGCACATGACCCAGCACGGAGCGCTCAAGGTGTTCTCGACCGACGCGAACGGTTCAGCCGTCGACGGCAGCCCCGCCTCTCCCGTGACCATCGACCAGCTGATGGTCGTGCCGCAGCAACCGATCCTCGTGCGCATCGGCGTCAAGCCCGACGCCGAGCACCAGGGCGGCTTCAACCTGTTCGGAAGCGGCTTCGGAAACTACCCGCAGGACCTCGTCCTGCGCCTGCACTTCCGCAAGCTCGACGGCGCGCGCCGCCAGGCCGTGCTGGAAGGCAGGGCCGGCGCGGGCGACTGAGTTCCATCCCCTCGCAACCCATCGAAGAGGACCATTCCAACGGAGGAATCATGAGCAAGCAACGAGCCTTCACTCTCATTGAGCTGCTGGTGGTGATCGCCATCATCGCGATCCTCGCCGCCATCCTGTTCCCGGTCTTCGCGTCGGCCAAGAGGGCCGCGAAGAAGACCACCTGCCTTTCGAACGTCAAGCAGCACGCGCTGGCCATCCTGATGTACTCGGGCGACAACGACGACGTGCTGCCGGCCAACGGCGAGGGCATGGCCGTGTACCCGGCTCCGGACGCCTGGTGCCCGCTGCAGCCCTGGACCGGCTTCAACGGCACCATCTGCGGGACCGACTGGCGCAACGGCTACGGCGCCAACGCGCCGCTCGGCTTCATGGACCCGAACGCGGTGCAGAACTGGGCGCGATCGATCCACCCGTACATCAAGAACTTGGAGATGTACCTCTGCCAGTCGGCGCTCACGCCGTCGGCGGCCAACATCGCTCCCAGCGCCCAGTCCGGCGCGGGCAACACCAGCTACACGTTCAACGGCTGCGCGAGCAACAAGCCGACCACCGCGCCCACCAGCCCGGCCCAGCTGATCCTGCTCAGCGAGAGGGTCAACAAGGCCCGAGAGGCGATCGTCAACCCGCGCATGAGCCATTTCCCGGACAACACGACCAAGGCGAACGACATCGACACCTCCTGGATCGGCTTCACGCACGACATGGGGGCCAACTACGCCTGGGCCGACGGCCACGCGAGCTTCCGCAAGCGCAACACCGTCAAGTTCAAGGAGTACGGCTATTGGGAGTGGGTGTTCGCCTGGAACCCGGCGCAGGGCTGGGGATGGAAGAGCCCGCAGAGCGAGCCCACCATGCAGTCGGACCCGACGCAGAACCGCGACCTGTGGGGCGCTTGGGGCAACTGCGACCCGGCGCAGGTCCAGTGGTGATCCGATCCTGACCAAGGCGTGGGCCGCGGCCCGGAGGGGCCGCGGCCCACAGCCCCGACAAGGAAGCCGACCATGCAGCGAACCATCCTCCTCGGAACCGTCGCTCTGTTGCTCGCGGGCTGCGGCGCGACGAACGACAACCCCGTGAGCCAGAAGTCGTTCGACGAGATGTACGAGAAGCGCCAGCAGGAGATGCGGCGGTTCGACCCGTCCAAGCAGGCAGCTCCGGGCATCGATCAGCAGGCCGCGCCCGCGCCTCAGACCCGCTGATCCCTCACGGTCCCTCGCCCGGCGACGGTCGGGGGACCTCCCCCCTCCCGGCGGCGGCCAGTCCGCAAACGATCATCGCGAACGGACCGATCATGTAGCCGTCGAGCGTGTTGCCGGTGTAGCTCTGCAGCGCGATGAACCCCGCGGTGGCCAGGCCGACGAGCCCCATGGCCCGCCGCGCCGGAGGCATCCGGCGGTGGAACGCGAGGGCCGCGGCCAAGCCGATCGAGCCGGCGTAGGCGGCGATCAGCATCAGCAGCCCGGGCAGGCCGTACATCGCCAAAAAGGCGAGGTAGGCGCTCTCCATGACCTTGCCCAGCGGAACGTACTTGTCCTCCGGGCCCGTTCCGAGCCACAGGCCGGCGCTCGGACCGATCCCCGTGAGGGCGTGGGCGGGATACGCCGTGTCGAGCTGGGACCAGATCACCTCTCGGCGGTACACGAAGCTCGGGTCCTCCTCCAGGGAGGAGCTCTGCAGAGCGTAGCCGAGCCTCCGAGTGGCGAACAGGCCCGCCGCGGCGAGGCACACGAGCCCGAAGGCGATCAGCCGGCCGGCGAGCCGGGAGTTTCGGCGGAACAGGAACCACAGGAACACGGGCCACACGATCGCCAGAACGAGGTACGCGGCTCGGGCCTGCGAGAACACCAGCCCACCCGAGAAGAAGAACATCGCCGCGACGTGCCACGGTCGGATCCTCTCGACGAACACCCGGCTGGCCACGATGGCCAGTCCGAAGCCGCACTGGGCAGCCAGTATTCCCGGATGCCAGGCCAGGCCGCAGGCGCGGAGGCCGGCCGTGCCGTCCCAGTAGTCGATGTCCTTGAACGTGTAGAAGCGGGCCAGCGACAGCGCCGGCGGCACCTTGAAGAACTGCAGCCAGCCCACCAGGCACGACAGAGCGAACGCCGCGCCGAACAGCAGCAGGATCCGGTCCCTCAGCTTCGGCCGATCGATCGCCAACCCTCCGGCCACGAAGTATGGGACCGCGTGCTCGGCGAGGAAGAAGTCCGCCCGTCCGAGCCCCAGGCTCCTCCCCAGGGCGTAGGTCGCGTGGATCGCCGTCACGATGCTCCAGACCTGCAGCACCAGCAGCGCGGCCAGCGGGAAGGCGAACGGCACCCGCCCGATCCGGGGGTACGCGAGCGCGCACCACAGCACCGAGGCGAGCAGGTACAGCGGCCTCAGGTAGCCGGCGTGCAGCGACGGGAGGATGAACGAAAGCGCGTACGTCGCCAGGATCCCCAGCCCCCACTGCACCTGGATGTCCGTGAGCGAGCCCTCCGACTCGCGCTCGAGGCGGCGGGCGGGCGCCCGCAGAGCGGGCCACAGTGCGCTGGCGGGGTTGCGGATCATGGAACGTTGCGGCCCGCGCTCACAGGACGGGCGGGCTGAGCCTCCTTCTCTCCGGTTGGATGCCTGCCAGGGCCAGGTCGCTCTTGCGGCTCAGCCAAGCCCGGGCCAGGAACACGGGGTTCCCGACCACGTAGCGCCTCCACATCCGTCTCGGCTCGATCATCAGCCGGAACGCCCACTCCAGGCCGCGGCGCCGGATCGGCAGCGGGGCCCTCGGCTTGACGCCGCTGAGGAAGTCGAACAGCCCTCCGCAACCGATCTGGATCTTCACGTTCAGCCGATCCCGGTAACGGGCCATGAACCGCTCCTGCTTCGGGTTGCCCAGGGCGACCAGCAGCACGTCGGCGTTCGATCGCCGGATCTGCTCGACCGCCGACTCCGGGTGCTCGTAGCCGCTGCAGCGCCCGACCACCTCGACGGCGGGGAAGCGCTCGGCCACGCGCCGGGCGGTCAGGGCGTTCACCTCCTCCTTGGCGCCGTACAGGAAGACGCGCGCGGGCCTGTCCAGCCGCTCGAACAGCAGAGGGATCAGGTCGGTGCCGTTGAAGTTGTGCTTGACGCCGACCGAGCGCATCCCGCTGGCGATGCGGAACCCCACGCCGTCGTTCAGCCGCACCTCCGCCGAGCGCAGCACGGCGGCGTATTCGGGGTCCTCGCAGGCCAGGTTCAGCGTGTGGGCGTTGGCGAGCACCACGCAGCGGCTCCGCCGCTCCTCGCTGGTCAGGGCGGCCCGCCACCACTCGAGGAACTCCGCGAGCGTCGGGTTCCAGAAGGGGATCCCGAACACGTACACGTCGTTCCGCGGGGTGGCTATCGGATCCGACAGCGCCGGATCCATCAAGGACAGGCCGCTCCCGGGCGGACCGGTCAGGCCCGCGATGTTCCATGCTCCTTTCCTCTGCATCACAGTCTCCTAGCGAGCTGTTCGATGTGCAAACCACCGTCGATCCTCCTCCAGAGGCCCGCCCCGACCTCGAGCGCCGTGGGGGACCCGTCGGCGGCCGACGGAAGACAAACGATGCGGACGGCGATCCCGCGGGTGGGCAGGCCGCGAAGGGCGCGGCGGATGCCCTCCCACTTCAGGCCGGCCGACATGTCGGCGACCGTGTCGGAGGCCGTCTGCATCCAAGACACCAGGGTGATGCGGCTCGCGCCGTTGCGGAACTCCGCGATGCTCACCGCCGAAGGCCGGCCCGAGGCGTTGGCCCAGTCGACCTCCCGGATGACCGACCGCTCGAGCTGGTAGCCCGACCCGCGCATGCAGATCTTCGGGTCGTGGGCGTTCTGCGTGTTGCCCACCTGCAGCAGCAGCACTTGCACCTGGGCTCCCGAAACGGAGTCGGTGTACAGCCTCTGGCTGGCGGCTGGCGAGCGCAGCATCGAGAGCTCCTCCTGCGTCAGCGGGACCGGACGGCTGGTCCAGCCGTCGACGTTCTCCGGCAGAGAGCTCTCGTGGATGGCCGATCGGGAGGGGCGGTGGGAGGCCAGACTTCCCTGCAGAACCACGGCCGGCAGCAACAGGCCCGAGACCACCAGCGCCCGCGCGGCCACCGCGTTCATGCCCGGGCCTCCTTGGCGGCCTCGCCGCCGGGAAGGTACTCCGGCAGGTACTGCAGCATGCCCAGGCGGACCTGGACCAGCGTCAGCAGCACGATGGCGAGCAGCACGCCGACCCAACCGCTCGCATCGTGCAGGCGGTCGGCCAGCGGGGCGCCGCCATGGTCGCCGATCCACCCGACCAAGGCGATGCGGAAGCTGTTGGCCAGAACGCTCAGCGGCAAGGCCGACGCCACCAGCAGCGCCTTCTTCCACCTCGCCGCGTCGGCCATCATGGCGTTCAGGATGGCGATCGCGGCGACGGGGAAGAGGATCGTCAGCCCGCTGCAGGCGCGCGCCACCTCGAAGTGGTAGTTGGGCGTGTAGACGTTGGTGCCCTGCACGTAGCTGTGCACCCCGGCGAAGTCGAGCAGCGCCACCGCCAGCCTGGTGCTGACCTCTTGCGAGGGCAGCAGCAACCTCGAGGTCAGCTGGTCCGGCCAGGGGATCATCGTGGCGCTGTAGGCCAGCGGAGCCCACAAGTGTCGGAACACGCGTCCGCCCCAAAGCACGTACGGCACGAGCAAAACGAGAGCCAGGAAGGCCGCGCTCTGCAGGGTCGTCACGGCGCTCAGCACGCCGACCAGGTGTAGCAACACCGCCGCGGCGATCCCGGTCCAGCCGTACCATCGGCCGGACTCCACCGGCTCGACGCGCGCCACCCTCCACCGCCGCCACACGAGGTAGGCCACGGTGGGCGGCACCAGGTAGCCGTAGCCGAACGGCGAGTGCTCCATCGTCCACCGGGACCAGAATTCGCCGAACAGCCCCCAGAACGCGAGCAGGAAGAAGAGGGCGACGAGCGCGACCGAAAGGGGTCCCAAAGAGGGTTTGGAGGCACGGTACCGCGCAACGATTGTCTCTCCTTCCATCGATCGATCCTCAAGCCGGCGGAACCAGCAGGATCAGAAAGCCCGCGAGGGGCAACCAACAACCCTATGATGCATCAAGTGCGGGGGGCCGGGTCTCCCGCAGGAAGGGCCTGGGCCTTCCGGCCTAAACGGACGACCTCAGCGGTCCGTGCGGTACCGCTCGATCAGCTCGATCGCCTTCTCGCGGTCGTCCCAGCCGAGGACCTCGACGAACTTGTCCTCCAGTTGCTTGTACACCTCGAAGAAGTGCACGATCTCCTTGCGCGTGTGGTCGTTCAGCTGGCTCATCGAGCGGCGATAGCCGAAGCGCGGGTCCTTGACGGCCACGGCGAGGATCTTCTCGTCCGGCCCCTTCTCGTCCCGCATGTTCAGCACGCCTACCGGCGTGGCCTCGACCACGACGCCGGGGTAGGTCGGGTGCGAGACCATCACGAGGATGTCGATCGGGTCGCCGTCCAGGTACTGGGTCTGCGGAACGAACCCGTAGTCGAACGGATAGAAGAGGGGCGAGTAGAGCACCCGGTCCAGCCGCATCACGCCGGTCTCCAGGTCCAGCTCGTACTTGTTGGAGCTGCCGCGCGGGATCTCGATCACCGCGTTGACGAACTCCGGTGCCTTCGGACCGATCTTGACGCTGAGCAGACCCATCGGACGGAAGGGATTGTGGCAGAGCCGACCGCCGGGAGCCGGGAGGCGCTGGGTCCGCGCGGTTGATGGCCCACCCCCTCAGGACGTATGATGAGCCGATGGCTCCCGTCGAGTTCGACTTTCTGGTGCTGGGCTCGGGCCTGGCCGGGCTGTCGTTCGCCTTGGAGGCGGCCAGGCATGGAACGGTCGGCGTGCTGACCAAGGCTCAGGCCGAGGAGTCGAACACCGGCTACGCGCAGGGCGGCATCGCCGCGGCGGTCGGCGAGGCGGACTCCTGGGAGCTGCACGAGCGCGACACCCTGGTGGCCGGCGCTGGCCTGAACGACGTCCGCGCCGTGCGGTTCCTGGTGCGACAGGCGCCCGCCGCGATCGAGTGGCTGCGCAGCCTCGGCGCGCGCTTCGACGTGAGGCCCGAGGACAACTCCCTGCGGCTGGGCCGCGAGGGAGGCCACAGCCGCAGCCGCATCGTGCACCACGCCGACAACACCGGCTGGGAGATCGAGCGCGCGGTGGTCGAGGCGGTGCGCTCCAAGCCGAACATCACCGTGTACGAGCACACGTTCGCGACGGAGCTGCTGGTGGCCGACGGCCGTTGCGTCGGCGCGGCGGGGATGGTCTCCGGCATCGGCCTGCGCGTGTTCCTCGGTCGTCGCGCCGTGCTGCTGGCCACCGGAGGTTGCGGCAAGATCTACTCGCACACCACCAACCCTCGCGTGGCCACCGGCGACGGCTACGCGCTGGCCCTGCGCGTCGGCGCCGAGCTGCGGAACATGGAGTTCATGCAGTTCCACCCGACCACGCTGTACCACCCGCAGATGCGCAGCTTCCTGATCAGCGAGGCGGTGCGCGGGGCCGGGGCCACGCTGCGCAACCACCACGGACGCCGCTTCATGTACGACTACGACGAGCGCCTGGAGCTGGCGCCTCGAGACGTCGTGGCGCGGGCGATCGACGCCGAAATGAAGCGCCTGCAGACGTGGTGCGTGTACCTCGACACCACCCACCTGAAAAAGGAGCTGCTGGAAGAGCGCTTCCCGACGATCTACAACGCGCTCAAGAAGGTGGACATCGAGATCCACAAGGATTGGATTCCCGTGGTGCCGGCGCAGCACTACTCCTGCGGCGGCGTCGTCACCGATCTGGACGGACGAACCAACGTGCCCGGGCTGTACGCGGCCGGCGAGGTGGCCTGCACCGGCGTGCACGGCGGCAACCGCCTGGCCAGCAACAGCCTGCTGGAGGCGCTGGTGTTCGGCCGGGCCGCGGCCAACGCCGCGGCCCACGATGAGCCCTACCGCGGACCGGCGCCCGAGCCCTCCCCGGTGCGCTGCGTGCCCGAGGCGCAGGCCGTGCGCATCCGCCACGGGGTTCAGCGCATCATGACCGACCACGTGGGCATCGTCCGTACGAACGCAGGGCTGGCTCAGGCCCTCGAGCGCATCGAGGCGCTGCGGGCCGACTACGGTCGCCAACCCGCCGCCGAGTTCTCCGTTTACGCCGCCGAGACGCCGAACATCCTGGATACGGCGCTGGAGGTGGTTCGGTCGGCGATCGCCCGCAAGGAGAACGTCGGGCTGCACTACAACCTGGACCTCGTCAGCGGCGGGGAGCGCTGAAGGCGGGCGGAGCGGCGGCGGGCGGCGGAGGGCTGGCGTAGTCGGGCAGCCTGAGGCGCACCGTGCAGTCCCCCGCGTCGCTCGGCGTGAACCGCAGCACGACGAACCCGAGCGCCGGTTGCGCCTCGAACGACGCCAGGTTGCCCAGAGCCCTGAGCTCGAGCGGAGTGGCCGAAGCCAGCACGAGCGTGGCGGGCCGCGTGTCGCCTACGGTCCAACTCAGGCGCAGGGTGCCCTCGGGTTCCGGCTCGAGCCACACGCGGTGCGGGCCGTAGGCACGGAGCGGGCTCTGCAGCATGCGCACGAACAGCCCTTCGGGCGTCGCGGGCTGGCTCTGCGGATCGAACAGCGCCCGGCGGAGACCCTCCAGGGGCTCCTCCAGCGGCTCGGGCGGCTTGGAAGGGTCGCGGCGGCGGAGCCATGCCTGCAGGCCTCTCTCGGCGGCCAATCCCGCCTCGAACAGCGCGCCGTCCAGACGCCTCTCGGGCTCGGGGCACAGAGCCCCCGCCACGGCGGCCAACGCGCCGACGCGCCTCGCCTGCAACGGCGTCGCCCCCCAGAAGCGCCAAGTGGCGGCGTCGCGTCTCCAGGCGAGCGACGTGAGCAGGGAGTTGCCCTCGCTGGAGGCGCGCTCGTTGCCTCGGGAGGCCTGCATCAGCAGCGCGTGAGCGGCAACCAGCTCGGCTTGGGCTCCGTCCGCCCCGAACGGCATGGGGGCCTTGGTGTGGGGCTCCGGTTCGAACGACGCCTCCCCCAAGAACGACTCCAGGGCCTCCTCGGCGGCCTTCTGGGCCGCGCGGTCGCACCAAGAGGTGAGCAGCCCAAGGGCGAGCTCGGCCACGGAGGGAGCGTCGATGGCCGAAACGGTTGCGGGGGGCTCCCACGCGGGCCTGCCCACCGCCAGCGCGCGACCCGTGGGGATGCGGCGGCAAGGGAACCGCAGGGCGAGCTCGATGCCCTTGAGCGCGTGCACGGGGCCCTCCTCGTTGAGGGCGGGCCGACGGACCAGCTCGCCGAACAGCTTGACCCCGTAGCCCCCCAAGGGGGCCAGCACCGCCGCGGGCGGCACCACCGCGCCCGGCCTGTCGAACCGATACCGCAGCTCCACGGCGGTGGGGCTCTCCTCCAGGCGCGTCTCCAGAACGGCGGGCGTCGGCTCTCGCCAGGCCTCGGCGAACGGCCGCACGGTCTGTGCGAGCTCCCCGAGAGCTCGTGCGGAGTTGGCGGGGTGCGGCTGAACCCCCAGCGGCGCCACAACCCTCACCCAGCCTTGGAAGGACCCCTCCGAGCGCAACACCCAGTCCCCCGATCGCCCTTCGAGCCTCAGGCTGGCGGGCCTGCCCTGGAAGGCGAACAGCAACGGTGGCTGGGAGTCGCGGAAGGACAGCAGGCACCACCCGGAGGGCGGCGTGGGCACGCCAGGCCCGGCGCTGCCCTCGGACCACGTGAGGTACGGCGCCTGCATCGAGGCCAGCCGCAGGCGGATGCCGGCCCGGAAGAACAGCTCGATCCCCTCGCCCCAGAGGTTGGCGCGGGCCTTGGCGGGAGCTCCCGAGGCTCCGGTGAGGGTGACCGCCTGGCCGGTCGCGGAGGTGTCCTGCACCACCCAGATCAGAGACCGGTGCTCAAAGCGCAGGCGGTCGGCCGCCGGGTGGCGGACCCGCAAACCGTCGGCGTCCAGCTCCAAACCGGGGACCTGGATGCGCGACACGTAGCCGAACCGTCCGAACGGTTCGGCCCAGGCGACAGCCGCGGCGAACAGCAGGGCGCTAGTCGAAAGCCGCGCCCAGAACCTGAATGCCGAATCGCTTCGTGGTTCCCGAGTAGACCAAGCCAAAGTCGCGCAGGCCCAGCCGGTAGCTGAGCACGAGGTTGAAGTCGCTGTAGGAAGCCCCGAGGAAACTGTCCTGCGTGTAGGAGGTGGAGAGCCTCCAGAGCGGGCTGAAGCGGAAGGAGGCGTCCACCAGGTAGCTGGTGCGTTCGATGTCGAGGCTCCGCGCCAAGTACCCGCTCAGACGCATGCGGCCCGACAGGTACGAGCCTTGAGCGGCCAGACGGTGCTTGCCCAGCACGCGACCGCTGAACGGGTCGTCGTTGAAGTTGTAGGTGACCAGCAGCGACGCGCCCGTGCCGAGCTGGCGGGTGAGCGCCGCGGTGGCCTCCAAGCCGATCGGGTCGCCTCCCCGGCGGCCGGAGACCGCAGACAGCGCCAAGCCCATCGCGACGGTCGTTTGGGAGTCGAGCCTCTGGGGGGCGGCCTGCAGGCGCGCGCGCAAGCCCGCGGTGGACTGGCTGTAGCCACCGGCGGGTGTGAGCGCCTCGGACTCGGTGGCGGTGACCCCGAGGAAGAGCTTGGCGGGAAGGCTCTTCAGGGCGATCGGGTCGCGCTCGGCGGTGAAGCTCACGAAACGGTTGGCGTAGGAGGTGCCTCGCACGGCGGTGGTGGCGTTGGCCGAGAGCCCGGCTTGGAACCCGCGGAACTGCCTCGAGAGGCTCAGGCTCCCGAAGAGCGAGCGGCCCTCGGTGAAGTCGGCGTTCAGGAACAGCTGGGTGAGGTCGTCCGGCCTGTAGTTCTGCCTCAGCTGGAGGGAGTAGTCGTCTCGGCCGATGCCGGCGAACGTGAACCCACCCTCCATGCGGTCTCCGCTCGACCAGTTCACCTCGTAGTCCAGGAACGCGCCGCTGCTGGCGTGCAAACCTCTGCCGTACGATTCGCCGGTTCGGAACCGCAGGGCGCTGGAGAATCCGGGCCGGAGCGACAGGAAGTACGGGTAGTTGATCGCGACCTGGTTGTTCTGGATGCTGAAGAAGTCCTCGGTGACGAGCACCGGGCTGTACACGCTGAGCTGGTACAGCGGCAGCTTCATCACGCGGGTGTCGGCCACGAGCACCTCGGCGCGCTGGAACTGCAGCTCCTTGCGGGGGAACACGACCACGCTCTCGGCGCGGACGGCGCTCGTGGCCACGCTCAGGTCCTCGAAGGCAAACGCCTCGGGGCTGATCCTCTCCGAGGGCTCCTGGAGGCCGCCGGAGCGAAGCTCGGCGATGCCGTAGCGCTTGCGGGTCTGCGTCTCGAAGGCGAACGACAGGCCGCGCGGCACCGCCACACGCTCCTGCACGGGGTATTCCGCCGTGACGAACGCCTTGCGTGCGAGCAACCGCACCACGGCTTCGTCCGCGTCGACCGACGCCCTGCCGATGGACACGCGCGCCTTGCGGGCCCGCACGGTCCACTCGCCGACGTCGTATTGGATATCGTCGGCCTCGATGCGGATGTCGCGGTAGCGGAAGCTGGCCCCTCGGTTCGGAGCGGCCGCGGCCAGGGTGCGGAGGTCCACGTTGTACAGCACGCCGCCGGGGGAGGTCATCTCCGCGTACTCGCTCGCGGCCACGAGCTGGCTTCGGTCGGAGACGAACTCGAACTCCAGGGTGTTGACCGCGCCCACGGTCACGGCGCTGGCGGTGATCTTCGCCACGCCGGGAACGGTGCTGGCGACCAGCACCGCGCGGGCCTTGCCGCCGTACACGGGCACCGTGTCCTCCCGGAACGAGCCGAGGCTGGTGGAGAACGCCACGGGCACGCCGTCCCGAACGAAGCCGCCCGAGGAGTCCCGCACCTCGGCGGTGATGGTCACGGTGCTGCGCCCGTCGGCGACCGACAGCGGGGGGCTGGCGGTCAGGCGGAGCGTGCCGCTCTGGGCGAGCGCGCCCAACGGCGCCACCAGCAGGGCGAGAGCGGCCAGAACGCGCATGCTGAGGGGCATTTTACGCCATGGCGTGCTCCGCTCCGCCAGCGGGACCCTCGAACAAGGAGAGAGGCGGGCCGCTTGGGGCGGCCCGCCCGCGCAGAGGTCTGACCGGTCCTTGGCCGACGCTTACGGAACGAGGAACTCCGATCCGAAGCTGAACACGTAGCGCTCTCCCGTGAACTGGTCCGGCTTGGGGCCGGGCTTGTCCGCCAGGTTGCGCACGCCGACGCGCCAGTACAGTCGGGTCGCTCCGGCGAACAGGCCGGTGACGGGCACGCCGTCGACGGTGATGGTCGCCGGGGAGAGCTTGTTGTCGAGGAACTTCGCCACCGTCACGGTGCGGTTCTTCGGGAACAGCAGCGAGTCGCTGATCTGCACCACGTACTCGCAGTTGGTGCCGACGAAGGTGGGCGCCGCCTGGAAGCTGAACGTCACCGAGGCCGGGTTGTTGACCGTGGCGCCGGCGGCTGGCGAGATCGTGACCGGAACGCTGAACGGCGTGGCGGTTCCTCGGGCGCTGACCCGGCTGGAGGCGAAGTAGCAGTAGGTCGAGTCGGTGTCCGCGCCGGGCACGTCGATCGACAGCAGCTTGTAGATCAGGCGGACCTGGTAGCGGTACGGCCGGCCGGAAACCAGACCGGGAACGTCCTCGGCGTCCTCGAACTCCTGCTCCGTGATGTCGCAGGAGCGGCCGCCAACGGTGGTGATGTTCTGGTACTGGAGGGTTCGGACGTCGGCGGTGTCGATGGCCGAGATCTGGTTGCCCGGAACCACCAGCACCGGCGAGGTGGTGACGTCGTCGCGCCAAACCTGCCACTCGTCGCGCACCTCGTTGCCCTTTGTCAGCAGGTCGGGCTTCCAGCTGAGGCGGATGGCGGGCGTGCCGCCGATGCCCTCGTTGGTGGCCTCGGCCACGAAGTCCGCGACCAGCGCGTCGTTGCTCGCGCGGCCCTGGCCCAGAAGCACCAGCGCCAGACCCAAGACGGCGGCGACGGTGAGAAGGCCGCTGTTGGGGCTGCGCGGCTTGGGCTTGGCCACCTGCACGCCGCCGGATGCCGTGAACTTGCTGCTGACCTCCTTAGGCGTGAAGATCACGCGCACGCGGTCGCCGGGCTGGAGGCCGCGCGTGGTGCGGACCAGCTTGATGGTCGAGCTGTCCGGCTCCACCTCGGTCACGATGCCCACGCCGACCTGCTCCCGCCCGCGCAGAACGATCACCTCCTGGCCGACCGCGAAGCCGGAGCGGGAGCCCTGGTTCACCAGAGCCTGGTCGGTGGTGGTGTTGAGGATCGTGCCGCGCGGCAGGTCCTTCGAGATGATCTCGGAGACTCCCTGGGTCGCTCCGATCGCCAGCGCGTCGGCCAGCAGCGTCTCCTCTGTGGCGTCCATCGGGCGCACGGTCGAGCTGGCGACGAACGACGCGCCGTTCACCGCGAGGCCGGAGGCCACGTCGGTGACGACCACGCGCAGGATGACGTCGGCCCTCTTGCCCTTGCCGTCGTTGACGACGCGCCAGTTCAGGATGTCGCCCGTCACAAGGTTGGACGCGCCGATCTCCTGGCCGAGACGGATCAGGCTGATGCGCTGCGTGACCGGTGGTTGCAGGTTGAGCGTGATCAGGGCTCGGTTCACCGTCTCCGCGGGGATGATCTCGTAGCGCCCGGTCTTGCCGAGCTCGCTGCGGAACGCCTCCGCGGCGGTCGCGCCGAGGTTCTCGGGGCCCTTGCCGCTGGCGTTGTTGAACTCCAGCACGGCCCACGTGGGGTTGGTCTGGATCTGGGCTTCGGCCCGCTGGGCCGTGATCGCGGACAGGGCCGGGATCACCAGCGCGGCCAGAGCGGCCCGACCGATCCGCTTGCCGATCGAAGTTTGATTGAACCGCCTCACAATGACGCGTCCTCCTTAGTCAGTCCTCTGCTTCGCTCGGATTCCATCCAAGCGCCCCGGAGACGAGACCGGGCAGAGCGACGCCCCGCAACGGTTCCCCCTCGTCCCAAGGTGCTTGCACGATACCCGATTTCACCCGATGCAACCGGTTTTGCGGGGTGAACGCCGCGAAAACCAGCCCGCAAGGCCACCGCAGTATAGCACGCGCCGCCGGTGTCAACGGCCCGAGGCCATCTCCTGGGCGGCCAGTTCGGCGATCAACGCTTGGACGTCCGCCTCGGGCCGGTTCGTTCGGATGACCGCGTCGGCGAACGCCAGCTTGGCCCTCGTGGGCAGCTGCGTCGCGATGAGCAGGCGGGCCCTCTCCCTCGACCCCAGCCTCTCGGTCACGCGGCGCAGCTGCTCCTTCGGTCCGCAGGTCACGACCCAAACCCGGTCGAACCGCTCCTGCAGGCACGCCTCGATCAGCAGGGGCACCTCCACGAACGGCGCGGACAGTGCCTCCAGGCGCCCGAGGATGATCGGATGGGTCAGGCGGTTGAGCACGCGGCGGAACTCGGGATCCAGGGCCAGGCGGTCCCGCACGGTCCGCCGGTCCACGGGAGGGGAGCAGCCGAGCTCGCGGGCGAGAGCGGCCTGCACGCCGGGCTCGTCGAACACCGAGCGGGCGATCTCGTCGGCGCTGGCCACCTCGAAGCCGAGCGACCGCAGGTAGCCGCACACCGTCGACTTCCCCTCTCCGACTCCACCGGTGATCGCGATCCTTCGGGCCATGGGACTGCTGGGGAAGACGCGGGCGGCGGAGACCCTCGCAAGGCTCCGCCGCCCTGGCTTCGCCGGCGTGGAGGCTCCTTAGGCCTCGTCGGCGCCCTCTTCCGGGTTCTCGTTGCCGGCGGCCTCCGGTTCGGCCTCCTCCTCGTCGTCGTCGGCAACGGGCCGGAGCGAGACCTTCATGCCGCGCAGGCGCTCGGCGATCGTCGCGCCGCTGCCTCCCGTTCCCAGCGCACGGCGGCCTCCGCCGATCGCCTCCTCCAGGTCGTCGTCGTCCGCGTGGCGTCCTCCGCCGCGGCGGCCGGACGCGCGGCGCTTGCCCCGCTTGCGCTCGTCGTCGTCGAAGGAGGGGCCCTCCGAGGCTCCGCGCTGGATCGTGCCCTCGCCGGCGGCGTGGCGCACGCTCAGCACCATGCGCCGCTCCTCGGGCCGCAGGTCGATCACCAGCACCTCGACGGAGTCTCCCACACGCACCACGTCCTCGGGCTTTTTGATCCTCCGCGCCGACAGCTCGGAGATCGGGATGAACGCCTCGGCTCCCTCGGGCAGCTTCACGAACGACCCGTTCGGCACGTTGCGCTCGATCGTCACGGTCATGCGCTTGCCGACGTGGTAGTTCTCTTTGATGAGCTTCCACGGGTCGGGAAGGACGGCGCGGCGGCTGAGGCTGATCTTGTTCGTGCTCTCGTCCAGGCGCAGCACCTGGACCTCGATCTCCTGGCCCTCCCTCAGCACGTCGTGGGGGCGGTTGATGCGCACCCAGCCCAGCTCGCTGATGTGCAGCAGCCCGTCCACGCCGCCCAGATCGACGAACGCTCCGTAGTCGGTGAGCCTGCGGACCACTCCCTTCAGAACGGCGCCGGGCTTGACCTGCTCGAAGATGCGCTTGCGGGCCTCGGAGCGCAGCTCCTCCTCCGCCAGACGGTTCGACAGCACCACCTTCCGGCGGTCGCGGTCGATCTCGATGATCTTGAAGTCGAGCGACTGGCCCAGGAACCGCTCCAGGTTGCGGATCTTGCCGTTGCCGACGTGCGAGCCGGGCACGAAACCCCGGACGCCGATGTCGACCACCAAGCCGCCCTTGACGCGGTCCACCACCTGGGCCTTGAACGTCTTGTTCTCGGCGAAGTCCCTCTCGATCTTGTCCCACACCAGCTCGAAGTCGGCCATCTTCTTGGACACGACCGCCCCCTCGCTGGCGTTCTCGGGCTTCATGACGACGACCTTGATCGTGTCGCCCACCTCGACCTTCTTGATCGCCTCCTCAGGGTTCTCGCGGGCCAGCTCCTCCAGGGGAACCACGCCCTCGAGCTTGGTGCCGAGGTCCACGAACACGCGGTCGGCCTCCACCTGCACGACCCTGGCCTCCACGGTGTCGCCCTTGGAGAGGCGTCTGGCGCCCTCCGTGGGATCCTGCTGCTCGAGCTTGCGCAT
This sequence comes from Fimbriimonadales bacterium, assembly GCA_026418055.1. GTDB lineage: Bacteria > Armatimonadota > Fimbriimonadia > Fimbriimonadales > Fimbriimonadaceae > UBA8783. Next base: position 27,583 of record JAOACB010000030.1, read on the forward strand.
TTCCTCCTCGAAGAGCGCCTTGCCCTCCTCGGGGGTCTCCTGCAGGATCGTCTCGCCGGACTCGGCCGGCTCGGGTTGCGTGGGGAGGTCGGCCTGCTGGGCAGGAGCTTCGGACTGGCTGGCGCCCGCGGGGGCCTGCTCGGGCTCCTCGATGGGCGGGATCTTGTCGTCGTTCATCATGATGAGTGCTCGCCTGGGGCGCCGGACGCGCCCATCCAGAGTCACTTTACCCGATTTCGACGCGTGCAAGGCCCGTTCGTCGCGCCCTCCGAAAAGTCCTACGCGCCGTGCATCCAGGGGGCCGACTCAGCGTACAGGCGCCGGTACCTTTCGTAGGCTCGGGAATATTCCGCGCCGCTGGGCTCGATCCTGCCTTTGAGCCGCACCACCCTCGCGCAGGCCTCCCGCACGCTCGGCCAGACGCCGATCGCCACACCGCCGAGGATCGCCGCGCCGTAGGCTGGGCCCTCGTCGTGCTCCAAGGTGACGCAGGGCCGCTGGAACAGGTCCGCCAGCAGGCCCAGCCAGAAGGCGCTCTTGGCGCCGCCGCCGGTGACGCGCACCTCGTCGGCCTCGGCCCCCAGCTTGCGCAGAAGGTTCATGCAGTCGAGCAGCGCGAAGCTGACGCCCTCGAACACCGCCCGGCTGAGGTGGCGGCGCGAGTGGGCGAGGGTGAGGCCCGCGAACGCGGCCTTGGCCAGCGGATCCTGGTAGGGGCAGCGCTCGCCCGTGAGGTACGGCAGGAACGTCGCGCCCTCGGCCCCCGGGGGAGCCTCGGCGGCCTCGCGGGCCAGATCGTCGTAGCTCGCGCCAGCGCCCAGGGTGTCGCGGTACCAGCGCAGGGCTCCCCCGCAGCTCAGCACCACGCCCATGGCGTGCCACGCGCCGTTGGCGTGGCAGAACATCTGGGCGGTTCCATCGGGGTCGCGGTTGGGCTCGGCCAGAGCCGAGAACACCACGCCCGACGTGCCCAGGCTCGCGCTCACCACTCCCGGGGCCACGGCGCCCGTTCCCACCGCGCCGGCGGCCTGGTCGCCTCCGCCTCCGGCCACCGGGATGCCCGCGCTCAGGCAACCGCCGGCCAGGGTCTTCGACGGAGCCTCGTAGCTCTCCACCGCGGGTGGGAACAGGCTCGGGTCGAGGTCCAGCGCGGCCAGCATCTCGTCCGACCATCGGCGGCCAGGCACGTCGAACAGGCCGACTCCGCTGGCGTCGCTGACCTCGGTGAACTTCTCCCCCGTCAGGCGGAAGCGGACGTAGTCTTTGGGCAGCAGGATGCTGCGCACGCGCTGGAAAGCCTCGGGCTCGTGCTTGCGCAGCCACAGGATCTTCGGCGCCTGGAAGCCGGTGACCGGCGGGTTGCCGGTGATCTCCCGCACGCGGTCGCGCCCCACGATGCGGTCGATGTCCGCGCACTCCTCGGCCGTGCGCTGGTCGTTCCACAGGATCGCGGGTCGGATCACGCGGTCCCGCTCGTCCAGGAACACCGAGCCGTGCATCTGGCCGGAGAGGCCGACGGCGTCCACGTCGGGTTGCCCGATCTGCCTCAGGCAACTCTCGACGCCGCGCCACCAGTCCTCGGGGTCCTGCTCGGACCACAGGGGGCGCGGAGTGGAGATCGGGTACTCCGCCGAGGCCTGCGCGAGCACCGCGCCCGTCTCGTCGATCAGCACCGCCTTGGTGCCGGAGGTTCCGACGTCGATTCCCAGCAACCGTGCCATGGCGGGAGTATGGCACGGCCCTTCCGCGGCGTCAGTGTTCCTGCGTCAGCGAGGTTCGGGAGGCGTGCTGGGCGCTGGCGTTGGGCGGCGGAGGGATCGGCGGGCCCTCGCGCACGGCCCTGCCCAGGTCGCGCAGAGGCACGCCGGCGAGGCCCATGCGCTCCACGGTCCTGCCGCGCGTCCAGTAGTCGGTGCAGGTGAGCGTGCCGGCGATGTGGATGATCGACTCGATCGTCGGGCAGGGCGACCCATAGGCTCGGCCGAGCGAGGCGATCGGCACCAGCGTGGTGGGAACCTCCTCGACCAGGTACGGACTGTCTCTTATACACATCT
>JAOACB010000031.1 GCA_026418055.1 Fimbriimonadales bacterium
ATACAGTAGAGTGCATGCCATGACGAAGCGGGAGTTCCGAAGAGCGGCGGTGGTGATGGCCGGAGGGTCCGGCGAGAGGGTCTGGCCGCTGTCGCGACGGCACCGTCCCAAGCAGCTGCTGAGGCTGACCAGCCCCGACGAGACCCTCCTCGAGGAGTCCCTGCGCCGCGCCCAGCCGCTCGTTCGCCAGGGAGACCTGTACGTTGCCACCGCCAGCAACCTGTTGGAGGCGGTGCGCGCGGCCCGGCTGCTGCCCGACGCGAACGTTTTGGCCGAGCCGATGCGGCGCAACACGCTGGGCGGCGTGGTCTGGACGGTCGCCAACCTGTGCGCGCGCTACGGCGACGAGGCCCAGAGGGTGTCTGTGGCGATGCTCACCGCCGACCACAAGATCCACCCGGAGAAGCGGTTCCGGGAGGTGGTGCAGGCGGCTTACGGCGCCGTCGAGAAGCACGGCGGCCTGGCCACCATCGGCATCCAGCCTCATAGGGCCGAGACCGGCTACGGCTACATCCACTTCGACGCGGCGCGTTCCGAGTGCTTCCCGCACGGCGTGGAGGTCCGGCCGGTGCTGGGATTCAAGGAGAAGCCGAGCCGTGACCTGGCCGAAGAGTACCTGGCCTCGGGCGACCACGCCTGGAACAGCGGCATGCTGTTCTTCACGATCCCCAGCTTCCTGAGCGAGCTGGAGCTGGCCGATCCGGGCCTGGCCGACATCGCCCGTCGCGTCATCGCCTCGCTCCGGGCTGGGGACGAGGCCTCGGCGGAGAGGGCGTTCGCGGACCTGCCCAACATCTCGATCGACTACGCGCTGTTGGAGCGGTCGCACAACGTGCACATGGCGGTCGGCGACTTCGAGTGGGACGACGTGGGATCGCTCGACGCCCTGGAGCGCAACTTCCCCCTGGACCGCTACGGCAACATGGTGTACGGCATGGCCGTGGTCGACGAGAGCACCGGCTCGATCGTGTACAACGACGACCCCGAGAAGGTGGTGTGCGCTTTCGGCATCCACGGGCTGGTGGTGGTCGCGACCCGCGACGCGGTGCTGATCTGCCCCAAGCGCGAGACACAGCGCGTGAAGGAGTTCCTCACGCGCATCCACGAGCGGCACCTGTGAGCCGCGAAGCCGGGGAGACCGGGCGGCGCCGACCCGGCCTCCCCTGGCGCTTCAATAGGTCAGCTTCCAGCCCTCGCGCTTGGCGCGGTCCCAATCCCACACGAACATCCACCAGTTCCTCAGCGGGCGCCCTTGGTACCGCAGGCCGTGGTCGGCTCCGGGAATGGCCTGCAGCCAATAGACCCTCCACTGCACCGGGTCGAAGTTCCACCGCGAGGCGTCGATCTTCCGCGTCTTGCCGATCCCGTCGGGCCGCCAGTCCTCGATGTCCGAATCGACCGGCTCCGGGTTCTTCCAGTCGTAGTCGCTCCTGCTGTTGGGCGCGTAGTGGGTCCAGCCGCAGCGCGCAGGCTTGGCGACGATCCTGTGGGTGGCGTCGCTGCCCACGAACTTCCCCCAGAAGAGCAGCTCGGGCCACTTTTCGGGCGGGGTGGAGTCCCGTCCGTCGGCGTGGTTGAGCAGCGCCTCGAGCTGGTGCATGTGGTCCTCGAGCGCCTCGCCGATGCCCCGCTGGTAGTTGTAGTGGAACACCGTGTAGGTCCTCGAGAACACGGGAAGGTCGTCCGGGTCGCGGTTGGAGTTGCTCACGTCGCCGAACGGGCTGCTCATGTTCGACTCCCAGAGGCCGACCTTGCCGCCGTGGTAGCCCCAGATCCAGAACTGCTTCACGCCTCGGCGCTCCACCCACTCCGCGGCTCCGATGCGGTTCAGGATCGCCTTGTAATCGGTCATCGGGGCTCCCTGGCCCGGCAGGAGCGGGCGGGTTGGCAACGGCTCGAGGAACTCGAAGTCCGCAACGACCCGATAGCGCAGGCTGGGAACCGCCTTGGGGTTCTTGTAGCCGCGGAAGCGGCTTCCCTCCTCGAGTTTGGCGCACAGCTCGCGCGTGAGCGCGTCGCACTTGGCGCGCGTCGCGGCCAGCGGCTCGCCCCAGTCCCCGGTCACCCGCAGGTCGATGCGGTCACCCGCCACGGGGAAGTAGCGAACCACCACCACGTCGACGGTCTTCGGCAGCGGGCCTACGTCGGCCTGGGCCCATGCGGTCGCCAGCGGAATCGTCCAGAGCATGCAGCCAGTCTAACCGGCTTCGGGCCCGCTTCCAAGGAACAGGAAGTTCTCGTGCAGCTTGTTCACCTGCTGCTGCATCTCCACGAGCTTCTTGTAGATCCCGTCCTCCTTGGACAGCAGCTCCTCGTGGGTGCCGATCTCGGCGATGCGCCCCTTCTCCAGCACCACCAGGCGGTCGGCGTTGCGAAGGGTGCTGAGGCGGTGGGCGATGGCGAACACCGTGCGGCCTGCCACCAGCTTGTCCAGCGCGTCCTGGATCATGCGCTCGGTCTCGGTGTCGACGCTCGCCGTGGCCTCGTCCAGGATCAGGATCTTCGGGTTGTGCAGGATCGCTCGGGCGATCGCGATCCTCTGCCGCTCGCCACCCGACAGCCTCTGACCCCGCTCGCCGACGTACGTGTCGTAGCCGTCCGGGAAGTTCACGATGAAGTGGTGCGCGTTGGCGGCCCGGGCGGCCTGAATGATCTCCTCGAGGGTGGCCTCCGGACGGCCGTAGGCGATGTTGTCTTTGATCGATCCTGGGAACAGGTACGATTCCTGCAGCACCACGCCGACCTGGCGCCGGAAGTCGTCCACCTTGATGCGCCGCAGATCCACGCCGTCGATCTCGATGCTGCCCTGCGTCGGGTCGTAGAAGCGCATCAGCAGATTGATGAGCGTGGTCTTGCCCGCTCCGCTGCTGCCCACGAGCCCGATCATCTCGCCGGGCTGCACCTCCAGGTCGATGCCGGAGAGCACCTCGCGGGTCTTCTCGTAGCTGAAGTGCACGTCGCGGAACCGCACGTGGCCCTTGATGTCGGGCATCGCCACGGCGTCCGGGGCGTCGTCGATGTCCAGCGGGGTGTCCAGCACCTCGAACACCCGCTCGGCCGCGGTCAGCGAGCGGCTCGTCCAGTCGATCACGCGCTGCAGCATCATCAGCGGATGGCCGAGCATCGCCACGTAGCCGATGAACGCCGTCAGCTCGCCGATCGACATCTGCCCGTTCAGCACCTTCACCCCGCCGACCCACCACACGATGAAGCCGCTGAGGCTCATGGTGAACATCACGAACGGGAAGAAGGTCGCCCAGCTCGTCTCCGCCTGGTAGCCGGTTTGGGCCAGCTCCTGGATGCGGCGTCCGAACTTCCTCTCCTCGCGCCTCTCGCCGTGGAACGCCTTGACCACGCGCGTGCCCTGCAGCACGCCGTTCAGGCTGCTGCTCAGCCGCGACCACGCGTGCCAGAAGCGGCTCCAGACCCGCATCATCTTGCGCCGGAACCGGCGGACGGCCCAAACGACGAACGGCACCGGGGCCAGCGCCGCAAGGGCCACCTGCCAGTCCATCACCAGCATCACCACCGGGATGCCGATCAGCAGCATGCCCTGCTGCACGATGATCGGCACCCCGTCCACCAGCACGTCGTACAGCGCGCCGGTGTCGTTGGTCATGCGCGACATGATCGAGCCGACGTTGCGCTTGTCGTAGAACGACAGCGACAGCTGCTGCAGCTTGTGGAACAGCTGGTTGCGGATGTCGACGGAAACGTGCGCGCTCAGGTACGCCACGTTCCGGCCCCGCGCCATCTGCACCAGCGACATCAGCAGGCGCGACCCGACGAGCGCCACCATCACCCAGACGAACAGGTGCACGTGCTTCTTGGTCAGCACCTCGTCGATGAGGATCTGCGTGAGCCTCGGGGGCAGCAGCTCGAGCACGGTGCCCGTGAGCATGAGCAGCGTGCTGAGCACGAGCCGACCGACGTACGGCTTGGTGAAGCCGAACAGTCGGATCAGCGTCTTCCCCTTGTTCAGGCACGCGCCGCAGATGTCGCTGTCCTCCGGCAGGGGCCTTTGGCAGCGGGGGCAGACGCGGCGCTTGTCCTCGATCTCCGGGATCGGCTCGCCCTCGAGGATCGCTTTCAGCCTCTTCTGCGCGGCGTGCAGCTGCACCGCCCTGGCGCTGGTGGCGCGGATCAGCTCGACGTCGGTGCCGTCGAGCCGCGCGACCAGCGCGGCCGCGTCCACGAGATCCTCCACCCGGGGATCCTTGAGATCCTCCAACCGCCAAGAGGCCACCAAGCGCTCCGCTCCCTCGGCGCGCTCCACCCGTTCGGCGAAGCCCTCGCGCACGCGCAGCACGGAGCTCCCGAGCCTGCCGTCGCTGGACAGGTCGGTCTCGGTGGCGAACAGCTCGCCGTTCGAACGGGTTTCGGCCAGGGACGCCGGTTCGGCCGTTTCCATGGAGCTCCGGCCCTAGCCTACCGTACGAGAGGACCGCGGCGGACAGTGCCCGCAGGGTCCGAACAGGCCGTCCACGGAACGGACCCAGGCAAAAGCACCAGTTTTCGTCGCCGTGTCGCTCGTGGGAGCGCGAAATGCAGTTCAATAGATCGAGGGAAGGCGATCCGTCGGCCTCCCGGCTAGGAGGATTCATGAAGTTCCGCAATCTTGCGGCCATCGCGGCGTGCGCCGTATCCGCGGGCGCCTACGCGGGGCCGATCGTGCTGTTCGACAACCTCAAGCATAGCGGCTACCAGTCCAGTGGCTGGACGATCAGTGCGGCGAGCGCCGTGGCCCAGATGTTCGTCGCGCCGAAGTCGGCCACGCTCACGCAGCTCTTTCTGGCCCTTTCCGCGGAGGGCAGCCCCACGTACGACGTGTTCCTGATGGATTCCCAGCCGGGCGACGTGGGCGTCAACGGCATCCCGGACATCCCGGGCAACAACCAGCTCGCCAGCTGGATCAACGTGGCGGGAGCCGGGCTGAACTCGTTGAGCTTCGTCGTAACGGTCAACGTGACGGCCGGATCGAAGTATTGGGTGCTGGTTGCCTCCAACAGCGGATCGGGCCAGTGGCTGTTCAACAACAACGGCATTCTCGGGACCAACGCCATGGCGTTCGGCAACAACACCTTCTGGCTGGGAGACGACGAGAATCTCGGCGGCGGCCTGAAGGTGCTGGGAGAGACCGGAGTGCCGGTGCCGGAACCCGCAACCCTCGCGCTCGCGGGTCTGGGGTTGGCAGCGGCTCTTCGCCGCCGCAAGCGAGCCTGAGAGGTTTGCTCATCCTGTTTGTGCCGGGGGCCCGGCCAGGCCGGGCCCCCGGCGTTTGTCGAGGGTCAGCCTCGCTGGAGCGAGTTCAGCCCGCCGAAAGTCCCAATGCGGCGGGACGGGCGCCTCGCGTGCCGGCGGCGGCCTCACAATGTCTGTGTGCTTCGGACCCCCATGGGTCGAGGAAAGGAGACGCAATGAAGAAGGCTCTTATGATCGTGGCTGTGGCGGCCTGCTCGGCGCCGCTGGGCCGTGCGGGCACCATCGTGCTCTTCGACAACCTCCAGGGCGGTTATACCAACTCCGGGTGGGTGATCGACTTCTCGCAGTCGGTCGCCAATCCGTTCGTCGCCAGCCAGAACGCCGTGCTGACCGAGGTGGTGCTGGCTCTCCGGCCCGTCACCGACCTTTACCAGCAGACGTTCTACAACATCAGCATCCGCGAGGCGAACGGGAGCGTCCCCGGCTCGACGGTGCTCTACAGCTGGACCAACGTGGCGGGAGCGGGCCTGAACGTGCTGACCTTCGCCTCGGACGTGCCCGTGGTGGCGGGAGGGAGCTACTTCGTTCAGGTCGATCCCGCGAACCGGGGCCTCCAGGGCGTTTGGTTCTGGGCCAATCCGCCCGACACGGGTCCGTTCGCGTTCTCCTTTTTCCAAACGTGGTACGCGCACGAGGGCTATCGCGGTGGAATGACCGTGAAGGCGTTCGTGCCCGACGGCGGCGGAGACCCCGACGTGCCCGTGGTTCCGGGTCCGATGGCCGCGCTCCCGTTCGCGCTGGGGTTGCTGCTGCGTCGCCGGCGCCGGTAACCCTCCCATCGATCGCCGACCGGGCCCGCGCTGATGGCGCGCGGGCCCAGCTTGCGTCTCGCCCGGCAGGAAGAAGCGGCGTTTGCGCAGAATAGGTTCCGCGCATGGCCGCCAGCGACACCCTGAAGCCCGTCGCGGAGCCCGAGCCGCCGGAGGAACGGCGCTTCGAAGAGGGCTTCACCATCAAGACCGTCATCGGGGCGATCTTCATCGCCCTGTTCATGTTGCCGGGCGGCATCTACCTCGGCCTGGTGGCGGGACAGGGGGTCGGCGGCGCGGCGGAGTGGGTCACGATCGTGCTGTTCGCCGAGGTGGCCCGGCGCAGCTTCCAGCCGCTCAAGCGCCAGGAGATCTACATCCTGTTCTATGTGGCCACGGCGCTCACGTCTGCGCTGAACGCCGGACTGGGCTTGGCCGGGGGTCCGTTCGCAGGCCTCATCTGGGGCGCCTACTTCATCTCCTCGCCGCCCGCTCAGCCCATCGCCGACCAGATCCCGCGCTGGGCGATTCCGTCGCCGGAGAGCCAAGCCATCCTCCAGCGCGAGCTGTGGCACGTCGACTGGTGGAAGCCGATCGCTCTCCTGCTCGCCACGGACCTCTGCGGCCGCCTGAGCTGGATGAGCATGGGCTACGCGCTGTTCCGCATCACCAGCGACGTCGAGCGTCTGCCCTTCCCCATGGCTCCCGTGGCGGCCTCCGGAGCGACCGCGCTGGCCGAAGCCGGCACCGAGAGCTGGCGCTGGAGCATCTTCTCCACCGGAACGGTGATCGGCCTGCTGTTCGGCGCGGTCTACGTCGGCCTGCCGGTGATCACGGGCATCCTGTTCGGCACCGCCACCACGGTGCTTCCGATCCCGTTCGCCGACTACACCACGAACATCGAGAACCTGCTGCCGGGAGCCATCGTCGGCATCAGCTTCAGCCTGGGCAACGTGCTGGTCGGCTTCGTGATCCCGTTCGAGATCGTGCTCGGCGCCGCGGTGGCCAGCGTGCTGGGCATGATCGTGATGAACCCGATCCTGTTCCACCTCGGCCTTCTGCCGAGCTACAGGCCCGGGGCTTCGGCGATCACCACCAAGCTGACGGTCGACATGGACTTCTGGCTGTCGATCGGCATCGGGATCAACATCGCCGTGGGGTTCATCGGCATCTACCTGGTGCTGCGGGCGCTTCGGCAGAGCCGTCGCGAGCGGGCCGAGCGCAGGGTGAGCCTCGCTCCGCCGCCGGGAAGGGGCGACGTTCCGATCGTCGCGGCCGTCCTCGTGTGGCTGTTCGCGACGATGACGCTCATCGTGCTGTGTCGGATCCTCGTCCCCGGCTTCCCCGTGTGGATCCTCGCGTTCTTCGGGCTGGTGTGGAGCCCGCTGAACAGCTACGTGTCGGCGCGCATGATCGGACTGACCGGCAGCGGCGTTTCGTTCCCGTATCTCAAGGAGGCCAGCGTGGTGGCCTCCGGCTACCAGCGGGTCGACATCTGGTACGCGCCGATCCCCCTGGCCGACCACGGCTGGGCGGCCCAGCGCTTCCGCGAGGTGGAGCTCACCGGCACCAAGTTCACGAGCATCCTGAAGGCCGAGGCGCTGATGTTCCCGACCATCATGATCTGCTCGTTCCTGTTCTGGAGCTTCTTCTGGAACAGCAACCCTCTGCCCTCGCCGCAGTTCCCGTTCGCGCAGAAGTTCTGGCCGATGGCCTCCACGATGCAGGCGGTGATCCAGCAGATCAACGTGCCCAAGCCCGAGGGCCAGGAGGTGAGCTGGTTCGCAAGGGCGATCCGCCCCGACTACATCGCCTACGGGACGGCCGGCGGCCTAGCCTTGTTCGCGGTGTTCCATCTGCTCAAGTGGCCCCTGCTGTTCTTCTACGGCTTCGCGGGCGGCCTGGGGCTGTTCCCCGCCAACACCATTCCCACGCTGCTCGGAGCCTGGCTGGGGCGCAGGTACTTCGCCCGGCGCTACGGCGAGGAGAACTGGAGGAAGTTCACGCCGGTGCTGCTGGCCGGCTTCTCGTGCGGCACCGGCCTGGTGGCGATGGTGTCGATCTCCTTGGCGCTGATCGCCAAGGCGGTGGCCAAGCTGCCTTACTGAGGGGCCGCGCCGGAGCTCAGCATCCGGCGGCCTGGTGCGCCTGCCGAGCGTCGTCCCACCGGCGCTTGGCGGCCCGCTGGTAGAGCGATTCGTACTCGCGGGCGCTCTTGCCCCAGCTGTAGTCGCCGTGCAGCGCTCGGTCGACCATCTGCAGCCAGACCTCCTTGATCTGGTAGGCGGAGTGCGCGCGACGGACCGCCGCCAGGAACTCGTCCACGTCCCTGCGCTCGAACACGAAGCCGTTCTGACCCTCGAACACGGTGTCGGCCAGGCCCCCCGTCCGTCGCACGATCGGGATCGTGCCGTAGCGCAAGGCGATCATCTGGCCCAGACCGCAAGGCTCGAAGGAGCTCGGCATGAGGAACAGGTCCGAACCGGCGTACACCCTTTGCGCGAGCTCGGCGTCGAACCGCTCGACGTACCGGAAGTGGTGTGGGAACGCCTTCTCCAACTCGCGGTAGCGCTGGGCGAGCCAAGGGTCTCCCAAACCCTGCACGATGAGCTGGGCGGGAAGCTGGAACATCGCCTCGGCCGCCTCGATCATCAGGTCCATGCCCTTCTGGCTGCTCAGGCGGCTCACCACGCCCATCAGCGGAGCGTCCTCGATGGGCTGCAGCCCCACCTCGCGCAGGACGGCCTCCTTGCAGACGGCCTTGCCGGCCAGATCGTGCTGCCCGTAGTGCGCCGGGAGGCAGGGGTCCGTCCGGGGGTTGAACACCTCGGTGTCGATGCCGTTCAGGATGCCCGACAGGCGGCCCTGCGACGCCAGGTGGGCCATGAGGCCCTCGAGACGGCAGCCGTATTCGGGCGTCTGGATCTCGCGCGCGTAGGTCGGGCTCACGGTGTTGACCTGCTCCGAGTACACGCAAGCCGACTTGAGGAAGTTGACGCAGCCGTACGTCTCGAGCCGGTGCATGTCGAACAGCCCGCGCGGCAGGCCGACACGGTCTAGGATCTCCACGCCGAACTCGCCCTGGTAGGCCAGGTTGTGGATGGTGAACACCGAGGCGGTTCGGTGGAAGACGACTTCGCGGCTCTCGCGCAGCAGCACCGGCACGAACCCGGTGTGCCAGTCGTTGCAGTGGATCACGTCGGGAATCCAGCCCAGCCGCTTGCAGGCGTCCAGGATGGCCCGTGCGAGGAACAGGTACTGGTCCTCGCCGGGAAGGTAGATCCTCTCGCTGCGGTCGACCTCGTCGAACCAGCGGTCCGTTCCGAACAGCCAAACGGGCACTTCGTCGAGCAGGGTTTCCCGCACCCAGCCGGTCTGCACCCACGCCGGCCCCACCCGCAGGTTGTGCGGTCGCAGGATGCATCGCGTGCGACGGCGAGGATCGTCCAGCACCATCTTGTAGGCGGGCATGGCGATCCTCACGTCGTGCCCCAGATCGCGCAGAGCCTTGGGCAACGAGCCCGCAACGTCCGCCAGTCCGCCCACCTTGGCGAACGGCGAGACCTCCACGCTGACGAACAACACTCTCATCGAAAAACCCTTCCTTGGCGTCCGCGCCACGAGGCGAACCGCGGGCTGACCGCCTCGGCGCCCCTTACGACGCCTTCCCCACGCGGGTTGTTCCCTCCGCTAATGTCGGGCGATCCCGGTGATCGTGCCAGTTCTCCGTTCAACCTAAACCCCGCAATTTCCGTTCTGGGGCCTTCGGTCCAGCCGTCGCAGGTAACGCGCCAGCGTGGCCGACTCGGCCATGCCGATGCGCCGCGTGGCGGCGTAGTACACCCAGAAGCCGACCGCCGCTCCGAGGCCGAGCTTGACCGCCGCCCAGAGGTTCCTGCCGTAGCCCTGGCCCACCGGAAGCCACCAGGCGACCAGAACCAGCGCGCCGGCCATCAGCGCCGCGCCCGCCAACGAGCCTAGCGCCGTGCGCAGAACCGAGGCGTGGTCCAGGCCTCCGATCCGGGGCGCGAGCGCGGCAGCCAGCGCCACCACCAAGGCCAGAGCCGCCATCGAGCTCGCTAGAGGCAGTCCCAGGTGCCGCAGCGGCGTCGCCTTCAGGACCAACGCCAGCGCGAGGAACACCGCGGTGGTGGCGGTGCCCAGCAGGATCGGCGTGAGCGAGTTCTGGATGGCGAAGAAACCCCGCATGAGCACGGGATGCAGGCACCACGCGGTCACCCCCAGAGCGAACATCCGCAATAGATCCGCGACCATCGCCAGGTTCTCGCTGGCGGCACCCTTTCCGTAGGCGAAGAACAGCAGCGTGATCTCCGGGGCCAGCACCACCAGGAACGCAGCGATCGGCACCGTCATGTACACGACCGTGCGCAGCGTCGACGTCAGCTGGCCCCGGTAGGCGTCCATGCGGTTCTGGGCGAAGTACTGGGCCAGGGTCGGGAACACGGCCAGCGCGAGCGACTGGCCGAACACCCCCAGCGGAGCCTGCATCAGCTTGTTCGAGAGGTCCAGCGCGGCGTTGGTGCCGGCTCCGTACTCCGTGCCCAGAGCCTGCAGGATCAGGCCGTACACGCCCGGCAGGGACAAACCGAGCACGACGGGCGCCATGAGAGCGAACACCTTGCGCACGCCGGGGTGCCGCAGATTGAGCGACGGGCGGTAGCGGCCGCCGAGGCGGGCCATCGCGACCATCGGCAGCACGAAGCTGCCCAGAACCGCGCCGACCAGCGCCCCGACCGACATGCCCACGATCCCAGGGTCGAAGAAGCGGGCCAGCACGACCGCTCCGAAGATGATCCCCAGGTTGTACACGTTGGGCCCCAACCCTGGGACCACGAACCTCTGGCGGGCGTACAGGGTGCCCACCATCAGCCCGCCGATGAAGAACGCGAACTGGGCCGGCAGCACGATGCGGCTCATCTGGGCGATGAGCGGCCTCAGATGGTCCACCTTCGGGCTGGGAGCCACCAGGTGCGTCAGCGGCAGCGCGTAGAACCAAGCGAACGCGATGAACGCCAGCACGACCAGCGACATCAGGGTGGCCACCACGCTGAACACGTGCCAAGCCTCGTCCTCACGGTCGGTGTGCAGGTACTGACTGAACACCGGGATGAACGCGGAGCTCAGCGCCCCTCCCGCGACGAGGAAGAACAGCAGGTCGGGGATCTGGAAGGCCAGCCGGTAGGCCCCCGTGGTCTCGTTGATGCCGAACTGCGCCGACATCACGGTGTCTCGAACGATCCCCAGCACCCGGCTGAGGAACAGGCTGAGCATCATGATGCCGCCGGCGCGGGCGACGTTCGGCGTGGCAGGGGCGTCCGACACCGCGCAGGATTAAACCCGATCCGGCACCTTGCGGCCGGCGGAAGACGCCGGGGCCGGGCGCCTGCAGGCGCCCGGCCCCGAGAAGCCGCCGCGAGGGCTCACAGGTGCCGCTCGATCAGTTGGGCCAAATGCTGCTTGGGCGCGGCGCCGACGTGCTGTTCGACCACTTTGCCTCCCTTGAACACCAGCAGGGTGGGGATGCTCATCACCTGATACTTCATGGCGATGTCCTGGTTGGTGTCCACGTCGAGCTTGTACACGGCCGCGCGCCCCGCGTACTCCTTGGCCAGCTCCTCGATGGCGGGCGCGATCATGCGGCAGGGGCCGCACCACTCCGCCCAGAAGTCGACGAGCACCGGGATGGGAGAGTCGAGAACCTTCGATTGGAATTCTGCGGACGTGACTGCGAGTTCGGATGCCATGATTCGTGCTTACTCCTCGAGCCGTCGGTGGGTTCCGGGGGTATACCCCACTGCCGCGGCCAACGGTCCTTCCGATGGGAAGAGAGTGACCTTGCCGCGGGGAGGTTGCGTCTCAAGGATGAAGGCCCAGCAAGGGTCCAACCTCAGGAGGGGTCGAACCACTTGAAGAACAGAACGATTTGCATCGCACTGGCCGTCGTCGCGGCGTTCGCGTGCGCGCCTTGGGCCTCGGCGCAGTCCAAGAGGTCCGCGCAACCGAAGAAGCCCGCGGCCAAGGCCGTGTCCGGAGCGGAGAACGGGCTCGGCGGCATCTTCCTGTACGACTCGGCGATGAAGCTCATCCAGCGCTTCGGTTCGCCGGACGAGATCGAGCCGCTGAACGTCGGCGGAGCTGCGGCAGGCCCTGCGGGAGGCATGGGTGGCCGCGGCGTCGGTCCGATGGGACCTATGGGCGGCGGCATGCCGCCGATGATGGGACCGACGGGCGGCGGTCCCGTGGCTGGGCCGGGCCAGATGATGCCCCCGGGCGGGCCGGGCGGCGGCGGGCTCAACGAGCCGGACTTCCAGATCCGCGACTGGCTGGGCGACACGCTGAACGCCCGCCAGATGGGCGCAGGCGGCCGTCAAGGCGGCGGCATGCCCCCGGGCGGGATGCCCCCCGGCTACAGCGGCGGTCCGAGCTTCGGCCCCGGCGGCCCCGGCGGAATGCCCTCGATCGGCCCCGCGGGCGCGGGCAACAAGGGCCCCGGAGCGGCGGGCGGTCCGAGCGCCGGCCCCGGCATGATGGGCCCCCCCGGCATGGGAGGTTTCGGCCCGTTCGGCCCGGGAGGCCCCATGGGTCCCATGGGCGGCGCGCCTTCGGGCGGAGCCGGCATGAACTTCGGCAGCCAGGCGACCACGCGCGTCGTGAACACCCGCTGGGTGTACAAGCGCAACGGCACCCGCTTCGGGTTCATCATCGATCACTCGAACCGGATCGTGCAGATCGAAGCCATCGCTCTGTCCAACCCCGGCTTGCGCACCCGGAGGGGCGTGACCTTCGGCGCGACGTTCGCCGACATCATGAGGAAGTACGGCGCGCCCGACGCCTACGAGATCGGCGGCAACACCATCGTGATGCGCTATCTCGTGAAGCACAAGGTGGCTTTCCGGCTGAATCGGCTCGGCGTCGACAAGCCCCACCAGGTGACCGGCATCGTGGTCGCGGCCGGAAAGTCGTAAGCGAGCATTGGCCGACGAAGTCAACGAGATCCGATCGCGCATCGATCTCGCCGACCTCATCGGCCAACGGGTGGCCCTGAAAAGGGTCGGTAAGAACTGGAAGGGTCTCTGTCCGTTCCACGACGACAGAAACCCTTCCTTCTATGTGAGCCCCTCGATCGGCCGGTACCGTTGCTTCGCCTGCGGAGCCACAGGGGACGCCTTCACGTGGGTCATGCAGACGCAGCGGGTGGACTTCCCCGAGGCGCTCGAGATCTTGGCGGGCATAGCGGGCGTGCGGCTCTCCCGTCAGCGCCGTCCCGACGAGCGCTCCGAGCGCCAGCAGCACCTCGCCGCGATGCAGGCCGCGCTCGAGTTCTTCCGCGAAGAGCTGCGCCGCTCGAAGGCGGCGAGGGACTACTGCGCCAGGCGCGGCCTGGACGACGCGGCGATCGACGAGTGGGAGCTCGGTTACGCGCCCGACGTCGAGGCGGCGCTGGCCACGCGCCTGCAACGGGCGGGCCACTCTCTGGCCGAATGCGCCTCGCTGTTCCTGGTCGACCGGGACCCTTCGGGAGGGTTCTTCGACAAGTTCCGCGGGCGGCTCATCTTCCCGATCCGCAACGAGCGCGGCGAGCTCGTCGCGTTCGGCGGCCGCCTGCTCGGCGACGGCCACCCGAAGTACATCAACAGCGGCGACACGCCTCTGTTCCGCAAGAGCCGCGTTCTGTATGGCTTCCCGAAGGCTCGGGCGGCGATCCAGGCATCCGGACGCGCGGTGCTCGTCGAGGGTTACCTGGACGTGATCGCCTGCCACAGGGCCGACGTGCGACAGGCCGTCGCCTCCTTGGGCACCTCGCTCACGGCCGAGCACGCCCAGCTCCTCCGGCGCTGGTGCGAAGAGGTGGCGATCCTGTACGACGCCGACGAGGCCGGCCAAAAGGCGGCGGACCGGGCCTACGAGGTTCTGCGGGAGGCTGGGTTCAAGGTGCGGTTCGCGCTGATGCCGGCGGGGGAGGACCCGGACACGCTGCTGCGCACCAAGGGCGCCGCGGCCGTGCGGCAGGCGGTCGAGCAGGCCCTGCCGCCCACCGACTTCCGCATCCGGCGGCTCGCCGCGCGCGTCCCTCCGAGCGACGAGGCGTTCTGGCAGCAAGCGTTCGAGATCCTCGCCGAAGCCGAGAGCGAGCTGGACGTGGAGCGGCAGGTGGCCTTCCTGGCGGGTCTGTACCCGGGGGTGCGGGACCCCGCCGCCGCCCAGAACGCCATCCGGCGGCAGCTGCAGCGCCTTCGCACGGGGCGAGCCCGACGGCGCGCCCCGCGCCCCGAGCGCGAGACGGCCCCGCTGGCACCCAAACTCTCCGCCGCGGAGCGAACGGTGTTCCTCTCCCTGCTCGAGCCCTCTCTTCGGACGGCGGCGTTCGAGGCGCTCCGCCAGGAGGACGCTATGGAGACCGAACGCGGGGCCGCGCTGAGCCGGGCCATCGTCGTGGCGTTCCCCCAAGGCATCCCCGACGCCGACCCGAAGGTGTGGATGGCTCAGATCGAGCCGGAGGAGCTGCGCCAGGAGTTCGCCGACCTGGTGGTGGACCACCAGACGAAGGCTTCGGCCCGCCAGATCCCCGACGCCATCCCCGAGGAGTTCCTCTTGGACGCCCTCGAGCGCCTGAACGCCTCGAGGCAACGCCGTCAGATCCAGCGTCTGAAGGAGGAGGGGCTGGACGACGAGCGGCTCCGGGAGCTGGCCGAGAGACTCAAGCGCGCGCAGCAACGGAAAGAGTGACCGGGCGTCTGTTACAATAAGCCGAGACCGGCGCGGGTCTGGCCGACGGCGATGATGCGACGCGACCACCAAGAGTTCCTGGAATCCGCCGAGTGGGTGGAGGAAAACGACTGGCAGGAGGATCAGTCGGGCCCATGCTCGCCCCTCGGGCCCTACCGAGAGGCCTCGCAGTGGGAGGTCCCCGAGGAGGAGCCTCTCGAGGACTCGGACCTGGAGGTCGACGACTCCATCCGGCTTTGGCTTCGCCGCATCGGGCGCGTTCCGCTTCTCACCATCGAGCAGGAGGTGGAGCTGTCGCGGATGGCCCGGCAGGGATGCGCGGTTTCCCGGAGGGCGCTGATCGAGGCCAACTTGCGCCTCGTGGTCATGGTGGCCAAGAAGTACCGCGGCAGGGGTCTGGGGTTCCCGGACCTGATCCAAGAGGGCAACCTGGGATTGCTGCGAGCCGTCGAGAAGTTCGACGACCGGAAGGGCTGCCGCTTCAGCACCTACGCGATCTGGTGGATCCGGCAGGCCATCCTGAAGGCTCTCAGCGACACCGCCCGGTCCATCCGCGTGCCCAACCACACGCACGAGATCGCGGCTCAGGCCCTCAAGGCCGCGAGCTTCCTGGAGCAGGCTCTGGGGCGCCCCCCGACCGACACCGAGGTCGCCGAGCGCATCGGTTGCGAGGTCTCGAAGGTGCCGACCCTGCGCCGAGCCCTCCTGGATCCGGTGTCGCTAGACGCGAAGCTCGCTGGATCGGAGCTGGCGAGGGAGGAAGTGCTGGCCAACGAGGAGGAGGACGATCCGCTGGCGGAAGCCGCCCGATCGGTGGCGCGCGAGCTGTTGGAGGGAGCGATGGATCTGCTGACCGAGCGCGAACGCCAGATCGTGCGCCTGCGCTACGGGTTGGACGACGACGTGTTCCGCACGCTCGACGAGGTCGCCGCGGTGTTCGGCGTCACGAGGGAGCGGATTCGACAGATCGAGCAGGCCGCCTTCAGGAAACTTCGCGCCCCCCTAGAGTCCGCAGGTTCGTTGGAGCTAGTCTAACGGCATGCCCGTGTTGGATGCGATCGTGCCGGCCGGAGGCACGCTGAGGGAGGATTTCCGGAGGGTCGTCGGGGTCGAGAAGAAGGCTCTGATCCGCTTCGAGGACAAGCCGCTCGTGCAGAGGGTTCTGGAGGCGCTGAGGGCCTCGTCCGTGGTGGGCCGCGTGGTGGTGATCGGCTCGGGCGAGGTCGAGAAGGCGATTCCCGCAGGCATGGCCGACGCCGTCCTGCCCGAGGGCGCGAGCGGGCCCGACAACATCGACCGCGCCATCCGCTGGTACCAGCAGTCGCTGCAGGAGCCCGACCGAGTGCTGATCGTGACCGCGGACCTGCCGTTCCTCACGCCGGAGGGCATCCAGAGCTTCGTCGCCAAGGTGCCGCCCGAGGCGGACATCGCCGCGCCTCTGATCACCAAAGAGGCCTTCGAGGAGGCCTTCCCGATGAGCGACGCGCTGTTCGTCAAGCTGGCGGACGGGCCCGTGACGCTGGGCTGCGCCTACGTCGTCAAGGCCAAGACCTGCGTGCGCTGCAAGCCGTACATCGAAGAGGTTTTCGCCCGGCGCAAGAGCAAGATCGGCATGGCAAGCCTGCTGGGGCTGCGGTTCGTGTACAGGTGGCTCGTCGGGGGACTCACCGTCGCCGACATCGAGCGCAAGGTTGGCGAGCTGCTGCGCTGCAAGGCCGTGGCGGTGCCCGACTCGCCCCCCGAGCTGGCGTTCGACGTGGATTACCCGGACGACTACGCCTACGCCCTCGGGGTGTTCGAGCAGAAGCTGGCCAAGCCCCACCCCTAGGGTCCTTGGCTCTGGGCGAGGCGCATCGCCCATCGCAGCATCCGCTCCACGGCGTGGTCGGTGTAGATCGTCGGAGGGTCTACGGCCAGGCGCGCCAGAACCCGGTCGTCGGGAAACAGCCTCAGACCCTCCCAAGCCGTACGCCGCATGGCCCTCCGGTCCCCAGCGTCCCGGTGCAGCAGCGCCAGCCAGCGGTAGGAGGACTCCAGCGCCTCGGCGGTCTCCTCGGGCCATGGTCGCGGGAGCCGACGGCCGTGTCGGATGGCGGCCTCCAGATGCGTCCTGGCCGACGCCGGCTCGCCGCGCCAAACGAGCAGCGCCTGGCCCAGCGCCTGGTGCAGCTCCACGCTCGCGGGGTTGGCTTCGAGCCCCTCCCTGAGGAACGCGATCCCGCGGTCGTACGCTGCGGGGGTGCGATCCAGGCCATAGACGTACGCGCCGGTGGTCCACGCAGGGAGGAACGTCGGGTCGAGCCACGCCATCAGCCTCAGCAGCGGCAGGGCCTTGCGCGGGTCGTTGTGCGAGTGGCCCTTCATGTTCCTGTAGGCGCTGACCGCCCTCTCCACGTCTCCGAACACGCCGCGGAAGTCGCGCTCGGCGGGTGGGATGACCGTCACCACGTCCGACTCACGCTTGGCGATCTCGTCGTGGGCACCCTCGGCGCGCGGCGTCTCGGCCTCGCGTCCCGAGGCCCTCTCCGCTTCGGTCATGCGGCGCATCTGCACCCCGTTGTGAAGGTAGAGGTCGGTGCGCAGCCACAGCCAAGCCGACAGGCTCGTGCGGAATTGGCCCACCAGGCTGGCGGTGGGCGAAGTCTCGTGCGCGTCGACCGAACGCGCGCCGACCGGGGCATCGACCATCGGCCGAAGCTCCGGCATCCGCCAACCGAGGCCCACCGCACCGATGCAGGCGACCGCCGCGAACCAAGGCCTCACGGTCACACCGCCTGCCTCTCGAAGCGGACCCAGGCCAGGGCGAGCATCGCCGCGGTGTAGCACAGCGCGTAGGCGGTCAGCCATGCCATCACCCACGCGGGCACCATCGGCCATCCGAAGTTCGCCACGCGCGCGCCGAGGTCGAACAGGCTGTACTGCGGCAGCATCGCGTTCAGCAGACGGAAGAGCGCGCGCAGGCCCTCCCCGCTCGTCTCATGGGCCATCACCAAGGCCCGCACCACCATCGGAGAGCCGAACGCAAGGATCAGGCTCATGGTGGCCGCCGCCTGGGGCGTCATCCAGCAGCTCAGCGCCAAGGTGACGCCGCACAGCAGAACCAAGCCCAGCATCTTGGCGATCACGTACTGCAGCATCAGCGGCTCGAAGGGAATGCGGAAGGCCGCCAGCACAACGGAGGTCAGCGCGCACAGCACAAGGAACGCGGTCCATGAGACCAGCGCGCCCCCCAGCAGCTTCCCGACCAACAGGTCCAGGCGCGAGATCGGGCGTGCCAGCAGAGGATAGACCGTCCGGCGGCCGATCTCCTCGGGGATCAGGCGCGCGGTCGACAGCACCGCCATCACCGTCGAGAAGAGACCCAGAACCCCCACCGCGAGGTCCTTGGCGAACGCCTCGAGGCCCTGGATGCCGAACAGGCCGAGCAAACCCGCCGCGCCGACGATGAGGGCCCCGAGGATGCCGACCACCCACAGGTCCTTGCGCCGAACCGCCTCGAGCACCACGCCCTTGGCGAGCACCCACCATGCCCGAACGCTCACGCCGCCCTCCCGATCGCTTCCACGAAGTGGTCCTCGAGCGAGCCCTCCTCGGCCACGAGGTCGACCACCCTTGCGCCCGCGCGCGACGCGTGCTCCAGAGCCACCAGCAGCGCGCGCTTGTCGGCGAACTCCGCCTCGGTGAGGCCGGGTGCCGGCCGCCGCACCCAGCGCGCATCGGGCAGCGCGAGGGCTGGGCCCTCGAGCACCAGACGGTAGATGCGCAGCTGGTCCTTGAGCTCCCCAAGGCTCCTCTCCTCGACCAAGCGTCCCCGGTTCACGATCAGGATCCGATCGCAGATCATCTCGACCTCGCTCAGCTCGTGGCTGCTGAAGAACAGCGTGACGCCCGCGCGGGCGCGCTCCTGCAACAAACCCCGGAGCTCGCGGCGCCCGACGGGGTCGAGACCGCTGGTCACCTCGTCCAGCACGAGCAGCCTCGGGTCGCCGAGCAACGCCTGGGCGATGCCCACGCGCTGCAGCTGTCCCTTGCTGAGGTTGCGGTTCTGCTTGTCCGCCACCGCCTGCAGCCCGAGCCTTTCGAGCAGTTCGGCGGTCTGAGCCCTCAGCAGGCCGCCCCTCAGCCCCTGCAGCTCGCCGTACAGCGCCAAGGTCTCGCGGGGGGTGAGGTAGGGGTAGTACAGGGCGACCTCGGGCAGATACCCGATCGCGCGCTTGGCCTCCAAGGACCCCGCCGGCCGCCCGAAAACCCGCAGCGTGCCGCCGGCGATCGGCACGAAGCCCATGATCGCCTTCAGCGTGGAGCTCTTCCCCGCGCCGTTCGGACCGAGGAAGCCGACCACCTCTCCTTCGCGAACGGTGAAGGACAGGTGCTTCACGGCTTGGATCCATTGTCCTTTCCGGTCGCGGTACCGAACCAGCAACCCGCTTGCTTCGATGGCCCAGCCCATGGTTTCCTGCTGTTGAATCGGCGGTCTCGTTCCGTGGATTCAGGGGCCGGCGGGACCTGGCGCCGGCATCGAGGCGGCCTTCTGGATCTCCCTCGACAGCTTCGAGGCCCTTTTCGGCTCGAGTTGCTCCAGCAGCGCGGCAACCTTCGCGGGGTCCATGAGCGCCAACACCGCGGCGGCCTCGTCGTCGCGCCAGTCCGCCAGGATGGCGGCCAGCTGCGGCGACTCCAGCTGTTCCCACAGCTTGGCCAGCCTCTTCCGCCCCTTGGCGAGGTCGGGCTTGGGGATCGCCGAGGGCTTGCGCTTCGGGGCCTCGCTCGGGGACTTGGGAGCCTTGGGCTGTTCCTTGGCCTTGGCTTGGGATGGCTTGGCGTCCTTGGATTCGCCGTAGAGGGCCTGCGCGTTCGCCGCACGCTGGGCGGGGGTGATTCCCGGAATCCTCACCAACCCTCTTTTGGCGGCGAAGAACACTCCCCCACCCAAGGCCAGCAACGCGAGCAGAACCAAGACGAGCTTCATCGGGTCCCCCCCGCCTGGTAGAGGCCGAGCACCCGCTCGACGTACCTCTGGGTCTCCGCGTACGGCGGGACGCCGCCGGCCCGCAGCACGGCGTTCGGACCCGCGTTGTAGGCGGCGAGCGCCAGGCGCACGTCGCCGAACTGCCGCAACAGGCGAGCCAGGTACGTCGCTCCACCCCTGAGGTTCTGGATCGGATCGAACGGGTTGGCGACACCCAGCTCGCGGGCGGTGTCGGGCATCAGCTGGCTCAGGCCCATGGCGCCGGCCCTCGACCGCGCCATGGGGTTGTAGCCGCTCTCCGCCTGGACCAGCGCGTCGAACAGCTCCGGATCGACGCCCGCCTCCTCCGCGGCTCTCCGTGCAGCCGCGCGCAGCGCCGGGTCGGCCTGCAACGCCACCCCGGGCCCTGCGACCGGAAACGGCTCGAGTCCGCCGCCGATCGGTCCGGTCAAAGGGGAGCCTTCGACCAGTTGTCGGAAAGCCGGCACCGTCTCCTCCCGAGGCAGGTGGAGGCGGTCCAACCTCGCCTGCAGCTCCGCCATCCGTCGGCGAACCCCCTCGGGCCCCAAGAGATCGATGCTCATGCCGTCCTCCTCAGCACCGCCCACTCATCGAGGTCCGCCTGCTCCCTGCGGTCGGCCTCCGTCCTCCACTCGTCGAACGCCGCCTGCCGCAGACGCCGCATCGCCTCGGCATCCCTCCGGGCGTCGATCCAAGCCCTCCGAAGGCTCTCCTCCTCGTCCTCCAGCGTGGCGATCACGATCCTCTGATCCCGCTCCCGACCGTCCAAAGCGTCGAGAAACCGTTCGAGCGCCAGACGGTCGGTGAGGGTGCCGAACGATCGGCTCAGCCATTCCGCCCTCTGCGTCCGCAGCTCCTCCAGACGGCGCTCGGCCTCCAGCCTCTGCGCCCGGGCGTTGAGGAAGGCGGTCTTGGCCTCCTCCTCCAAGCGCTCGCGGTGCTCCAGAACCTTCTGCAGCCGGAAGCGGAACCTACGCATCGGTCATCCTCCGCAGCCGCTCCACCGTCTCTTGGAACGGCGTGCCCTCGCCCTTGTCCTGCCGCAGGAAGGCGTTGATCTCCTCCCACTTGGCGAGCGCCTGATCGGCCACGGGCTTGGAGCCCGCCTTGTAGGCGCCGATGCTCACCAGGTCCTCCACGTCGTCGTACGCCGCGATCCACTCCCTCAGGCGGCGCGCCGCCTGGATCTGCTCCTGCGAAGCAACCAGCGGCATCGTTCGGCTCAGGCTCTGCAGCGTGTCGATGGGAGGATAGTGGCCTCGGCTGGTCAGTCGGCGGCTCAGCACGATGTGCCCGTCGAGGATCGACCTGGCCGCGTCGGAGATCGGCTCGTTGGTGTCGTCGCCCTCCACCAGAACCGTGTACAGCGCGGTGATCGAACCCCTCTCGCTCGTGCCCGCGCGCTCCATCAGCCGAGGCAGCAGCGCGAACACGCTCGGCGTGTAACCCTTGGTGCTGGGCGGCTCGCCGATCGCCAAGCCAACCTCCCGTTGGGCCATGGCGAAGCGCGTGACCGAATCCATCATCAGCAGCACGCTCAGCCCTCGGTCGCGGAACCACTCCGCGATGGCTGTGGCGGCCATCGCAGCTTTGATCCGCACCAGCGCCGGCTGCTCCGAAGTCGCGCACACCACGACGCTCCGGCGCAGCCCCTCGTTTCCCAGATCGTTCTCGAGGAACTCCCTCACCTCGCGGCCCCGCTCGCCGACCAGCGCGATCACGTTCACGTCGGCGGCGCAGTAGCGCGCGATCATGCCCAGCAGCGTGCTCTTGCCCACCCCGCTGCCCGCGAAGATGCCCATCCTCTGCCCCTCTCCGAGGGTGAGCAGCCCGTCGATCGCACGCACCCCGGTGGCCAGCGGCTTGCCGATCACGGGCCGACGCATCGCCTCGGGAGGAGTGGCGTCGATCGGATACGCCTCGGAGCATCGGATCGGACCCAAGCCGTCGATCGGCCTGCCCAGGCCATCCAGCACGCGACCGAGCAGCGCCTCGCCCACCGGAACCTCCACGCACCGGCCCGTCCCCCGCACCAGGCTGCCCGCCCGGATGCCCGACAGCTCTCCGAGAGGCATCAGCAGCACCCTGTCTCCGCGGAAGCCCACCACCTCGGCGGCGACCGCCTCGTCCCCGTCTGGCTCGATCCAGCAAAGGTCGCCGATGCGCGAGTTCGGGCCGTTCGCTTCGACCACCAAGCCCACGACCTGCGTGACCCGACCCTTGACCTCCAGCAGGCGCGCGGACTCGAACCCGGACCACCTCGCCCAAAAGTCCGGCCTAGGCGGCGACAGCCTCATCGCCCTCCGCCTCCTTCGGCAGGAACCCCTCGCCCAGCACGGCGCGCACGAGGTTGCGCACCCGAGTCGGCAGACTCGCGTCGATCACCCCGCCCGCGCTATCCACGATCACCCCTCCTTCGATGCTGGGGTCGTCGACGAACTCGATGCGCTTCAGGCTCTCCGAGACGGCGAGCAGGTCCGCAGCGCGCTCGCGAAGGGCACGGCTATGGAGCGGGTGGACCCGGATCCTGGCTGAATCCGCGTGCGTCACCTCCGCCAGAGCCTCTCTGGCCAGAGCAAGGGCCGCCTCGGGACCCATGCTGAGCTCCCGAGCCACCAACCGCGCGGCCACCGCCATGGCGAGCGGCGCCAGCGCCTCCTCGCAGTTCGCGAAGAACCGGTCCAACAGGGGGCCGAAGCAATCCTCCAGTTGCCTCAGTCCGGCGACGAACTCCTCGAGCGCCGCCTGTTCCCTGGCGCGCACGTCGGCGACCGCCTTCTCGAAGCCCTCCCGGTAGCCTGCTTCCCGGCCCTCGTCCAATCCTCGGCGCAGTCCCTCCTCGTACCCTTCGCGCCGCGCTGCTTCCCGGAGCCGCTCCAGCTGATGGTGCAGACGGCTGCCCTTCTGGCTCGCCGCCGCTTGCAACGGGTCGGTGAGCACCGAGAGGAACGGCTTCGCGGCGACGACCGCCTCGCCGGGAAGGATCGCTCGCCTAGACAAGCACGTCCTCCTCGCCCTCGCGTCCAATCGTGATCTCGCCCGCCGCCTCCAGCCTTCGGATCACCGCGACGATCTTCTGCTGCGCCTCCTCGACGACCTTCAGCCGAACCGGGCCCATGAACTCCATGTCCTCCTTCAGCATGGCCGCAGCGCGCTCCGACAGGTTCTTGAACACCTTCTGCTGCACCTCCTCCTTCACGGACTTCAGCGCGGTGGCCAGGTCCTTCATGTCGACCTCGCGCAACACCTGCTGCACCGCTCGGTCGTCCAGCTGGACGATGTCCTCGAACACGAACATCATGTTCTTGACCTGCTCCGCCAGCTCGGGGTTGGACTCGCCCAACGACTCCATGATCATGCGCTCGGTGGACCGGTCGACGCGGTTCAGCAGGTCGACCAGCGCCTTGGGCCCGCCGGCTTGGCTCATCTCCTGGTTGAGCAGGCTGGACACCTTCTTCTCCAGCACCTGCTCCACGCGCCGGATGACCTCGGGCGGGGTCTGCTCCATCATGGCGATGCGGGCGGCCACGTCGGCCCTCAGCTCCGGCGCCAGCTTGCCCAGCACCATGGCCGCGCTGTTGAGCGGCATGTACGCCAGGATCAGCGCGATCGTCTGGGGGTGCTCGTCCTGGATGAAGCTCAGGAGCTGGTTCGGGTCGGCCCGCTTGAGGAACTCGAACGGCACCACCTGCATGGCGGCTTGGATGCGCTCGAGAATCTGCTTGGCCTTCTCCGGGCCGAACGCGGCCTCGAGCACCCGGCGCGCGTGCTCCAAGCCGCCCTCGGAGATGTAGTCCTGCGCGAGGGCGATCTCGTGGAACTCCTTGACCACCGTCTCCCGCTGCTCGGCCGTCACCTTCTCCAAGCGAGCCACCTCGAGCGAAAGCTCCTCGACGTGCGACTCCTCCAGGTGCTTCAGCACCTGGCCCGAGAGTTCCGGACCCAGGATCATCAGCAGCACGGCCGCCTTCTGCCGGCTGGTCAGCTCCTCCTTCTGCCTCCTCATCGCCTATCCTCCAGCAGCCAGCTCTTCACCAGCATCGCCACCGCTTGCGGCCGCTCCTCCGCCATCTTGCGGACCTGCTCCATCGGCACGTTCAGGTGCTCGGGGATCGCCTCGATCTCGGGCTGCGGCAGCGACGCTTGAGCGTGGTCCGCGCCGGGGGCGCCGTGCGAGACGTCCGTCGACGCAACCCGGTGCACCCCGTCCTCCGCGTGCCCTTCGAGCGCCGCCACCTGCGCGAGCGCGCCGTCGGGCGTGGCCGCCACCAGCACGTTGCCCTGCTCCCGAGCGGCCTTGCCGATCGCCCGGACGACCATGAACGCGACTGCCAGCATCGCCAGGATCGGAAGCAGCGACAGCACCTGCTGGATTCTCTGGGCCATCGCCGAGCTCGCGGCCGCCTTCTGCGCCGCCTCTTGGACGGACTTGTCGAACTCGACCAGGCTGACGGTGGAGCGGAAGTTCTCCGTGTCCGCCGCCTTCGGCCCGATGAACCCCTCCACGATGCGCTGCAGCTCGGCGTCGTCCTGGAACTTCGCGCTGTCCGCCAGCACGGTCACCGCCATCGATTTGACCGAACCCGTTGCCGGGACGGTCCGCGTGCGGATCTCATCCTCGGTGTAGACCTTCTGCTCCTTGGTGCCCTTGTACGTGGAGCTCTGCGGGCCTGCGCCCCCCGCCGCGACCGGGGCCGCCGGCAGGTTCGAGGCTGCGCCAGCCAGTCCGCCCGCGGCCGGACCCTCGGTGCCGTTCATGTTCTCCTGAGCCACGACCACGGTGGTGGGGTTCTCCGACGGGCGGCGCTCGACGCTGGTGGTCTCGCGCTCGTCGAAGTCCAGCTCCAAGGTCACCTTGGCGATCGTGCTGCCCGGACCGAACGCCGCGTCGAGCATGGCCTGCAACTCCCGCTCGCGCCGCTTCGACTCGGCGATCTCGGCCTGCAGCTTGCGGTCGGCCACGCCGGTGGCGCCCGACTGCTCGTTGCCATCGAAGAGCAGGCGGCCAGCCTGGTTGACGATGGTCACGTGGCGCGTGTCCAACCCTGGTACGGCGTAGGCCACCAGCCGGGCGATCGCCCGGGCCTGCTCGGCGCCGAGCGAGCCCTCCGTGCTCTCGGCGATCGTCACGCTGGCCGTGGCAGGCTTGCGGTCGTCGACGAACGGCGAGTCGTCGCCGAGCGTGATGTGCACGCGAGCCGAGGCCACTCCCTCGATGAACTGCACGCTCTCCGCCACCTGCGACTCGAGCACGGACTTCAGCCGCTCGCGCTCGACGGCCGGCGTGGTGACCATCGTGATCTTGTCGAGGTCGGCCGCTCCCTTGGAGTTGCCCGCCGGCAGCTTGCCGGCGACCGCCAGCTGCGCCTTGACGAACGCCACTTTGTCCGCCGGCACGAGCACGTTCCCCTGTTCGTCGAACTCCATCGGCACGCCCATCTTCCGGATCTCCTCGGTCACGGTGCCCAGCTCGGTCATCGACAGACCGACGAAGGCGGGCTGCATCTTGGGCTTGGAGGCGAAGTAGAACGTGCCGACGAGCAGCGCCAGAAGGAACGCTCCGCCGAACAGGGTGACCACCCTCTGCGTCCTATCGGCGGTCTCCCACCAGGTTCGAAGTCGCAACATCAGGCTTCCCATGAGTTCATCCCGAACTCCGGGGAGCATCGACGGCCTTGGGATCGCTCAGTCGCGAGGCGTCACACCTGCAGGCGGCTGATCTCCTGGTAGGCCTCCAACAGCTTGTTGCGGACCTCCAAGGTGAGCTGCATGGCGGTGCTCGCCTTCTCCAGGGCGATCATCAAGTCGTGATACTCGACCGGTTGACCCGTCAGGAAGGCGGTCTCGAGCGCGCGAGCCTGCCGCTGCGTGCCGTTGACCTCCTTCAGGACGTCCATCAACATCTGGGCGAAGTCACCGCCGTCCTTGGTCGCGGGCGGCTTGGCCACGGGCGCCTGCACCGCCGGGTTGCTGAAGTTCGCCAAAGCCGCGATCTTGGCGTTCATCGAAGGCCCCTCCTCACACCTTGCCGATGTTCAGCGCGCTGCGGATCATGCCGCGGGCGGCGTTGAACGCCGCGATGTTCGCCTCGTAGGCTCGGCTGGCTCCGATCATGTCGACCATCTCCTCGATGGGCCGCACGTTGCTGTACAGCACCCTTCCCTGCGCGTCGGCGTTCGGGTTGCCCGGGTCGTACTCCACCCGGAACTCCCTCGGGTCGCGGATCACGCCGGTGATGCGCACGCCGTCCGGTCCCGCGGAGAGCTGCACGATGCGCCTCTGGTAGGGCATCTGGCTGCCGACCTTGGTCGAGTTGGCGTTGGCGATGTTCGTCGAGATCACGTCCATGCGGAAGCGCTCGGCGACCATGCCGGAGGCGCTGATCCGCATCGCCGCGTTGAGTCCTGCCATCAGCGTCCACCTCGGATCACGTTCTTCAGGCCGGAGAAGTACCGGGCGGTCAGATCGGTGAGGGCCTGGTAGCGCAGCTCCGTCTCGGCGAGCGCCATCACCTCGCGCTCGAGGTCCACGGAGCTGCCGTCGACGCGCACGTCGCCGCGGTCCTGCCGCGTCTCGTCGTCCAGAGGGGAAGCGCCCGCCGCGGAACCCGCGAGCCGCTCCTCGAGCACGAGGTTGAAGTCCAGGTCCTTGCGCTTGTAGCCCGGCGTGTTGACGTTGGCCAGGTTCTCGGTGAGCAGCGCCTGGCGGCGCGTGGCTCGGTCCATCGCCCTCTGGAGGCGATCGAGGTGCGGTCCGAACAGGCTGTCGATGAGTTCCACGGCAGGTCTTCCCTTCCGCGACTCCGTCCGCGTTGCCGGGTCCGCTCCGTGAACCCGCGGGCCGCCTCGGTTGGAATCCGGCCCGTAGGTTCTATCGGCAATCTTGCCGGGTCTCCTTAGGCTCCGCGCCGAGGGACCCTGCTCGGTTTTCGGTCCGAGGGCCCGCCGGCCGCTGTCGTTCGGCACTCGAACGATGCGGGTCGAACGAACACAACGCGGCGCGGGCGGCTTCGCACCGCCCGCGCCGCCCGAAGCGGCTCCGAGGGTGGCTCAGAGCCGCCAGGTCACGCCCACGTAGCCCCAAACCTGGTTGGTGTGCGAGTCCGGCGAGAACGACTTCACGAATCTGCCGGGCTGGAACACGCACAGCCCGAAGTGGACCGACGCGTTCTTGTCGACCTTATAGGTGCCGAACAGGTCCAGCTCTTGCCCCACGTCGCGGCCACGGCTGCCGGTGGGGTCGACGAACGGCCCGCCCGAACCCCGGTTCACGCCGCCGCCGGCGTTGTACCAAGCGTCCTTGGCGTCGTACAGGCCGAAGCGGCTGTACTCGAGGCACAGGTTCAGGCGTTCCGTCACAGCCTGGCTCAAACCGAACGTGACGCCCTGCACGTTGCGCCAACCCTGCAGGTCCATCTGCCCCATGTAGTTGTGGATGCTGCCGGCCACCATGTCGAA
The DNA here is from genome assembly GCA_026418055.1 of Fimbriimonadales bacterium. GTDB lineage: Bacteria > Armatimonadota > Fimbriimonadia > Fimbriimonadales > Fimbriimonadaceae > UBA8783. The sequence goes on from JAOACB010000031.1 coordinate 27,207, forward strand.
CGTGAACGACTCCTCTTGGTTCGAGCCGCCGCTGGCCACGTACGCGTCCACGTAGGCCTGCGTCTTCTTCCCGATCTTCTTGCCGGCTCTGGCCCGGGCCGCCCAAGCGCGCAGGTCCCTGCGCTCCCGATGGCCCGTCTGCACGGCCGCCTCGACTTCGACCTTTAGGTCTCCGAACGACTGAACGTAGCGGTGGTCGAGCGTCCAGACCTCCACGTCGCGCACGCTCGCCTCCCGCTGATGGTACAGCAGCATGGTTTCGCCCCACTCCCACGTCTTCGCCGCGAACGCCAGCCACTTGCTGGAATGCTCCGCGGCGGGGTCGATCGCGCATTCGCCGGCGAACAGGTCCCAGCCGTCCTTCTGGTAGCGCAAGCCCTCCCAGCTGTAGGGCACGTTGCCGAACATCGCCGTCGAGACCAGCAGCCCGGCTCCCTTGCTGACGAACTGCCGGCCCGCCTTGAGCGTCCCGCCACCGTCCAGCTTGGCCTGCACGTACGCCTCCTCGACGTCGCTGCGCTCCTTGCTGTGGTTCTTCTGCGGCGTCCAGATCCACTCGTGGCCGTAGCGGTACTGGAGCCGGCCGCTCAGGTTCTGGCCGTACTCCAGATCCACGCCGATCCGCACACGGTCCGTGACGAACGAGCGGTTGTCCTGCGCGTCCTCGTTGAAGTCGCGGTCGGTGCGCCGCTCGTAGCGGCTGCGGATCTCGAAGAACGGCTTGGCCACGAGCGCGGCGTGATCCGGGGATGCGATTCCGAACATTCCTCCTCCCTGCATGCGAGCCGTGTTCCACGGCTCAAAAACTGTTTTCGGACGACGGCGCCCGAGTCCTCAGAGGACGGAAAGGTAGCATGCTGGCCATGGACGCCATCCGCGAGGTGGAAATCCTCATCCGCGCCAAGTATCCGATCCTGCAGATCGTCTCCTGGGAGGAGACGCGGGTGCTGCGCGAGCTGGAGGAACTGTGCCGTCGCATGGACCGCACGCTGCACAGCTGGAGCCTCACCCAGGGCCTGCGTCCGCCCCTGAAGCGGTCCGCCCCATCCTCGGGGCCGGCGCTGCCGGGTGAGCTCGAGGTGCTCGCCCAGATCCACGAGGCGCCGGAGTTCACGGTGTTCGTGCTCAAGGACTTCCACCCGTTCCTGAAGGACCACCGCGTGGTGCGCCTGCTGCGCGACCTCGCCACGCGCCTGCGCGGCCGGGCGCAGACGCTCATCCTGCTGAGCCCGATCATTCAGATTCCTAACGAACTCCAGAAGGACCTGACGGTGGTCGACTACGGCCTCCCGACGCCGGAGGAGATCGGACGCGTGCTCGATCAGGCGATCGCAGCGGTCAAGGACAACCCCCAGATCGACGCGAGCGTCTCGCCGGAGGACCGCGAACGTCTGATCCACTCCGCGCAGGGCCTGACCCTCGACGAGGTCGAATCGGTGCTGGCCCGCAGCCTGGTCGCCAAGAGGCGCTTCGACGTGGACGAGGTGCTGGAGGAGAAGAAGCAGATCATCCGAAAGTCGGGCCTGCTGGAGTACTACCCCGCCTCCGACCGCCTGTCGGACGTGGGAGGCATGGAGTCGCTCAAGGAGTGGCTGGAGCGGCGCAAGGAGAGCTTCACCGACCGCGCTCGCGAGTTCGGCATCCCCGCGCCCAAGGGCGTTCTGCTGCTGGGTGTGCAGGGTTGCGGCAAGTCGCTCGTGGCCAAGGCGATCGCCGCCGCCTGGAATCTGCCGATGCTGAAGCTCGACGTGGGCCGCATCTTCGGCAGCCTGGTGGGCCAGAGCGAGGAGAACATCCGCCGGGCGATCGCCGTCGCGGAGTCGGTCGCGCCGTGCATCCTGTGGGCGGACGAGCTGGAGAAGGGGTTCTCCGGCATCGGCGGCAGCGGCGTCTCGGACGGAGGCACCACAGCTCGCGTGTTCGCGACGTTCCTGACCTGGATGCAGGAGAAGACCAAGCCGGTGTTCCTGATCGCCACCGCGAACGACGTGAGCGCCCTGCCGCCCGAGATGCTGCGCAAAGGGCGCTTCGACGAGATCTTCTTCGTCGACCTGCCCGATCGTAAGGAACGCGAAGAAATCTTCGCCATCCACCTGCGGCGCCGCAGGCGCGACCCCGCGAACTTCGACCTGAAGGCGCTGGCGAGGGCCACCGAGGGCTTCAGCGGCGCCGAGATCGAGCAGGTCGTCGTGGGAGCGCTCTTCGCGGCCTTCGGCGACAGCCGGGAGGTGGAGCAACGGGATCTGATCGCCGAGGCCAAGGCGGCGGTGCCCCTCAGCGTGATGATGGCCGAGGAGATCGACGAGCTCCGCACCTGGGCCAGCCTGCGCCCCAGGCGCCGGGCCGCCCCCAGGAGGAAGTGCC
>JAOACB010000032.1 GCA_026418055.1 Fimbriimonadales bacterium
GGCGCAGAGAGGCAGAGATGGATGCGAAGGTTCGGCGCGTTCGAGGGATGAGCTTGGGTGCGGTCTACCCGCTGTACGTCGCCAAGGTGCAGCGCAAGGGACGGACCGCCGAGGACGTCCGTGCGGTGGTGCGGTGGATGACCGGCTTCTCGGAGGAGGAGCTGGACTTCCATCTGAACGAGCGGACCACGTTCGAGCGGTTCTTCGAAGCCGCCCCCAGCCCGAACCCCGCGCGCCTCGAGGTGAAGGGAAAGATCTGTGGGGTCGCCGTCGAGGCGATCGAGGACCCTATCGTTCGGGAGGTGCGTATCCTCGACAAGCTGGTGGACGAGCTGGCCAAGGGACGACCCCTGGATCGAGTCCTGGACCGCTCCCGCCGCTGACGACGTTTCCCGCCAGCCGCTCGCGCCTCAGCGGTTCCGTTCGGACAGAGACCGGAGCATGGCCTCCGCCGCGCGCCGGTCGCGCTCGGAGAGGTTCGGCAGGGAAAGCGCCTCCTGCAGCTCGCGCCGGGCAGCGGCGTCCTCGCCCCGGCTGATGCGGCAGGCGGCGATGCTCAGTCTCGCGTAGCCCGCCTCCTCGGGCGATCGGGCGTGCTTCAGCGCGCGCTGGAAGAAGCCGATGGCGTCCTCGTAGCGCATGGCGGCTTGGAAGGCGTCGCCGACCAGGCACAGCGTGCGGGCGAGCCGCCGGAAGCGGTCCTGCGGGTCGGACTCCTCGGCTCGGTCGACCATCTGGCGCGCGCGGGACAGGTTGCCAGACCGTGCGGCCGCCGCGGCCAGCCGCAGCAGCGCGTCTGCGTCCTTCGGATCCTTGGCGATCCGAGCCTCCAACGCCGGGCGCGCCTTGGCGTCGGCCACCGCCTGGCGCAGAGCTTCGAGGAACTCGGCAGGCGGACGGAAGCCCAGCAGGCTCGCCTCGGCCTCTCCCCGCGCGTTCAGCAGCACGGCAGTCGGGAACCCCTGCACGCGGTAGCGACGGACCGCCTCGCTTCCCTGCTTCGGGGCCTCGAGCCGCACCGGCACGAGGGCCTTCAGCTCCTGTTCGACCCGAGGATCGGCCAGCGTCTCGCGCTCGAGCCTCTGGCACCACGAGCATCCCTCCGCCACGAACAGGGCCAGCACGAGCCTGCCCGAGCGGCGGGCCTCCTGCAGGCCAGCTTCCAGGCCCGACGCCCAGCGCGTCTGCGCGGGAGCGAGACAAGCCGCCGCAAGAACCATCCCCACGATCGCCCCACGAACCATGATCCCAGCCGGCCTCCCAAGCCATTGTGGCACCTGCGGGCCAGGGCGTCCGAGCTCTCCGGCGGTAACATCATCGCCATGTCGGAACCGGTGCTGAGGCTCAGCGACACGATGACCAACCGCATCCGCCCGGTGGAGCCCGTCCAGCGGGGCCACTTCCGGTTCTACTCCTGCGGTCCGACGGTGTACAGCTACGCGCACATCGGCAACTTCCGAACGTTCCTCACCGCGGACCTGTTGGTGCGCGCCTGCGAGCGGCTGGGCTGGAAGGTCAGCTACGTGAGCAACATCACCGACGTCGGCCACCTCACCCAGGACGACATGGCCGACGCGGCGGGCGAGGACAAGATGGCGCGGGCGCTCCGCAGCAAGGAGGGCGAACGGTTCGCCAACATCTGGGACCTGGCCGAGCACTACGCCGAGGCGTTCAAGGCCGACTGGACGCGCATGAACCTGCGCAAGCCCCTGGTGTGGCCCAAGGCCACCCAGCACATGCGCGAGCAGATCCTGGCCATCGAGAAGCTGATCGAGACCGGCCACGCCTACGAGACCCCCACCGGCGTGTACTTCGACGTGTCGAGCTTCCCCGAGTACGGCAAGCTGAGCAACAACCGCGACCAGGACCGTCTGCTGCGCGCCGTGCGCAACATCGTCACGGACGAGAACAAGCGCCACCCCGCCGACTTCGCCCTGTGGAAGAAGGACGACAAGCACCTCATGCAGTGGTTCAGCCCCTGGGGATGGGGCTTTCCCGGATGGCACATCGAGTGCTCCGTCATGGCGATGCAGTACCTGGGGGAGACGATCGACCTGCACGCCGGAGGCGAGGACTTGATCTTCCCCCACCACGAGTGCGAGATCGCCCAGTCGGAGAGCCTCACGGGCAAGCCGTTCGCCCTCACATGGATCCACACCCGGTTCCTGCAGGTGGACGGCGAGAAAATGTCCAAGAGCAAGGGCAATTTCTATACCGTTCGCGACTTGGTGGACGGAGAGCGGGTCGATCCGCTGGCCCTGCGCTACGCGCTCATCACCGTGCCCTACGGCAAGCCGCTGAACTTCACCCGTCAGACGCTGCGAGACGCCGGGCAGAACGTGGACCGCTTCCGCGAGTGCGCGCGTCTGGCGGAGGCCGCCAAGGCCCGGCGAGCCCCCGGCTCCACGGCCGTCTTCGCCGAGAGCCTGCAGCGCTTGGCTCGCGAGCTGCTCGAGGCGATGTGCGACGACCTGAACACCTCGGTGGCTCTGGCCAAGGCGCTGGGCGGCACGTCGGTGATCTTCAAGGCCGGAGACGCCATGACGGCCGAGGATGGCGCGGCGGCCCTGGCTTTTCTGGACGAGGTCCAAGCTCTGCTCGGCATCGTCCGCCCCGAGCACGAGGGAGTGCAGGCGCCGACGGGCCCGCGGGTGGACGAGGAACGCATCGAGGCGCTGATCGCCGAGCGCGCCGCCGCCAAGAAGGCGCGCGACTACGCCAAGGCGGACGCCATCCGAGCCCAGCTGGAGAAGGAAGGCATCGAGCTGAGGGACACTCCGGACGGCACCCACTGGCGCGTCCGATCCGCGCCCTGAGACCCCTCCACCTGCCATAATTCCGGCTGGTGCCGACTCTCTATGAGATTCTGGGCGTCCAGCCCAACGACGACGCCGACACCCTGAGAAGCGCGTACCGACGGCTCGCGCGTCTGCACCACCCCGATGTGAGCCAAGACCCCAAGGCTCACGAGATCATGGCGCGCATCAACGAGGCGTTCGAGACGCTGATCGACCCTGCGCGCCGCATGGAGTACGACGCGATGCTCGCCGGGGGTTTGGTCGAGCCCGCGCCGCCACCCAAGCGCAAGCCGGCCGAGCCCAAGCCGGTGGTCGTCGGCCTCTGGAAGAGGCTGCGCGCGCACCGCACCGCGATCTACGGCCTGGACTTCGCGCCCGACACGGGCAGGCTGGCCACGTGCGCCTTCGACAACGAGATCGCCTGGTGGGACATCAACGACGGCGTGCCGGAGCAGCGCAGGAGGGCCGAGGGATGCACCATCGCGAGCATCCGTGCCCTGCGGCACGGCGCGGTGGTCGGCACGGGAGCGGTCGAGCACCTGCTGAGCTTCTGCCGGATGGACGACGAGGGCATGCGCACCTGGCGCCTGCCGGTGGACGAGTGGATCTCCTGCGCCAGCGTCTCGCCGGACGGCCGAACCGTCGCCACGGGCTCGGTCGGCCGCAAGCTGGGCCTGCTGGAGGCCGAGGACGGCACGCCCCGCGTGGTGCGCAAGGCCCATGCGGAGTCGATCACCGCGATCGGCTGGTCGGACGACGGCCAGCTGCTGGCCACCGGCTCGGCCGACGCCAGCGTGCGGCTGTGGCACGGCACGAACGGCGCGCTGCTCAGCACGTTCCAAGCGATCCGCTCGGCGGTCACGGCGCTGGCGATCAGCCCCGACAACCGCTTTCTGGCGGTGGCGGCCGTGGACCTCTCGATCCGCGTGTTCAACCTCAGCAGCGGGTCCCTCGTGAAGGTGCTCTTCGGGCACCGCAAGCCGATCGAGGGGCTGGCGTTCCACCCCAACGGCTGGCTGTTCGCTTCGGCGAGCAGGGACGGGACTGTCGGACTGTGGAGCGCGGGCGCGGGCCTGGCCAAGCTGATCCTGCCGGCGGGAGACCTTCCCGTCAACTCCGTGGCCTTCAACCCGAGCGGAACGCGGCTGGCGGCCGCCGGCCTGGACCGCACGATCCGGATCTTCGAGGTCGCGGCCAAGGGCTGACGGCCGCTCAGTTCGGCTGGATCCAGCCGGAGAGCTCCCTCGCGGACAGCCGGTGCAACCGACGCTGGTCCTGCACCGACTCGCACTCCCTCTCCAGGATCGGGATCATCGTGCGCAGCCGCTCGGCGGGATCGGTGCACTCCAGCAGCAGCTGCTTCTCGGCGTTCTCCAGCTGCAGAAGGCCTGCGATGGCGAAGCCCAGCTGCGACGCATCGCGCGGCAGCGCCACGCGCACCTCCGCCTCCTGCTCGCGGAACAGCGCGCGGATGTAGTCCATGCAGAGCTCGCGGGCCCGCTCCGTGAGGGCGTGCAGACGCGGGGTCCACTCCTCGTCGTCGTCCACAGGCTCGACGAAGCCCACGGGGTAGGGGGCCTGCTCGTCGAAGCGTCGGATGCGGAAGCGCCTCTCGCCGATCACATGCACCTCGAGCTGGCCGTCCGGCTGCGGGTAGACCTGCAGGATCCTCACTCTGGTTCCAACCAGGAACGGCTCCGCCGGACCGCCCACCTCCGGGCCCGAGCGGATGAGCGCCACGCCGAACGCGGTCCCGGTTTCCAGGCACTCCCGAACCATTCGGAGATAGCGGTCTTCAAAGACTCGGAGTTGCAGAGCCGCATACGGAAACAGGACCGTATCCAGCAGAAACAGCGGCATCCGTTCAAAGGCGCCGGCCATCTTCCGATCATTATGGCTTGGGGCCGGCCGAGGGCGGGGGTCGGAGCCGGACGGGTAACATCGGGAGCGTCGCACCTTATGGGAGATTTCACCGGAGCATCGATCGGAGCGGGCACCGAGGACGTCGGCGCGTTGCGCAGGCTCCTCGAGGAAGCCCTCCAGCGGGAGCAGGACCTCAGAAAGAAGCTCGAGGAGCTGGAGTCCAAGACGCAGAAGCCCGAGGGGGCGGCACGACCGCCGCAGTCCCTGCGCGGACCGGTCGAATCCTCCGTCGAGGTCGCGCCGATCAACGAGGCCGACGTGACGCTGAGGCGCCTCGTGCAGCGCGTGGCGATGATCCTTCAGGCCGACCGGATCGTGATCATGTTCCACGACCGCGAGACGGGCGAGCTCATCGGCATCCCGCCGGCGTACGGCATCGACGAGGACCGGCTCTCCATGTTCCGGGTGCGCGCCACCCAAGGCATCTCCGGCCAGGTGTTCCGAGAGGGCACCCCGGTGATCTTCCACGACGCGATGAACGACCCGCGGACCCAGAAGGATCCGTTCTCGATCCTGGGCGTGCAGAACGGCATCACGGTGCCGCTGGTCATCGAGAAGCGCGACGAGGAGAACCGCGTCATCGAGCGCACGGTGATCGGCGTGCTGCACGCGTTCAACAAGCGGCACGGCGAGGACTTCAACGAGGAGGACGTGCGGCTGCTCGAGCGGATGGCCCGCAACGTCGGGTCGATCATCGCCAACCTCCAGCTGTACCGCGAGGTCGTCGAGGAGCGCGAGGAGCTCCTGCAGACCTTCGAGAGCCTGACGGCCGGCCTGATCCTGGTGTCGCCCGAGAGCCGCATCAGCCAGATGAACAATTCGGCGCGCACGATCTTCGGCGCGTCTCCGGACGTCGTCGGCAAGCCGTACACCGACGTGATCAACAACGACATCGTCCGCGACGTGTTCGAGCGCACCACCAAGGGCGAGGACACCGGAACCACCGAGGTTCCCATCACCATCGCCGGCGTGGAGCGCACCTACCAGGTGCAGGCGGCGCAGGTGCGCAACGAGGACGGCAAGGACCTAGGTGTGGTGGCCATCCTCAACGACATCACCGAGATGAAGAACATCGAGCGGATGAAGAGCTCGTTCGTGGCCATGGCCAGCCACGAGCTGAGAACGCCGCTCACAGCCATCAAGGGCTTCGTCAGCACGCTGCTGATGGACGACGGCTTCTCCGCCGAGGAGCGCCGCGAGTTCTATCAGATCATGGATCAGGAGTGCGACCGCCTCACCCGGCTGATCGCCGACCTGTTGAACACCGCGCGCATCGAGGCCGGCGAGAGCCTGAAGCCGAACTACACCCGCGTCGACTACCGCCGGTTGCTCGAAAAGGTGCTCGCGATCCAGCGACAGGCCACCAGCAAGCACAATCTGATCCTCGACGCCCCGGAAGAGCTGCCTTCGGTGATCGGCGACGAGGACAAGCTCGACCAGATCCTGACGAACCTGCTCAACAACGCCATCAAGTACTCGCCCAACGGCGGCGACATCGTCCTGAGCGCGCGCATCGAGGGAGACCAGATGGTCACCTCGGTGCAGGACAGCGGTCTGGGCATCCCGCCGGACCACATCGGCAAGGTCTTCGAGAAGTTCCACCGCGTCAACAACGAGGACAACCGGAAGATCTATGGCACGGGCCTCGGTCTGTTCCTCGTCAAGCACCTGGTGGAGTCGATCCACCTGGGCAAGATCTGGGTGGATTGGTCCGAGGTCGGCAAGGGATCGAGGTTCACGTTCACGTTCCCGCTCGAGCTGGACATCGAGAAGGCGAAGGAGCTGAACAGCTAGCCTCGCGACGCATCCCGGGCGCCGCCGGCCGCTCCCGCTCGTTCAGAACTGGTCCGTCAGGAACATCTGCGGGGGCTCCGGAACGCGCCGGCCCATCAGCAGCATCGCATCCTCGGCCTGCGCCAGCGGCAGGCCCAGCTGCTCCGCCATCGAGCGCAGACCGAACCAGCGCGCTCCCAGAGCCAGACCGCCGGGCCTCAGCGGAGGGTCGGCCACGGCCTCGCGCAGCGTTTCGCCCTCCACGCAGGCGTAGCCGCCCGGAACCGCCACGCTCACCCTCAGGTTCCAGCGCCAGAACGACCAACGCCGCGCGTCGCGCCTGAGGCGCGCCGGGTGGCCCTCGGCCCAGGCGTCGTAGATCGCCTCGACCCGCTCGACCGGCAACGGCTCGCCCACGCGCGATCCGTTCTCCCATGCGATGCGCGCCCGCACCACAGGCTCGATCACCTCGAAGCCGAGGCGCCCGTACAGCCGACGGTCGTGGGCGAACAGCAGAGCGAACGCCTCGCCGTTCTTGGCGGAACGCTCGAGCACCCGCTCGAGCAGCAGGGCGGCGAGGCCCTCGCGCCTGCGCTCGGGGCGCGTCGCGACGCCTGCGATGCCGATGCCCTTCCCCCAACCGAACTCCACCGGCACCGTGGTGAGCACCGAAAGCATCCGGGGCCCTTCGAACAGAGCCCACTTGCGCCCCAGGTCGAACATCGGCTCCGTGAAGAACACCTGCTCCGCTCGGCGGAAGTCCAGCTGGAACACGTCGCACAGCAGACCGAGGAACTCCTCGGCCTCCTCGCGCCGGATCGTGCGAACCTCGATCATGGAGCCTGCGAGCCGCCTCCCGCCTCGGGAATGCGCTCGACGCGAACCGACACCTCGACGATCGGGGTCGCCGTGGTGACTCCCTGCGGAAGCCGCAGCCGCACACGGAACACTCGGTTGGCGTCGATGCCGTCCAGGTCGATCGGTTCCGTCTCGACCGAAGCCAGACCGGACAGCACCTCGCTCTTGCCCGTGAGGGCCACCTGGCTGGGATCGGCGGTGACCGCGACCAGCCGGAAGCCGAAGGCGGGCGTGCCGGTCCAGCGTGGCGTCACGGACACGCTGCGCGGGGCGAGCGCGGGTGCGAGCGCGGGGCGCACCGATACCTCGGACGGCTCGGTGCGCACCTGGCCCAGCGGCTTTCCGTCCGGACCAAGGGCCTCGAGCCTCAGCAGGTAGCTGGTCGCAGGGCGCACGCGGGAGAGGTTCAGCACGGCCCGCACGCGGCGCACCTCCCTCACCTTGCTCACCGGGCCGACCACCGACACGGTCTCCGGGTCCACGGTGGAGCTCAGATAGATGAGGTCCGACGGAGGGCTGCCGGACGTGTCGATCTCGACCGGGTGGTTGGAGCTCATGAGCCTCTCGATCTCCACGGTGACCACGGGGTCCCTCACCTCCCATTTGGCGCGGATGTTCAGCGGCTGGCGGAGCTGGGGAACGAGCTGGTTTCGCCCGGGCTGGGCGCTGCCCAGGTCCACCTCGGCGACGAGCCTCGTCGGGTCGATCGACTCGAGCGCAGGCCTCGTGGCCTCGCAGGTGACCCTCACCGACTTCGGCATCGAGGTCACCACGAGGTCCGGCGGAAGGTTCACCGCCGACAGCTGCACGCTGTACGTCTCGCGCTCGACGTTCGTGGTCTGCTCCTGCACGTGGAACCACAGCAGGACCGCCACGAACAGCGACGCGAGCTTGATCGGCCAGTTGGAGGTCAGGCGCCTCACCGCCCGCGGCCCCCCTTCCACGAAATCCAGCCGCGATCCTCCTTGGCGCGCGATCCACCCACGCCCCGGAACTGCGTGTTGAGAATCTCCCGGAGCTCCAGGTGGCTGCCTAGGCGGCGCAGCCTCCCGTCCGCCGCCAGGCTGATGGTGCCGCGCTCCTCGCTCACCACGATGGAGAGGCAGTCCAGCGCCTCCGTGACTCCCACGGCGGCCCGGTGCCGCATGTGCAGGTTGCTGTCCAAACGGCTGGACTCGCTCAGCGGCAGCCGGCACGCCGCCGCGACGATGCGGTCGCCGCGGATGACCGCAGCACCGTCGTGCAGCGGGTTGCCCGGGAAGAAGATGGCCCCGAGCGCGGGCGCGGTGACCTTGGCATCCAGCGGCACGCCGTTGGCGATGATTTCGTTCAGGTTGCCCGTTCGCTCCAGCACGATCAGCGCGCCCACCCTGGCCGAAGCCATCTCGGACACGGCGGCCACGATCTCCTCCACCGTCTGAGCCTCGGCCGGAGCCTCGTTCAGCGCGGGCAGAACCTGGGGCCAGAGGCCGATCCGCCCAACCGTCTCCAGCGCCTGGCGCAGCTCCGGCAACAGCAGGATCACCAACGCCACGGGCGCCAGCAGCGTGGCTTTGTCCAACACCCAGTGCAGCGTGTTGAGGCGCAGGGCGTTGCTGGCGTACAGCGCCAGGATGAACACCACGATGCCCCCCAGAATGCGCCAGGCGCGCGTGCCCCGGATCATCGCGAGCAACCGGTACACCAGGTAGGAGACCAGCAGGATGTCCAGCGCGTCCACGATCGACAGACCGGGCGCGTCGGGACGGAACGGGATCGGGATCAGGGGCAGGTTGAGGAGCTCGACGCAGGGGTTTTACCCCCAACAGCCCAGCGGCCCGACTTCGCAGAGGGATAATGGGCGCATGCGGTGGGACGAGTGGTGGCTCGAACTGGAGAGGGGGTTCGCGCTCTCGCCCTCCTCGTGCCACGGCCCGGACCACTGGCGCGCCGTCGAGCGCAACGGTCTTTGGATCGCCCGCAACACCGCAGGGGTCGATGCGGAGGTGGTGCGCGCCTTCGCTCTGTTCCACGACAGCCAGCGCGAGGACGACGGCTACGACCTGGAGCACGGTCCCCGCGCGGCCGCCTACGTCCGGCTCCACCGCGCGCGCATCCCGTTGCAGAGCCGCCAGATCGAGCTGCTCATCGAGGCCTGCGAGGGGCACACCCGAGGCGGGATGCATCCCGACCCCACGGTCGCCGCCTGCTGGGACGCCGACCGCCTGGATCTGGGCCGCATCGGCATCCGCCCGGATCCCCGCCGTCTCGGCACCGAGTGCGCCCGCAAGCTCGCGCGGAGCGGCGGCGACATTCGCCGAACCGTGCTGCGCCTGCTACGGGAGGACCGCCTGGCCGCGGACGCGGGCGACGGCCGCTGACGGCCTTCGCGCCGCGACCTCGCTCCCCGCGCTCGGCCCGTGGAACCGAGGCCGGGCCCGTGCGCGCCCGCGCAGGGAGCCCACCTCCCGAGGCTCGCAGGGCTCGCGAGCGACGGCCCGGCAGCCTCGCGGGTATCTTGACTTCGGCATGGAGTCGCACCGACCGCTCGAGGAGATCCGCAGGGACATCGACGCCGTGGACGCCCAGCTGGTGGAGCTGCTGAACCGGCGGGCTGCGCTGGCGCAGGAGGTCGGCCAACTGAAGAACCGCGGCGGCAAGCCGTTCTTCACGCCCGAGCGCGAACGGGAGATCTTCGAGCGTCTGGCGGCTGAGAACCGGGGTCCGTTGCAGAACCGCCAGCTGGCCGCCATCTACCGCGAGATCATCAGCGCGGCGCGGGCGCTGGAGAAGCCGCTGGTGGCGGCGTTCTGGGGGCCTGCGGGCACGTTCACGCACCTCGCGGCCGTGCAGACCTTCGGCTCGAGCACCACCTTCCTGCCGCAGGACAGCATCCAGGACGTGTTCCTGGCCGTGGAGCACGCCGACGCCGACTACGGCGTCGTGCCGGTCGAGAACTCCGTGGCGGGCGTCGTGCCGGAGACGCTCGACATGTTCCCCCAGACCAACGTGAAGATCTGCGCCGAGACGTACGTGCCGATCCACCACCACTTGGTGAGCCTGGCGGAGTCTCTGGAGAGGATCGAGCGCGTGTACGCCGGGCCCCAGCCGGCCGGCCAGTGCCGCCGCTGGCTGCGAGCCAACCTTCCCAGCGCCGAGATCGTGGAGACGGTGCCCACGGCCAAGGCCGCCGAGCGTGCCCTGAACGACCCGACGGGAGCGGCGATCGCCAACCGTCTGGGGGCGGAAACCGTGGGCATTCCGATCTTGGTGGAGCACATCGAGGACAACCCTCACAACCGCACGCGCTTCCTGGTCATCGGCTACAACGAGCCTGCCAAGACGGGACGGGACAAGACCAGCCTGATGTTCAACCTGCGCAACCGCCCCGGCGAGCTGTACCGCGCGCTGGGAGCGTTCAACGAGGAGGGCGTGAACCTGATGATGATCGAATCGCGGCCGGCGCAGAGGGCGACCTTCGAGTACATCTTCTACTGCGACTGCGAGGGCCACCGCACCGACGACCACCTGAGGCGCGCCATCGAGAGGCTCAAAGGCTACGCCCTGGAGACGACGATCCTCGGCAGCTACCCGATGTCGGATCCGCTCGCCTGACAAGGGACCGGGGCGGGCAGAGCCCGCCCCGAAGACTGGGAGAGGGCCGTCGGCCGGATCAGCGGCGAGACCGGCGGCGCAAAGCCGCGGCCAATCCGGCGGCGCCCAGAGCCATGGTGAACGGCTCCGGAACCGGCACCGACTGCACCTCGAAGTTGAACTCGCCCGACGAGCCGCCGGCGAACGAGTACTTGAAGTTGTCGACAGCGCCCGTGAAGACCCCGTTCCAGCCGGAACCCGCGCCCATGCTGAAGCCCAGCACCACGGCGCCCGGCATGAGCGAGCTCCACTGGCTCAGGGTTCGATCGTAGCTGGAGAACGCATCCGGCAGGCTGCCCGTGGACCAGAACTTCTTGCCGATCGCGTCCACGTCCACCCAGGTGTCGGTCGGAGCGGTGAAGGACGGATCGTTGTAGATCTCCTCGTACACCAGGTAGCCGCTCTTCCACGTCGTGCCGTCCAGCCAGCCGACGAACAGCCGCAGCGAGGGATGGAGGTGCGACGCGATGGTCGAGCTGCCGACACGATGCCAAGAGTAGGAGATCGCGTCCAGCGCGCTCAGCAACCCGAGCGGTTGCGGAACGTTGAGGTTGTTCAGTTTCCAGTACTCGATGTCCGCCTTCGAGAGTCCGCTCACTCCGCTCAGGAGGACGGATCCAGTGCCGAGGTAAGGAAGAAGACCGTTGATCCCGACGCCGCCGGAATGGCGCACGTTCATGTAGTACCAGCCCGAGGAACCCACGGCGAGCGAGGCGTTGGACGGGCCGGCGTTGACGAAGAAGTCTCCGGCGGGGTTGTTCGGATAGACGTCGATGGCGAGGGCGCTTGACCAGCAGGTCAAGGCTACGAGAACGATCCAAGAGCGTCTCATGGCAGTACAACCTTGCGGATCACGGCGGAACCGCACCCTTACGTTTAGCACCTCTCTTGCCAGCGCGGAGCATCGGACGAAAAACCCAGCAAAACGTCCCGCCGCCTCAAGGAGCCAGAAGGCACATCGCTCGGTATTCCGAAGCGTCCCACAGTGCGGTGCCCGGCATCGGATCGATCGTCACGCGCACCTCCGACCGCCCAGCCGCCGCGGCGGGTGGCAGAGGAAATTCGTCCTCTGCCCATCGGTCGCTTCGGTCCTCCCTGAAGGTGCGCCACACCCCTACGAACATCCCCTCCACCAACACCCTGGCGCGCTGCACGCCGTGGAAGCGGTCGTGCATCCTGCGCAGCCGCACGTGGGCGGCGGATGGCTCCAGCCGCACCGTAAAGCTCACCCCGTTGAGGCTGCCACGGTGCAGGGCTCTCACCGCCGGCTGGCTCGCCTCGAAGCGGCTCTCCAGCTCGAACACGGCCGTCTCGTTCCTTCCCTCCCACGCGTGCGCCTGCCGCGAGGCTTCGTCGCAAGGGTCCAACCTGTCCGTTTCCAGCCAGCGCCATCCCTTGGCCCGCCGAACCGTCAGGATGGCGCCCCCCACATCCGAGCCCTCGAGGCGCAGGCTCCCCAAGAACGGCGTGGGATGCGCCGCGAGGTCGGCCGGAACCCGCAGCGCCGTGCGCAACCCGCCCGACCAAGCCTGGAGCGTAGCCGCCGTGGCCGCGCCCTCGATCTGCCAACAACCGACCCCCTGGATCTCCATGCGGCCCGCCTGACCGACCTCCACCTCCTCGGCCTCCCAGTCCGCCTCCAGCGTGCTGGGCCATAGGTCCGCTCGCACGGCCGATCGCTCCGGCACCGGGTCCGCCAGCACCGTCGCGCTGGATTCGAACGCCTGTCGACCCAACCAGAAGCCCGGGCCACCCTCGAGAGGGGTTGCCGTCCCATCGTCGACCCGAAGCCACACGCCCCCACGGGGCGCCACGAGCAGCTGCCCGCGGCCCTCGAGGTCCGCCAGCACCCATAGGCCTCCCGGTTCGCGAAACCGAGGCGCTTCGAGGAACCACACCGGAACGGAGAGCTCGATCGGCATGCGCACAGAGCGATGTTGGCACGGCGGGCCCGAATCTCCGGCGCGGGATCGGGCATCCTTTTCTCTACGATGGCCCAGACCACCTACCTGCGCGTGGAAGGCATGACCTGCATGATGTGCGTCAAGCACGTCGCGAACGCCCTCCCCGCAGTGCCCGGGGTGGAAGGCGCCAAGGTGTCCCTCTCGGAGAAGCGAGCCGCCGTGCTGCACGGTGAGCAGGCCACGGTGGACGCCTTGATCGCCGCCGTGAAGCAGGCGGGCTACGAGGCAACCGTCGAGGTGTGATGCCGCAGAGGGCGGACCTGAAGATCGGCGGCATGACCTGCGCGTCGTGCGTGGCGCACGTCGAGAGGGCTCTGCGCCAGGTGCCCGGCGTGCAGGAAGCCAGCGTGAACCTCGCCACGGAGAAGGCCTCGGTGGTGTTCGATCCCGAGCTCGCCTCTCCGGAGCACCTGGCGATCGCGGTGGAGAAGGCTGGGTACGCCGCCGTGCCGGAGGGTGGCGAGCGCACTCCGGAGGGCCTGGCCGACCTGCTGTGGGCCTCCGCGCTCAGCGCACCGGTGTTCGCGCTGTCGATGTTCTGGCACCCCAGACCGTACTGGGCGAACCTCTTGCTGCTGGCCTTGGCGACGCCGGTGGTGTTCGGCGCCGGACGAAGGTTCCACGCCCATGCTTGGAAGGCGCTGCGCCGAGGTTCGGCAACCATGGACACGCTGATCTCGCTCGGCACGCTCGCGGCATGGGGCCTGAGCGCCTGGGCGCTGCTCGCGTTCCGCGCACAAGGAGATGCGGCCGTCAGCCACCACGTGTACTTCGAGTCGGCCGCGGTGATCGTCACGCTGATCCTGCTGGGCAAGCGGATGGAGGCGAAGGCCAAGGCTCGGGCCTCGCAGGCGATCCGCGCGCTGATCGGCCTGCAGCCCAAGACCGCTCGCTACGTGGGGGTCGACGGCGAAACGGGAGAGCTGCCGATCGCCATGTTGTCACCGGGAGACGTGGTGCGCGTGCTGCCCGGCGAGCGCATCCCGGTGGACGGCGTGGTCGCGCGCGGCGAGGCCCATGCGGA
Organism: Fimbriimonadales bacterium; assembly: GCA_026418055.1. Taxonomy (GTDB): domain Bacteria; phylum Armatimonadota; class Fimbriimonadia; order Fimbriimonadales; family Fimbriimonadaceae; genus UBA8783. The sequence goes on from JAOACB010000032.1 coordinate 13,974, forward strand.
CGAGTCGGCGCTCACGGGCGAGTCCAAGCCGGTGGACAAGGCTCCGGGAGACGCGGTGTCGGCCGGCACCATCTGCCTCGGCGGCTCTCTGGACGTGGAGGTGGCCAGGACCGGCGCCGAGACCCTGCTGGGCCAGATCGTGGCGGCGGTCGAACAGGCCCAGGCCACGAAGGCCTCGGTCCAGAGGCTGGCGGATCGCGTCTCGGGGGTGTTCGTGCCGATCGTGGTGCTGGTGGCGCTCGGCACCCTGGCCGCGCATCTCGCGCTGGGGCATTCGGTCGACCACGCGGCCGTTTCCGCAGTCGCAGTGCTGGTGGTGGCCTGCCCCTGCGCGCTGGGGCTGGCGACACCCACGGCCGTGATGGTCGGCTCCGGCAGAGCCGCGGAGCTTGGGCTGCTGGTGCGCGACGCGACCGCTTTCGAGCGGGCGCGGAAGGTCACCGACGTCGTGTTCGACAAGACCGGCACCCTGACCGAGGGCCGCATGACCGCGACCGACGTGCTGCTCGATGCCGAGGGAGCCCGCGCGGCGGCCTCGCTCGAGGCGCTGTCGGAACACCCGGTGGCGGCGGCCGTGCGCGATGCTATCGACGATCCCTCGGTCGATCCGCAAGCCGTGGAGGGCTTCCGCAGCGAAAGGGGGAGGGGCGTCGAGGGAAGGCTCCGCGGATCCGTCTGGCGCGTCGGCCGCCGCGACTGGTGCCTGCCGAACGACCTGCCGACGCCGCTGGACGACGAGGCCGAGCGCCTCGAGGCCGCGGCAAAGACGGTCGTCTGGGTGGCCCGGGCCGGCCTGCCGGTCGGCTTGATCGCCTTGGCAGACCGGCCCGCGGCCACCGCGGCCGCCGCGGTGGAGTTGCTCGGCGCGCTCGGGGTGCGCGCTTGGATGATCACGGGCGACAACGCCGTCACCGCGCGGGCCGTCGCCCAGGCGGTGGGCATCCCCGCAGACCGCGTGCTCGCCGGGGTGTTGCCCGAGGGGAAGGTCGAGGCCATCCGAAGGCTGCAGGCCGAGGGCCGCTGCGTCGCGATGGTGGGAGACGGCGTGAACGACGCGCCGGCTCTGGCGCAGGCCGACCTCGGCATCGCCGTGCGCAAGGCCACAGACGTGGCCGCGCAAACAGCCGACGTGATCCTGCTGGGCCAAGATCTCCGCGGCTTGGCCGTTACCCTGCAGCTGTCGGAGGCGACGTTCCGCACGATCCGCCAGAACCTGTTCTGGGCGTTCCTTTACAACGCGTCGATGATCCCGCTCGCGGCCGCGGGCGGCCTCTCGCCGATGGCGGCGGCCGCGGCGATGGCCCTCAGCTCGGTTTCCGTAGTGGCCAACTCGCTCCGCCTTCGGCGATTCCAGCCGACCGCGGCCGCGAAGGTATGATGCCCGCAGAGGATCCGATGGAGCGCTACAACTACGAACTCCTGCGACAGAGCCTGTTGGCCAAGCTGACGGAGGAGGACTGGATGAAGATGCCGTTCAAGCGGCAGCACGTGGCCAAGGCGGAGGTGCTGGGGGTTCCGCTGTCGCAGCTGCGCCGCCTGGTGGCCTTGGTGGGCCCAGACGAGCGCCTCGACCCGGCCTGGGTTGCCTCGCTGGCGGAGGCCATCGCCAAGGAGGGCATCGACGACCACGACCAGATGGACCACGTTCTGTTGCTGAAGCAGTACGAGGCCACGGACGTCGACCCCCTGACGCAGGAGCCCAAGTTCGTGCCCGAAATCGAGGGTGCGGTGGTCCTGCACCTGCACAACCGCAAGATGGCTCAGATCGCGGGCGCCGCGTTCTTCGACGCCGGAAGACCACCCAAGCTGGTCTACCGGCGTCACTTCTGAGGTATCCTCTTCGCTCGTTCGGGCCGAAGTAGCTCAGCGGTAGAGCAGTCGCCTCGTAAGCGACAGGCCACGGGTTCGAATCCCGTCTTCGGCTCCATCCGCGCCATCCGGACTGCCCAAAGCTACTCGTCGAAATTTGGGATTCAGGTCCTCTAAGCCGAACGACCTGTCGAGCCTACCATCCTTTTGGCGGCCCTTCCGTGGGGATGGAGAGGGCTCCAAAGGATGGACGCAGGATGGGATGGTTCCTCAACTTGCCGACCCCGCGCAAGCTGGCGCTGGCGTTCGGCGTCGTGCTCGCCATGATGGCCGCGTTGGCCGCGATCGCGATCCGGCAGCTGCAGTCTGCCTCGGCTGCGGTACAGCTGCTCGAACACGAGGCGATGGCCTGCGCGATCCAGGCCAAGCAGATCCATTACCTTCTCTACCGGGTGAGGATGCCCCATTACCAAGGCTTCCTGCAGACCGACCCGGCCAAGCGCGAGGCGTACTTCGACGAGATCCGCCGTTTCACAGCCGAGGTGGACAAGGCGTTGGAGGCGTTCTTCCAAATGGCGCACCGCAAGGAGCTGCGCGAGCGCGGCGAGCGGTTCCAGGCCGCTTGGAACAAGTACAAGGAGATGGACCCGGCCCTGTTGGAGTACCACCGCCAAGGGCGGATCGACAAGCGCACCGAGCAGGCCGCCAAGATGTCCGAGCTCGCCACCACGGAGCTGGACCCCGCCATCGACGATCTGGTCGAATATTGCGAGAAGGAGGCCGCCGCCGTGGCGGACAGCACGACCCGAGAAACCGCGACCGCCGCCCTCCACATGCTCGGGCTGGGTGGGGCGGCGCTGGCGATCGGCCTGGGTGCGGCCGTGCTGCTGGGGCGCTCGATCGGCGGGTCGCTCCGCATCGTCGCCGAGCAACTCTCCCGGATGGCGCACGGCGGCATCCACGACCTCTCGCTGGCGATGCGGGCCATGGGGCAAGGCGACCTCACCCGCGAGTGCCGGATCGTTTCGCAGCCGCTGCAGGTTCGCACGCGGGACGACCTGGGCAGGATGATGGAGAGCTGCAACGAGCTCAGGGAGGCCATCGTCGGCAGCATCGAGGGATACGAAGAGTCGCGGCGCGCCTTGGCGGCGATGGTGGAGCAGCTCAAGGCCGCGGCGCAGCAAGTCAGCCAGACTTCCGGCACGCTCGCCTCCGCCACGGAGCAGTCGGGCCGTGCCTCCTCGGAGATCGCCCAAGGCAGCGAGAAGCTGGCCAACGGCGCCGGGGAGGCGGCGGCGGTGATGGAGAGGCTCGAGGCGGCGACGCAGCGGGTGCTCGTCGCGAGCCGCGAGCAGTCGGGGCTCGTCGCGGAAGCCGATGGGAGCCTCCGCCAAGCTACGGAGGAGGTCGGCGAGGTCGCCGCCGCCGCACAGGCCGCCGCGGCCACCGCGGCCGAGGGAAGCCGCCGCGTGCAGGAGATCGCCGAGGCCAACCGCAGGATCCGTGACCAGGTCGCGGCTTCCGCCAGCCAAGTCTCCGAGCTGGACCAGGCCAGCCAACAGATCGGAGCCATCGTCCCGTCGATCGAGCCGATAGCCGAACAGACCAACCTGCTGGCGCTGAACGCGGCGATCGAGGCCGCCCGCGCCGGCGAGCATGGAAGGGGCTTCGCGGTGGTGGCCGAGGAGGTTCGCAAGCTCGCCGAGCAGTCGAGCGCGGCCACCAAAGAGATCGCGGCGCTGATCGACAACGTGAGGGCGAACGTGAGCCGCACCGTCGAGGCCATCGGACAAACGGCACCGCTCGTGCAGGAGAGCGACGCCTTGAGCGAGCAGGCCGGGCGCTCTCTGGCCGAGATCGCGGAGTCGACCGCGGCCGTGGCCCAGCGCGCCGAGGGGGTCGCCCACACGGCGCTCGCCGTGGCGAAGGCGATGGAACAGGTCCGTCGGGCGGCCGAAAGGAACGCCACCGAACTCGAGGAGATGGCGGACGGAGCCCGGGAGGTGTCGTCCGCGATCCAGGGCGTGGCGGCGGTGAGCGAGGAGACCGCTGCAAGCGCGGAGGAGATGAGCGCGACGGCCGAGGAGGTCAGCGCGAGCGCGGGCGAACTGGCGGAAATGGCGCGGCAGCTGGACGCCATCGTGGCCCGCTTCCGGTTGAGCGAGCAAACGGGCCTGCGCCTGGCCGCGTAGGGCCACGAGGGGGCGCCGCTTGCGGCGCCCCCGGCCTGCCTCCCGAGCCCGCAGATCCGCACCCTGTGCACGACCCGGGAAACCGCCACCGGGGCGCGATCCTCCGAAGAGGGCTTGCGGAACTCCGATTCCAGCCAATAATCGCCGTCCAGCGGAACCCCCTGGCGGCCGACTAGCGGTAGCGTGGCTTTCAGCCGGGTCGCTCCCTCGGCACAGCGAACATCCGGCCGCAGCCCGCGCCGGCTGCGTCCGGTTGCTAGGAAAACCGCGAGCAGGTTCGCGGTCAGCGGTGGAGAGGTCGGAAGGGACGCGCGCCGTTCGCCTTGGGGCCTGAGCTCTCGGTTGCGCAACCAGGCGCAAAACGGCTCAACCCGTGGCCGATCCGCGGGTTCGTCGAGGACCCGCGCGTCCTTCCAAGCGGCCGCGCACGCGCATCGGGCAGACCCGCAGGGCTGCCTTGCCGTCCGAGACCTCGATGCGCACCGGCATGGTCTGCTCTTCCAAGCTGGTGCGCCAGCCGTCCGCGCCGATCTCCTCCAGCGACGGCGAGAACTCCTACGAGCGCCGCTCGACCTGGGAGGGCTGGGACAGCAAGGGACAGTCGGCAAGGACCATCGGGTCCCGCCGCCCCCGCCCGGCGACTCGGCCGCCAGCGAGTCGATGCGCTTCTGTCTGTACTCCCGGGGGATGTTGGGGTCGTCCTGGATCTTCCGGATCCTTTCCTCCGGACTCACGCCCTGCCGGACGCCCGTTCCCTCGCTCGGCCCTCTGGACCAGGGCCCCTGCGGGCTGCATCCGACCCGTGCGGGCAGCGCGACGAAGGCGCCAACGATGGTCAGCCTGCCCGTGGTTCCGTCGGCGGGGCGGGAGGCATCCGCGTCGGGACGCCGATCTCCGCGGGCTCGCCGCGGTCGCCCGATGTGCGCTCCAGCAGCTGCTTCGCCGCACAGAAGACGATGCCGTGCACGACCTGCGCCACCCTGCGGCGCCTCCACGGATCGCGGAACATCCGCTGCGGCCAGCCGTTGAAGCAGGCCAGCCGAAGGTTGCCCGGCACGCCCGGACCCGCAGCCTCGGCCGCCTCCAACGCGGCCGGAGCGTTAGAGTCCTCGACGCAGAACAGCGCCGCGACCGCCTCCGAAGGCCTGGCAAGGGCGACCAAGGCGTCGCGCATCTCCCGCACCATCAGCTGAGGCTCGTTCTCCGGGGGCGGCGGCAGCCACCGCACCTGGGACTCAGGCAGCGAGGCGCCCCCCTCGGCCATCGTTCGCTGCTCCGCCGAGTGCCAAGCCTGAAACCAGGAGAAGCGCGGCTTGTGGAACGGGAAGAACGCGATCCTGGGATGGCCATCTTCCAGCAACAGGCGCCGCGCGGCGTGGTCGTTGTCGGTCGACACGAGGTCGGCGCACAACCTTCGGGCCTGCGGTCGATCGCCACGATCGGGGTGCCCGCCGCCACCGCGGTGGAACGCCTCGTCGTTCTTCGTAGAACCGACCGAGTCGATCAGGATGCCGCCCGCGTCCGAGGAGAAGCGGTCGGCCACCAGCGCGTTCCTTCGAGGATCGTCGCCCAGGCGGGCGACCACGAGCCCGGTTTCCTCGTCCAAGGCGTCCTGGATTCCTCGCAACGGGTCCGTGTGGGGAAAGTTGCACCGAGGGTCCATGCGGTCGACGATCAGCGCCACCCTGCCGTTGCGCCGGCAGGATCGGTCCGCCACGACGGCTCCGGCGCCCCAGGCGCGCTCCAACAGCCCTTGGCGGCGCGGCCCGGCCAGAGGCCGTGGCGCGGTCGGCTTACTGACGACCCAGCTCTGCGCGAGCTTGGGGTCGTAGGGCAGCCGGTCGCCGAGGCGCGACTCGCCGCACTCGATGCGATCCCGGATGGTGCCGCATGATCCGATCCAGGAGACCCTCAGCCATGGCGCAACCAACCTGCAAGCAGCGAAGGCAGTTTGAACCTCTGTCTTGACTCCACATGGCCCTTTCCGGCACGCAAGCGGCAACTCGACCTTTGGGAGCGGAATCCCAGCGAAGAGTTGGCGATTCGACCAAGTTTTCGCGTACACTGACTGCGATGACGCGAACCGTTTCCGTGCGGCGGGCCTCCGTGCTGAAGGCCATGGCGCATCCGACGCGGCTGATGATCCTCGACCTGCTGGCCGAGGGCGAGCGTTGCGTGTGCGAGCTGCATGCCGTCGTCGGCAGCGACCTCACGACCGTCTCGAAGCACCTCTCGGTGCTGCGCGCCGCCGGGCTCGTCGAGGACGAGCGGCGCGGCCAGCAGGTGTTCTACCGGACGCTCGTGCCCTGCCTGAACGGGTTCCTGGCCTGCGTGGACGGGGTGCTCGAGCGCCGACCAAGGGCGGCGTTCGAGCTCGCGCGGTCGGAAAGGAGGTGATCCGAGGTTGAAGCTGCAGGTTCTGGGAACGGGTTGCCCCAGGTGCCACGCGCTCTTCGAAGCCGCCCAGCAGGCGAACCAGACCGAAGGTTGGGGCGCCGAGCTGGAGAAGGTCGAGGACCTTCGGAGGATCCTGGAGTTCGGGGTGATGCAAACCCCCGCCCTGGCCTTGGACGGAAGGGTGCTGCTGGCCGGCAGGGTCCCCTCGGCGAGGGAGATCGCCGACCTGGTGACCCGGGCGCGCGCCGAGTTGGGAGGAAGGAGCGATGGCTGATCGCAACGCTCGGGGCGGCGTGATGCTGCTCGCCTGCTCGGGCGGCTCGAACGTCGGACAGGTGGCGAACGACTGCGCCCGCCGCTTGGCCCAACTCGGCAGGGGAAGGATGTTCTGCGCGGTCGGCGTCGCGGGAGGGCTGGAGATGCCGAACGGCTCGACCTTCGTCGAAACGGCGCGGGCCGCCGGAGTGCGGGTGGCCATCGACGGCTGCGCGGTGCGCTGCGTGGGCCGGTCGCTCGAGAACGCAGGCCTCGCGGCCGACGTGCAGGTGATCCTCAACGAGGAGATGCCGATGCAGAAGGCCTACGCCTTCGATTTCGGCGAGGTGGAGGTCGCGCGGGCGGCGAAGATCGTCGAGGAGAAGCTGGAGGCGTTGGGCTCCTGAGGGTCGGCGGGGCTTCCCAGCCCCCGCCTCCGGGCCCGAATCACCCGCCCACACGCGCATGGACTGGAAACGCGAACGCAAGGTGTTCGCCGCGCTGGCCGCGGCGTTTCTGGCGCTGTTCTTCCTGCCGGTGGGAAACCCACGCTTCGACAGCGCGGTGCTGGAGGCTCTGCAGCTGACGCGCTGGTACGCCAGGGAGCACGTTCTGACGTGCCTGGTGCCGGCCTTCTTCATCGCCGGCGCCATCGGCGTGTTCGTCCGCAAGGACAGCGTGCTGCGCTATCTCGGCGCGGCCGCCCGCCGCACGTTGGCCTATGCGGTGGCGTCGGTCTCGGGCACGTTGCTGGCGGTCTGCTCCTGCACCGTTCTGCCGCTGTTCGCAGGCATCCACCGGATGGGCGCCGGGCTCGGACCGGCCACCGCGTTCCTGTACTCCGGTCCGGCCGTCAACGTGCTCGCGATCATCCTGACCGCCCGCATCCTCGGCGTGGAGCTGGGGATCGCTCGTGCGGTGGGAGCCGTGGGCTTCAGCGTGCTGATCGGGCTGTGCATGCATGCGCTCTTCCGAGGCGAGGAGCGGGAGAAGATGCAGGCGCAGCTCGCGCTGGCCCCGCCCGACGAAGGCAGGCCGCTCGGCCAGACCGCGCTGTACTTCGCCTCGATGGCCGGCGTCCTCGTGTTCGCCAACTGGGGTCGGCCCGACTCGACCGGGGGGTTCTGGCACGCCGTGCACACGCTCCGTTGGCCGATCACGGCGCTCTTCGCTCTGTCGCTGGCGTTCTGCCTGGTGCGATTCCTGGGCGTCCCTTGGACGCGCCTCGCGCCCGTCGCTGCGGCGACCGCGGCTCTGGCGCTGGCGCTTCCGTCGCTTCCTCTGGCGGCGTTCGGCGCGGCGTCGATCGGCCTTGCCTGGGCCTTGGCCGGTCAGGACGGCGAGCCGGCGCACTGGCTGGAGGAGACGTGGCGGTACGCCAAGCAGATTCTGCCCCTGTTGCTCGTGGGCGTTCTCGCGGCCGGCTTCCTGCTGGGCAGGCCCGGGCACGAGGGCATCGTTCCCTCCCGTTGGGTGGAGGCCGCCCTCGGTGGCAATTCGCTGCGGGCGAACCTGTTCGCGGCCGTGGCGGGAGCTTTCATGTACTTCGCCACCCTCTCGGAGGTTCCGATCCTGCAGGGCTTGCTCGGCAGCGGCATGGGCAAGGGACCCGCCCTGGCGTTGCTGCTGGCCGGACCGGCGCTGTCGCTGCCCAGCATGCTCGTTCTGGGCACGATCCTGGGCACCCGCAAGACCGTGGCGTTCGTCAGCCTGGTGGTGGCCTTTTCCACGCTGGCCGGCTGGATTTACGGCGCACTGTCGGGGTGAGCGTCCAGGCTCGGGCGCACGCCGAGCAGAGAACCCAGCTCCCCCCGCCCTCACCGACCCTCCGCGGCCCCCAGAGGTGCGGCGCTCCGCCGCCAGACCGATGCCGGTGCCGCCCCGGGCGCGGCTGCCCGAGGGTTCGATCCGGCCCAGGAGCCCGAAGGCGCGCCCGCGATCCAACGCGGAGAACCCCTCCCCCCTCGTCCCCGACGCAGACTTCGCCCCAATCCGGCGGGGGCGCCCGCTCCACAGGCGCGCCCCTCGGCTCGCGCGGTTCAGGGGGTTTGCGAAGGGGGGCGTGGGGCACCGAAGCCAGCTCCTCCTCGGCCACGACGGCTGGGAGGCGCTGTCCGCGGCAATCCAGCTCCGTGCGCTGCTCACGGAACCGCAGCGACCGCCGTTCCGGCGCTTGCCGCACGCCCGCCGGCACGGAGCAGCCCAAGGCGAGCGGCACCTCCATCAAGCGCGCCGGATGCTTGGACTCCTGCGGCGGCCTCTCGACGGCCGCCGGTACTCGTCCGCCGACCGATCGCGGCGGGAGGCCCTCGTTGCGCGTCTGCAAGGTGGCCAGCGGCGTCGAGCGCGAAGCGATCCTTCCTGCGGATAGCCTCGTGGATGTTTTCCGGCAGGGCGTTCAGGCCGTCTGCGAATCCGCGGAACTCCGCCTCGTTGCGCATCTCCAGGCGGGCCGCCTCGTGCGACGCCCCCCGGCTTCGCGGCTCGACCCGCGAGGCGCTCCGGGTGGCCGAGGGAGCAACGGCCCGTGTCTTGCCAAGGACGCTCCGAGGCCCCTGTTCCCCAGCGCGTCGGAGGCGATCGGCATACGAGCGCTCGCGTCCATCGGCTTTGCCCGAGGGGAGAAGAGGACGCCGGTGTCCACTGTGGTCTTGGGACCGACCCGGCGGCGCGTGGGGCCCCGGGGAGGGGCGGAAGAGGCCTCGCTTCGGCGCCAGCCTCGGAGCCGCGCGTGCCGCCTTCCTCGCTCCGCGAAGCCTCTTCGCCATCTGGTCCCTCCGTGTGCCTTGCGTCGGCTTCCTGTCGGCGGCGGTGCCGCCTGTCTGCCCCGTCGCGGCCGGCTCGCCGATCGGGCAGGAGCCCGACCTCGGGCTCCTCTCTGAATCCCTGGGCCAGCGCGAGGCCGCTCCGCAGAATCGCTCTCGCCAGGGCGCCGAGGAACGTCGCGTGGAGCGCGCTCCCCATCGCCTCGAACCTCCTTCGGGGTCTGGCCGGTCACCCTCGTCCAGAGTGGGCCGCCCTGCCCCACCACGCTTCCCGAGAGGGTGCTCGGGTTCCGGAGCGCACGCGCGTTCCGATCCGGCTCCCGCTCAGCACGAACCTCCTTCCTCGCCACCGCCCGGCGCGGGCTAGACTGGCGGCATGGTTGCCCTGATCGCCGCTCTGACGATGGCCGACTACCGCGCGCGGTTCCCCCTGCCGGACGCAACCGTGCCGAGCGGCTGGGGAGTGAACATCCACTTCACCCATCCGGAGCCGGGCGAGATGGAGATGATCCGCGACGCCGGCTTCCGCTGGATGCGCATGGACCTGTTCTGGCACCAGATCGAGCGGGAGCGTGGCCGGTACGACTTCTCGGCCTACGACGTGCTGGTGGAGAGCGCGGACAAGCACGGCCTACGGCTGTTGTTCATCCTCGACTACGGCAACGACCTTTACCAGAAGGGCTCGCCGAGCACTCCCGAGGCGCGCGCGGCGTTCTGCCGCTTCGTGGAGGCCGCGGTGCGCCGGTACCGGGGCAAGGGAATCCTTTGGGAGATGTGGAACGAGCCGAACATCCACTTCTGGCAGCCCGTGCCGAACGTGGACGACTACGTAGCCCTGGCCCTCGAAGTGGGCAGGACGATCCGAAGGGTCGCCCCGGAGGAGTGGTACGTGGGGCCCGCCACCAGCGGCTTCGACTGGCGGTTTCTGCAGACGTGCTTCCAGCGCGGCCTGCTGGAGTACTTCGACGCCGTCACCGTCCATCCTTACCGCGGCATCCAGCCAGAGTCGGTCCTGCCCGACTGGTTCCGCCTGCGCGAGCTCATCGACCGCTTCTCGCCGAAGGGCAGGCGCATCCCGATGCTGAGCGGGGAGTGGGGCTACTCGGAGCTGTACTCCGGGCTCGACCAAAGAATCCAGTCGAGGTGGGCCCCGCGCCAGTACCTCGTCAACCTGGCCGGCGGAGCCAACCTGTCGATCTGGTACGACTGGAAGAACGACGGCACCGATCCCAAAGAGGTCGAACACCACTTCGGAACCGTCTACCACGATCTGCGCCCGAAACCGACTTACACGAACATCCAGGCGACCGCTCGCGCTCTGGCGGGGTTCCGCTTCGACAAGCGGCTGGACCAAGGCGATCCCGAGGAGTGGGCCCTGCTGTTCGTCCGCGGCTCGGAGCAACGGATCGCCCGATGGACCAGCCGCACGGGTTCCGACACGTTGCCGGCGATCGAGCCCGCCAGTCTGCCGGCCGCGGTGGTCCGCTGGCCGAGGCTGCCCCTGGGCACTCGCGCGGCAAAGCCCGCCGAATTGGCGTCCGTGCTGGCCTGGTCGGGGGCGCCCTCCGAGGCGAGGCTTCGGGTCGAGGCTTTGCCTCCGGATGGGCGGGCCCCTCGGTTCGCCGTCGAGTCCAAGCCCGACGCGGCCTCGCTCGGCAAGGCCTTGGCGAGCGCGCGCGGCTTCCAGGCTCCCCACGCCGAGGTCTGGCGGCTTCGGTTGGGCCTCCTGCTGCCGGGAGGCGCGCACTGGCAGGCGATGCAGTGGCACCCCGCGCACCCGTTCCGCGTGGCGTTCGCCTCTCCGGAGGCCAACAGCGTGTGGGCGCTGTTCGACGCGGGCTCCGAGCAACCGAACGAGCCGGTGCGCGTATCCGCGCGAGCGGGCGGCGCCCAGGCCCAAATCTCGCTGCTCGACCGGCCCGCCCGATTCCCGGGCCTGCGAGCGCCGGAGGGCGCCGAACTCGCCGCGACCGTCGAAGTGGAGGGGAAGGCGCTCCCAATGCCACGCATCGGCTTCTTGCGCGTTCCCACAGACTCGACCTCTGGCTGGCAGTGGGTGGCCGACGGCGACGCGAAGGTGCGGGCGGAGCTGTCCCTCTCCGCGGACGCGCCGCCCAGCGGCCTGCCGTTCCGCGCGGGCCGCGCCCTGAGGCTGAGGTACGCCTTCGGACAGGGATGGCGCTTCGCCGAGCTCCGGCCCGCAAGCCCGATCGCTCTGCCCGCCGGGGCGGCGAACCTGGCTCTCTGGGTGCACGGGGACGGCAGCGGCAACATCCTGCGGCTCCGCTTCCAAGACGAAACCGGCCAGACGCACCAGCCGGACGGCCCGAGGATCGATTGGAAGGGCTGGCGGCTCGTGTCCATCCCCCTCCGCGCCGGGTACGGGGGCTTCTGGGGAGGGGCGCAGGACGGCAAGGTCCACGGTCGCTGCAGGCTGACCACGGCGTTGCTCGTGGACTCCGTCCCTCCCAGGGAGAACAGCGGCGAGCTGTGGATCGCCGGGGTCTCGATCGCGCACGCTCGCTGACCCGCCTTCCGGTTCGGGACCTTAGGAAGCGAAGGCCAGGCTCCGACCTGCCGATGATCCTAGCGGGAGATGTCGGGATCGCGTTTGGATGCGGCCGCCAATCCGCTCGCGCCGTTGGTGGTCTACCTGGGGGAGCTGAAGCAGGGCGGCAAGGTCGACTCCTGGATGTGCCGAGCCGCGACGCTCGCGCACGAGGAGCCGCCCACCCCCGCCATGCTGGAGCGCCTGATCGGCATCGAGCCCCAGCTGAACGTGCGGGTGCGCTCGCTGCTCGCCGAGGAGCTCCGGGCGGCCGGCGCCCGCTTCGGAGGATCGTTCGTGGACGCGGCAGGCAAGCTCGGCATGGAGAGGCTGCAACGCGTGTGCCTCCTCGCCTGCCTCGAGCTGTGGACCGAGGAGCAGTGCAAGGGCTCCGGCGTCAAGGCCAAACCGCTCGTGGCCCAGGCACTGGCCATCTCGGTGGCCTCCATGAGGCTGGCGGACCGCCTGGTGATGGTGTCCCGATCGGCGGCCATGTCGGGAGGGTTGCTCCGGCACCTGGGACAGCCGTTTCTGATCGGTCTGGCCAAGGCCAGCTACCGCGGCGTGTTGGAGGCGGTGGCGGGAACTTCCCGGTCGATCCAAGAGGCCGAAACGGAGGCGTTCGGTTTCAACCATCGGGCGGGCGGCGTGGCGGTGGCCAAGATGTGGGGTTTCCCGCCGCACGGCACCTCCGCGATCTTGGCCTGCCATCCGATTTCTCAAACGATCGACATCTCATGGTGCGTGGTCGCGGGCGAGGCGATCGCCCATCAGTTGGGTTACGACGGCGGGGCGGCCAACAGCCCGCCCGACCTTCCTGTCGACCGCCTCGAGTCGGTGGGAATCCGCATGGACGACGTCGCCCGGCTGTCGATGGAGGTGGCCAACGAGGTGCAGGTCTACTCGAAGGCCTCCTGAGCCTCAGCCTGCCGTCGGGAACAGCTCGCGCTCCGCGGCGTCGAGGATGGCGTGCACCGCCCAAAGGTGCAGCTCTTGGATGCGGGCCGAGCCTACGGCCTCCGGCAGGAACCATGCGTCGCAACGCGTCAGCAAAGGCCCTCCGTCGCCCCCGAGCAGCCCCAGAACCACCATGCCTCTGGCCTTGGCGGCGTCGGCCGCTCGAACCACGTTCTCGGACCTGCCGGACGTCGACAGCGCGAGCAACGCGTCGCCGGGTCGGCCGATCGCTCGGATCATTCGCTCGAAGATCGACTCGAAGCCGTAGTCGTTGGCGGCGCACGTGAAGTGCGTGGGATCGGACAGGGCCACGGCGGGCAGAGGATCGCGGTCGAGCAGGTACCGTCCGGTGCACTCCTCCGCGAAGTGCATGGCCTCGGCCATGCTGCCGCCGTTGCCGCACGCGTACACCACCCCGCCGGACCGCCAGCACCGCACGATGCGGCGTGCGATCTCGGCCACCTGGCGCGCGGCGTCGCCCTCCGCGGCGCGCTCGAAGACCGCCCGGGCCTCGTCCAGCGACCGGCGTATCCGATCCTCCACGGCTCCAAGATACCTGCCGTAGGCCATAGGGTAAGACCGCTCCATGCATCCCGCACTGGTTTGCGCGGCCTTGGCCGCCTCGGTATCCGCCCCTCGGTTCGAGCACAGGGCGTTCACCGCCCACAACGGCGTGGTGTTGCCGTTCCGACTGGTGCGCCCCGCCACGGGCACCCGCAACGCTCCCTTGGTGGTGTTCCTGCATGGCATGGGAGAGCGGGGCTCGGACAACGAGGCCCAGCTCTTCCATGGGAGAGCGTTCTTTCTGCGGCTGGCCGAGAAGGGAGCCACGGTGGTTGTTCCGCAGTGCCCCGGGGACGGCTGGTGGGCCAACCTGCAGTGGAAGGGAGGTCCGAAGATCGGCTCCAGGCCTTCTCCCTCAGGGGCCGCCGTGCTGCAGATGCTGACGATCCTGATCCGCGAGCTGGGCTCCGACCGCGACCGCGTGGTCCTCGGCGGACTGAGCATGGGAGGCTTCGGCACGTTCGACCTGGTGGCCCGCCGACCCGGGCTGTTCGCCGCCGCGTTCCCGATCTGCGGCGGCGGGGACCCGGCCACCGCACCGAGGATGAAGGGCGTGTCGTTCTGGGTCTTCCACGGCGCCAAAGATCCGGTGGTGCCGGTCGTCGCCAGCCGCGTGATGGTCGATGCGCTGAGGAACGCCGGCGCGGAGGTGCGGTACACGGAGTATCCCGAAGCCCAGCACGACTCGTGGACTCCCGCGTTCGCCGAGCCAGAATTGGCCGACTGGATCCTCAGCCAGCGTCGCAAGCCCTGAGGATCCGCTCCAGGATCTCCGGCTGGGCCCTCTCGAGCTCCTCGAGCTCCGCAAGGGTGGGGACGAACCGGGAGGCTCCAGGCTTGGTGCAGGCGAGGCAACCGGCGGCGGCTCCGCGCGCCAGCGCCCTTCCGACCGTCCACCCCTCGTGCAGACCGTGCAGCACGCCCGCCCGGAAGGCGTCCCCCGCGCCGGTGGAATCAACCACGCCCGGGCATGCAAAGGACGGCAAGAGCACGGCGGGCCCTTGCGGAGGCGCGTAGCAGAAGCCCGCGCCGCCGTCGGTGAGGATCGCGTGGCAACCGTAGGCCCGGGAGACCCTCTCGGCCTCCCGCAGGTTCGCCTCCGGGTCGCCGCGGCGCCCGGCCCAGTCGGTGGAGGTCTGCCAGAACCCTCCCGGCGGGATCGGCTCCCTCTCTCGGACGAAGTCCATCAGGTACACGCGCATGCCGCCCTCGGCAGCCCTGCGCGAGGCCTGACGGGCGGCCTCCGGCATGTTCGGCTCGGCGGTGAACCACGCGCCCGGAACAAGGGGAAACGCCTCCGCCGCCTCAGGCCGGTCCATCGCGCTGAACCCCTTGCCGAACATCGTCCGATCGCCGTCGGGAGTCACGTACACATCGCACACAGGCGTTTCGCCCCGGTCGGCCTCCAGCAACTCGGTGGGCAGACCCGCCTCCGCGACGAGCCGCAGCAGCAGCCTGCCCCTGTCTCTTATACACATCT
>JAOACB010000033.1 GCA_026418055.1 Fimbriimonadales bacterium
CAGCAGCCTGCCCTCCCCCCCCCCGCCCAGCCCGTTGCCCGCGAGCGCCACCGGAACACCCCATGCCGCGAGGTGTCGGGCGGTGTTCGCCGCCTCGCCTCCCAGCAGAAGCCGCTCCTCCAGGATCTCCACATACCCTCCCGCTTCCGGCAAAGCGGGCACGCGGCGCACCCGGTCGAGGCAGACCGTTCCGAACACGACGACCATGGGCAGGCTCCATGTTACCGGTTCACGGCGG
>JAOACB010000034.1 GCA_026418055.1 Fimbriimonadales bacterium
TCCTCGTACAGCGCCGCCGTATCGTCCAAGGCCTTGAGCGCGCGGCGCACGAATTCCGCGTCCCTCCGCGCCTCCGGCTGGGCCAGGATGTACTCCTCGCCCTCGAGGTGGATCTGGCCTCGAAGGATGTCGCGCGCCACGCTGCGGATCACCGACCAGGTCGCCTCGACCAGCGATGCCTGGGTGGGAGGCCCGGCCTCCACAGGCGCCCTTCCGCGGGCGAGACTGCGGACCGTCTTGCCAGGCAGGTGGCGGTTGAGGATCTCGTTCGCCACGCCGATGTCGGTCAGCGTGATGCCCGGCGGGCAATCGAGCAACCGATTCTCCACGTGGCCGTTGTTGAACACCAGAACCAGCAGCGCCTTGTCGGGCCCCAGCGCGCTCAGCACCGCGTTGCGGACGGTGATCCTGCCGTCTCGCAGGATGGTCGCGGCCGCGAGCAACTGGGTCAGGCGGCTCAGAGCCCTAGTCGCCTCTCGCACCAAGATCGAGAGCACCTCGCCCTCCTCCACGCTGCTCGCGACCTCCTGCTTGGCTTCGGGAGCCAGCGTGGGCTTTTCGATCAGGTAGTCGACGTAGTAGCGGTAGCCGAGATCGCTGGGGATGCGTCCGGCGCTGGTGTGGGGTTGCTCGAGATACCCCATCTCCGCCATCTCGGCGAGCTCATAGCGGACGGTCGCGCTCTTCACGCCGAGGCTGTGCTTCCGGACGATGAGCTCGCTTCCCACGGGCTCCGCGCCGGCGACGTACTCCACCACGACGGCTCGGAGAATCGACCGCTTCCTCGGTTCCAAGTCGGGCAACATAGGGCGCTCCCCTCCATGATACTAGACGCCCGACGGGTCACCAGCTGCTGGTACCGCCCCCGCCGAAGCCGCCGCCGGAGAAGCCGCCTCCAGAGGAGAAGCCAGAGTGGCCGCCGCTGGCCCCGCTCGACCTGGGCAGGGTGGTGGCCGCCGTACCGATGGCTCGTCCGACCACGTCCAGATCGGAAGCCAGGAAAACCGGGTTGAACACCGCCTGACCATGGGGGGCGACGTACCATGTCGGAGGCTCGCGCACGATATCCGTGAAAGCCGAGGCCCACTGCTCGGTGAGCCCGAGGGCGACAGCATGGGGAAGATACTCCTCGAAGAGCGCCGCGGTCGGCTGCACCTTGTCCATCCACTCGAACTCCTTGGACCTCGCGCGCCGAAGGAACTCCTCGAATCCGCGGGCCTGGGCCAGCGTCCTGGCGCCGAGGACCGTGCGCTTCGGCATCAGTCGGGCGAAGGGCACGAGCACCAAGAACCCGACCGCCGCTCCGACGAACGACGGCAGCGGATCGCCGAACGGCGAGATCCACGCCGCGAGGATCGCCATCAGCACGATGGCGGCGCCCCCGCCGACGAGCCAGGCGGCGGCCACCGCGTGCGGAGAGGCGGCGTACAGTCCCTTTCCCACCAGGCTACCAAACAGGGCGGACTTCAGGGCACCCAGTTTGGCGGCGACGTGATTGCGGAGGTCCGCTTCGGTGATGACCTTTCCGCCACGGCGCAGGGCCGCCAGAAGTTCCGCTTCGAAGGGACCCAGCTCGCCGGAAGGCTCCTTGCCGGTCCATCGCAATTGGGCTGTGCGCTTCTTGAACACGAGCCCCTTTTCCTCCGGATGGATCGTGAGGAAGCCGCGAACCGCGAGGGTGAAGATGCCTGCGACGAGGTCGCGGGTGTCCGCCTTCTGATCCAGAAAAGCGCCGAGCTCCGAGCCCGACAGGCCCAGAGGGGGCTCGAAGTGCACGACCATCGGTCCGGACGCCGGATCCCTCCCGAAGCGAAGCAGCAGGAACGACATCGCCGCGAGCACCAGCAGAGGGATGCCGAAGCCGAGATTCGGCATCAGCCAGGCCTGCGCCGATTGACCGAGGCTGGGTCTCTGAACCGCGTCCGCAGGCAGGTTCAACACCATCGTGGCACCGTGGAACGGCGGCAGGGAAGCCGCCACGGTGCCTTGCAAGGAGGAATCGGTGAGGGTGAGCGAGCTGCTCGTCGCAGGATCGGCCACCGTTTTCGGCGCCCCGACGACGATCGGCCCCTGGGTCGCTCCGTAGGGACCGACGAACAGCCTCGCCCGAAGTCGGCCCGCGGTCGCGATCTTCGGAAACCGAACGCGGAATCGGAACCTGCCGATCTCCGTGTCCACTTGGTCGCCCGTGAGGTTCCAGTACAGCTCGCAGTAGGGCTCCCAGTCCCCGGACTTCTCGAACCAGTTCAGCGCGCCTTGCGCCGAGTAGCGGATGACGTACGTCTTGCGGCTGCCCGCAGGAAGAAACACGTCGGGATCGCCGATGCGGATGGAGAGGCTCGCACGCTCCCTCGAGACCTTGGTCGTGAGGCTTGTCCCTTGCTCGTCGGTGACGGCGACGTCCCGGAGGATCACCCGTCGGGCCACCCCCTTCCCGGTGCGATAGTCGAAAGGAATCGATCGGATGATCCCGCGGCGCGGCTCATCGAAGCGCACCGAAATCCGTTCCTCGACCGCAAGGAGGCCGTCTCTGCGCAGCTCCATCTCGACTGCGTAGTCCGTGATCGTGTAGGGCCTCTGCGCCCAGAGCGAGCCTCCCAGGCAGGCCAGCGAGAGGCCGAGCAGGCACCTGAACCCAAAGACCCGCGTCATGCCGGCATTATGGCTACAATGCGCCGCACGAAAAGAGG
This sequence comes from Fimbriimonadales bacterium, assembly GCA_026418055.1. Lineage (GTDB taxonomy): Bacteria > Armatimonadota > Fimbriimonadia > Fimbriimonadales > Fimbriimonadaceae > UBA8783. Next base: position 2,691 of record JAOACB010000034.1, read on the forward strand.
TGTCGCATGGCTCACCTACCGCGGGCAGCAGACGTCGAGGGTCGTCGCAAGGTTACGGTCGAGGAATACGTTCGATACCATCGGGAGGGCTACGTGGTGGTCCCCGGCCTCCTCTCCTTCGAGGACGTCGCGGAGCTCCTGGGTCTTTGCGACGACATCCTCTGGGGTCGGGAGCCGCTGCCGGGTCTGGAGCCCGTCCGGGCGGATGCGTCCGAGGAGGAGCTTTACTCCCGCTTCACGCGCATCCACATGCTTCACCGTGCCTCGGCCAGGGCGGAGAGGGGTTTGCTGCACCCCCGGGTGCTCGACGTGCTGGAGGCCCTCATTGGCCCGGACGTGCTGGCGCTCCAGAGCATGCTGTTCCTAAATCCTCCGGGGAGGGGTGGCCAAGGCTGGCATCAAGACTCGTACTACATCACGACCTTTCCCGACACGCTGATCGGCGTCTGGATCGCCTTGGATCCTGCCGACGAGGAGAACGGTTGCCTCTGGGTGGCACCGGGCACGTCCCACGAGCCGATCTATCCTCCGCACAACGCGCCGGCGCACGTGCACGCGGCCGGGGCGTTCCAAGACCTGCGGGAGATCGAGCACGCCAGCCACCTGGATGAGTCCGTGAACACCCTGAGCCCCGTCGCCCGCAAGCACGGCGAGCCGTTTCCCATCCCGCTTCAGCCTGGGGATGCGTTGTTCTTCCACGGCCACCTGTTGCACAGGTCCCATCCGAACCGATCGAAGAGCAGGATGCGACGGTCGTTCGTCTGCCACTACTGCAACGGCCGTTCCTGGGTGCCGTGGAACCACGGCGCCCCCTTCGAGGGCGATGCGGCGAACGGCCACCATCTTCTCGGGAGAGGCTGGTCGCACCTGCCTTTCGCGAGCCCGAAGTTCGGTACGTCGGTGTGGCTGAGCCCTCCGGAGGGCGCAGGGTTGCCCGATCGCCTGATGGGAGGGAGGGACAACCTGATGGAGCCGGAGAGCGGCATCGCTCTCATCGGAGAGCTCCAAGCCTGAAGCCCAGCATCGAGGCCAGGTGCAGCCCGAGAAGACCCACGTAGAGCAGCAGGCAAAGCCAGTAAGCCTGGGCCACCCTCTTTGGAGCGCGAGGACGCAACGCCTCGAGCAGGAGGATCGGTCCGGCGACCAGCGCGGCCTTGCCGCCGATGAACCAAGCCGGGCCTCGGTTCAGGAGCTCTCGGAAGAGCGGATTGCCCTCGTCGAAGCCGTGTCCCAGCAGCACCACCGTCAGCAAGAGGTCGGTCATCGCCACCACGAGCAGCGCGACGGCTGGGAAAGGCAAGGGTCGGTGGAACACGCTACACCGTCCCGTACAGCCTGTCTCCGAAGTCTCCGAGTCCGGGAAGGATGTACTTCCGCCCGTCGAGGTCGCGATCCACGGCGGCCGTCACGATCTCCACGTCGGGATGGTCGGACTCCAGCCTCCGGACTCCCTGCGGGGCAGCCACGACGCACAGCAGGCACACCCGCTCGGCGCCGGCTCCCTTCACGAAGGAGATCGCTTGCGAGGCCGACCCTCCGGTTGCGAGCATCGGGTCGATCACGAGCGTGAAGCGCCCTTGGAGGTTGGGGAGCTTGCAGTAGTAGCTCCTTGCGATGGCGGTTCTCTCGTCGCGCTCGAGCCCGATGTATCCCACCGTGACGTCGGGGAACATGTGCGCGATCGGCTCGAGCAACCCCAGGCCCGCCCGCAGGATCGGCACGGCGGCGATCGGCTCGTCGAGTACCTCTCCCGTGGTCGTCTCCAAAGGTCCCTGGATCTCGACCGTGCGGGTGCGCAGGTAGCGTGTGGCTTCCAGAGCGAGCATCCTACTGAGGTCGGACGCGACCGCTCGGAAGCGCTCGGGCGGGGTCTCCGCGCGGCGAAGCACGGCGACCAGGTGTGCAGCGAGAGGGTGGTCCAAGCAACGGAGGCTCATGGTGGTTGCCCAATGTGCGCTTGTTCATTTTGGATCTTGGGAAGCACAATTCGTCCGGAGGGGTCATTCGAACGCGCATGGCAGAACGGGTTTTGGAAGGCATCGTGCTGGCGGCAGGCAAGGGCACCCGCATGAGGTCGGACTTGCCGAAAGGCTTGCACCGGATCCTGGGAGTCCCGATGGTGGAGCTCGCGGCGAGGAACCTCAGGAAAGCCGGCGTGACGCGCCCGACGATCGTCGTGGGCCACGGTGGCGACCAGATCGTCGAGGCCCTGGGTGACGGCTACGCCTACGCCTGGCAGCGCGAGCAGTTGGGGACCGGGCACGCGGCTCTGTGCGCGGAGACTGCGTTGAAGGACCACGACGGGCCCGTTCTCATCGTTCCCGGGGACGCCCCGCTGATCGAACCGGACTTCCTGCGGCGCCTCGCCGCGGTTCAGGCCGAAACAGGCGCCGCCTGTGCCATGGCCACGTGCGTGATGGATGATCCTTTCGGCTACGGTCGCATCCTGAGGGACGCGGAGGGCCGGCCGATGGGCATCGTCGAGGAGAAGGATGCGACGCCGGAGCAGAAGGCGTTGCGGGAGGTCTGCGTGAGCGTCTACTGCTTCCAAGCCCGGACGCTGTTCCGCCTGCTGAAGACCCTCCGCAACGACAACGCCCAGGGCGAGTACTACCTGACCGACATGGTCGGCGCCATCTACCGGGATGGCGGCAACACCGTTTGCGTGCGGGTGCAGGACACCGAGATGCTGATGGGCGTGAACGATCGCTGGCAGCTTGCCGAGGCGGCTCGAGTCCTGCGGACGCGCATTCTGCGGGCGCACGCCCTCGCGGGAGTGACGATCGTGGACCCCGGCTCCACGCACGTGGGTCCGGACGTCGAGATCGGAGCCGACAGCACGCTGCTGCCGAACACCGTGCTGGAAGGGAGGACCGTGGTGGGCGCCGGATGCGCCATCGGCCCCAACACGGTTCTGCGCAACGCCACAGTGGAGGATGGTGCTTCCGTGGTCTGCAGCTTCGTCGCCGATTCCACAGTGGGTGCCGGCAGCCGGGTGGGCCCGTTCGCCCACCTCCGAGGCGGCACGAGGCTGGGTTCGGGCGCGAGGGTGGGAAACTTCGTGGAGATGAAGAACGTCGAGTTCGGCGCCTCCAGCAGCGCAGCCCATCTAACCTACCTTGGGGATGCGAGCGTCGGCGAGTCGGTGAACGTCGGGGCAGGAACCATCACCTGCAACTACGACGGCTTCACCAAGCACAGGACCCGCATCGGGGATGGCGCGTTCGTAGGATCGAACTCCACGCTCATCGCGCCCGTCACGATCGGAGAGGGGTCTGTGGTCGGAGCCGGGAGCGTGATCCGACACGACGTGCCGAAGGACGCGCTGGCCATCGCGCGTGCGGATCAGGTGCTGAAGGAAGGTTGGGCCGCGCGGCGACGCGAGGCCAAGGGGGGGAAGAAGTGATCAACGGAGAGACGCTGCAGCAGGGCCTGAAGCTGTTCGCCGGCAACGCCAACCGGGAGCTGGCCCAGAAGATCGCGGCGGAGCTGGGCGTGGAACTCGGCCGATGCACGCTGACGCGCTTCAGCGACGGCGAGATTCGTCTTCTGGTCGACGAGAGCGCGCGAGGCAAGGACGTGTTCATCATCCAGCCGACGTGCGCTCCGGCCAACGACCACATCATGGAGCTGCTGATCATGCTCGACGCGTTCCGCCGCGCCTCCGCCAACCGCATCACCGTGGTGATGCCTTACTACGGCTATGCCCGGCAGGACAAGAAGATCAAGCCTCGGGAGCCCGTCACCGCCCGCCTTGTGGCGGACCTCATCAGCTTCGCCGGCGCCCACCGGATCGTGGCGATCGACCTCCACGCGGACCAGATCCAAGGGTTCTTCGACATCCCCGTGGACCATCTGTACGCCGGGCCCATCATCGGGCGCTACATGATCGAGCGGGGTCTAGCCGACGAGGACGTGGTGGTCGTGAGTCCCGACGTTGCCGGGGTGGGGCGCGCCAGGGCGTTGGCCGAGATGCTGAAGGCTCCCATCGCGATCATCGCCAAGCGCCGCCCGGAGCCGAACAAGGTGGACATCGTCGAGATCATCGGCGACGTTGCGGGTCGCAAGTGCGTGATGATCGACGACATGATCGACACGGGCGGATCGATCGTCATGGGAGCGGAGGCGCTGGTGAAGAGGGGCGCCAAACAGGTGTTGGCGGCCTGCACCCACCCGGTACTGAGCGGCAACGCGTCGCAGCGGCTCCAGGACAGCGTCATTGAGGAGGTCGTCTGCATGGACACCATCCCCGTGCCGCCTCACAAGCAGTTCCCGAAGCTGCGCGTGCTGGAATCGGCGCCGCTCATCGCCGACGCGATCCGGCGGATCTTCCTCAACGAGTCCGTCAGCGAGCTGTTCGATGACTACCGCTGAGGCGGGAGCGCCCGAGAGGCTCGAGTGGGAGGTGAGGCTGTGGGAGAGGGATCCCCCGAAGCGAGCCCGACTGTTCGCCGTTGTGGCCGCCATCGGAGTGGCGTCGGGGTACGCGTTCGGGCTCGTGCTGGGGATCCTCTCGGTGTTCTTTCTGCTCGGCTCCACGATGGAGTTCTGGTATCCCGTGCGCTACCGGCTCGACGCGCAGGGGGCGAGCGCCAAGGTAGGGATCAGCGTGACGGCCATCGAGTGGCGGAGCGTCCGAAGAGCGATCCTGGGGGAGGACGGCGTGAAACTCTCTCCGTTGGAGAAAGCATCGCGAACGGCGGTGTTTCGCGGGGTATACATTCGCTTCAACCGCAACCGCGAGGAAGTGCTCGAGTTCGTCCGGAGGCGGCTGCCTGAAGATGCGGCATTTTTGGGATGAGGACCTGACGGAGGAGCAGACCTCGGCGTTGCTGGAGAAGGCTGCCCGAGCGATCGTCGAGCGGCGGCTGGAGACGCCCGCCATCCTATTCTTGGAAATGCACAAGCCGCTGGCCTACCTCGGAGGTCAGGCCGCCCTGGCGTTCGCACCGTTTCTCGTTCCCTTCTTCGGCTTCGACTTCGTGAACGACTACTCCCGGTTGCTGTCCAAGCGGGAGAACATCGAGCGCCTCATCCAGATGCTGGAGACGGCGCGCGAGGAGGCTACGGCCTGATGCAGTATTACGACACCGGATTCCTGCAGGTCCTCTTCGTCCTGTTGCTGATGGCGTTCATCCTGTTCAACATCCAGCGCGCCAGGGGTGGCAAGCAGCTGTTCATCCGCAGGATTCCCGGCCTGAGCGCCATCGACGAGGCGATCGGCCGTTCGACCGAGATGGGCCGGCCGGTGCTGATGGTTCCGGGTCTGAGCGGCCTGGACCCTGTTGGCATTCAGGCGGTCAAGATCTTCGGCTACATCACGCGCACCGCCGCTCGCTTCGCCACGCCGATCCGCCTCCTGCTGGCCAACGCGCCCTTGTACAGTGTGGCCACCGAGATGATCCGGGACGTGTATCAGACGGAGGGCGTGCCCGAGCGGTTCGACCCGCAGTCGGTGCGGTTCGTCACCGACAGGCAGTTCGCCTTCGCCGCGGGCGTGGCGGGTCTGATCTACCGCGAGCGGGTCGCAGCCGCCTTCCTGATGGGCGACTGGTACGCGGAGTCGCTCATCGTGGCGGAGTCGGCAAACGCGGTGGGCGCGATCCAGGTGGCCGCCTCGACCATCACCACCCAGACGCCGTTCCTCATCGCCGCGTGCGACTACGTGATGATCGGCGACGAATTCTACGCGGCGAGCGCCTACCTCAGCAGGGAGCCGGTGCTCGTGGGGAGCCTGGTCGGCCAAGACTGGGCCAAGCTGGCGATCGCCTCGGTGATCGTCCTGTTCAGCCTGTTCGGCTCGGTGGAGAAGAGGTTCGTGCAGCAGACCGCCGAGTGGGTGCAGGAACCCGGAAAGGCCGGCGAGTATCGTCCCATACCAGCGCGCATGAAGAACAACGACGAGCTGACCCCGTTGCGCTTCTTCTTCCCCCGCAAGCCGGGGCCGATCGATCCGCCGCGCCAGAAGAGGGAGACGGCGCCAACGGGAGGTGACTCGTGATCCCCGTGGCCCAGGCGGCGCAGCCCCTCAGCTTCTGGCAGGCCGAGCCGGGTTCGACCCGGATGTGGCTGCTGATTCTCGCAGCCGTCGTCGTCGGCTTTCTGGTCGTCGCGGCCCTGTTGCGGGCACCGACCCGCGCAAGGCCCGTGATCGTCAGCACGGTGACGTTCCTCGGAGGCTTGTACTTCGTTCTGCACTTCCTTTGGCCCACCGCGCAGGATTACAGTCCGGATGAGGTTCCGCGGAACGCGGTCGAGGGGTTCAGCTTCTGGCTCCAGGGCACCCTGCCTTCGGTCACGGCGTTCGCCCAGTCGCTCGGTGCGATGCTTCTGGGCATCGGCATCTACTCGCTCCTCAGCATCCACCTGGGGCGCCTGCTCAAGAGGCAGAAAGACTGGTTCTTCAGTCTGGTCTTCACGTTGAGCATGGCTGCGATGATCCTGTTCGGCTACTGGGACTGGATCTCGCGCCTGACGCCGGAAGGGGCCCGCGCGGCCGCGGAGACGCCGAGCGTCTTCCCGCACTTCGCCAAGGACCTGCTGTTCGGCGGGTTGTTCATCAACATGGACGCGGTGATGTTTTCGATCATCGCGTTCTTCATCTTCTCCGCCGCCTATCGCGCGTTCCGCATTCGGTCGGTCGAGTCCACCATCCTGCTGGGAACCGCGCTGATCGTGATGCTGGGGCTGATGGGGGGCGTGGTGGTGAGCCAGGACAGCCTGCTCAATTCGATCGCCCAGCCCGGCGAGTCCGTGATCGTGGACAGCCTGCGGCTTCCCACCATCCGCAGCTGGATTCAGGACAACCTCCAGAGCCCGAGCATCCGCGCGATGGAGTTCGGCTTGGCGATCGGGGGTCTCGCCATGGCCCTCAGGCTGTGGCTCAGCATCGAGAAGGGGGTTAGCCACTGATGGCCGAGCAGACCGACGCTCCGAAGAAGTCGATTGGCGAGATCCTCCAGTCCGCCAACCGCACGTTCCTCTACCTCATCCTGTTCCTCGTCGTCTCGGCGTCGCTGGTGGTCACGCAGCTCCGAAAGGTGGAGGTGCCGACCCGGCCGGAGCCCTACACGATCGAGGCTTACAAGATCCTGCGCAACGTTCCCGAAGGCGGCGTGGTGATCGTGGACACGGGCTTCACCAACTCGTCGCGCGGGGAGAACGGCGGTCAGATGGAGGCACTGCTGCGCATCCTCATGCGATCGGGCGCCAAGTTCGCGGTGCTCAGCTGGGTGGAGCCGCAGTGCATCGAGATCGCCCGGGGATTCATCCGCCGCATCAACGAGGAGCGGCGCGCCGCTGGAGAGCCCGAGTACCGCGAGTGGTACGACTACCTGATCCTGGGCTTCTTCCCGGATGGTCCGACCATGCTGCAAACCGTTCACCAGAACGTGCGCGAGGCGTGGAAGACCCGGCAGGCCACCGATCCCACCACGGGCGAGAAGAGGAGCGTCTTCGAGTCGCCGGTCCTCGACAGGGTGCAACGCATCGAGGATGTCTACGCGTACGTGACGCTGTCCGCGTCGGGGACCATGCCCACGATCGTCGCCCGCATCGGCAAGCAGGTGAAGGTGATCTCGATGATCACCGGCGTCATGTTCCCCGAGCAGCTGAACTACTTCAAGTCAGGGCAGCTGAAGGGACTGGTCAACGGCCTGTCGGGCTGTGTGGAGCTCGAGTGGCTGATGGAGAAGGGCATCGACGCGCAGGGGGTCGTGGGCGGAAACGCCCCGGGCAGACCGGTCGCGGCGGCGTTCCCGGGCGCCAAGAACTTCGACCGGGGCATGGCCTACTACCTCGCGCTGCATAGCGCGCTCACGCTGCTGATCCTCGCCGTCGCCGTGGGCAACGTCGGCATGTGGCTGACCAATCGGAGCAGGAAGCGATGAACCTCGAGCATCCGACCTACGTGTTCATCAAGATGACGGCCGGCGTGCTCGCCACCGTCGGCCTGTACAGCGTCCTCTACCGGGAGACCAAGCTGTACCGGTTCTTCGAACACATGTTCCTGGGTTTGGCCGCCGGTTGGTCGCTCACGGCCATCTGGACCGACACCCTCAAAGACCAGTGGTGGGGCCAGATGGTCGGCAAGATCGACGAGCAGACTGGAGCCATGAAGGAGCCGGCCGTTTGGCCTTGGGCGTTCGTCGTCCCCATGGCCTTCATGGCCTATCTCATCTTCAGCAGGAAGCACAACTGGATCAGCCGCATCCCGCTCGGCCTGCTCATCGGCTTGGGCGCCGGTCAGACGTTCCTCAACTGGTTCAACCTGTACGGTCCGCAGATGGCCGACTCGGTGAAGACCATCATCCCCACGACCTTCAGCTCTCTCACCGTGCCGCCGCCCGTCAACGGCCAGCCGGACCCCAACGTGTATCTGTCGCAGGCGATCAACAACCTGATCTTCGTGGCGACCCTGCTGTGCGTGCTGAGCTACTTCATCTTCTGCACGGAGTTCAAGAGCAGGTTCCTGAAGGGCATGAGCACCGCTGGCCGCCTCGTTCTCATGGTGGGTTTCGGAGCGATCTTCGGATCCACGGTCATGACGCGCTTTGCGCTCTTCATCGACCGCATGTACTTCGTGTGGATCGAGTGGCTTTGGCGCAGCGTCCTGCACCTGAGCTGACCCGGGAGTGTCTCAAGAACAGACCGTCACGGCGGTCGTGCTGCGTCGATGGGACGTCGGCGACAAGGACCGACGCCTGACATTGCTCACTCTCGAACAGGGCAAGATCGACGCTGTAGCCAAGGGGGCGCGCAAGGCGGGTTCGAGGCTCACCGGCATGTCCGAGCCCCTCATGCTCGCGAGGTTGCAGCTCGCCAAGGGGCGTGCTGTCCGTTACGTCACGCAGAGCCAACCGATCAGCGCGTTCCCCGGGCTGAGGGAGGACCTGGACCGACTCTTACCGGCATTGTCGTTCGCGGAGTTGCTCTCCGCCGTTGTGCCCTACGAGCAGCCCGTTCCCGAGATGTTCCACCTCGCGGTGCGCGCCCTGCATGAGCTTGAAGGGCACCCCGAGCCTCTGGCCGCGTCGGTCTGGAGCATCGCCCGCCTCCTCATCGAGGCCGGATTCGCCCCGGAACTGGACGCGTGCGTGGACACGGGATCGCCCCCGGTCGGCAGCCACTGGCTGCTGTCGCCCTCGGCGGGTGGTCTCGTCTCGGCAACCGTGGCGCCCGGGTACGCGGACTGCTTCGAGGCGCCGCGCGAGGCGGTGATCGGTTGGCGCAAGACGGCCGAGCTCGATGCTCCCCCGAGCCATCTCAGACGCGCGGAGGAGTGCGCCCTGGCCATGATGCCGTTCTGGCGGGAGGCCTGCGGCATCGCTCTGCCGGCCACGGAGGCGTGGATGAGGGAGCTGAGGCTTCGCCTCGGGGACACAGGAGAAGCGAGTCCGTTCAAGTAGAATGCGTCCCATGGTTCGATGGCTGGTTGCATTGGCCGCTTTGTCGATGTTGGCGGCAGGTTGCGGCACCGGGACGAAGCAAGCCGAGCCGGGCGGAGCCAAGGTCTTCCGTTATCCGATCGTCACCAGTCCGACCACGCTCGATCCCGGCATGGTGCAGGACGGAGACACGATCGACCTCATCCAACAGGTGTTCGAGGGGCTCGTGTGCTGGGGCGAAGACAACCAGGTGAAGCCGAACTTGGCCGAGAGCTGGGAGCTCTCGCAGGATGGGCGAACCTACACCTTCAAGCTTCGGAAGGGCGTGAAGTTCCACAACGGCCGTGAACTCACCGCAGAGGACGTGAAGTTCTCGTTCGAGAGGCACTGCGATCCGGCCTTCAAGAGCCCGGTCGCCGAGACCTACCTCTCCGACATCGTCGGCGTGAAGGAGAAGCTTCGAGGTCAGGCTAGCGAAGTGACCGGCGTGCAGGTGGTCGGTCCGCACGAGGTGCGCATCACCATCGATTCCCCTAAGCCGTACTTCCTCGGCAAGCTCACGTATCCGACGGCGTTCGTGGTTTGCCGCGAGGCCGTCAAGGAGGGCCAAGAGATCCGATCCGTCGCCGAGATGGTGGGCACAGGGCCCTTCCGGGCGAAGGAGTACCTCCCCGACCAGCTGATGGTTCTCGAGGCGTTTCGAGACTACCACGCGGGGGCGCCGAAGGTCGACCGGCTGGAGCGTCCGGTGGTGAAGGATGCCCAGACGCGACTCAACATGTTCCGCGCGGGACAGATCGATCTGCTCGTTCTCGAGCGGCAGGACGTGGAGGCGGTTCAGCGCGACCCCGTGCTGAAGAGCCAGCTCCAGTTTTTCGATCGGCCGGGGATTTGGTACATCGGCATGGCTCCCAAGGCGGATCCGCTGTTCGCCAACCGGGCGTTCCGCCGTGCGATCGCGATGGCCATCGATCGCAAGCAGATCGTGGAGCAAACCCTCAGAGGCTTGGTGACTCCGGCCGAGAGCATCGTACCGCCGGGGGTGCTGGGCCATCGGCCGAAGGCGGCCGTTCTGCCGTTCGACGTGGAGGCAGCCAAGCGCGAGCTCGCCAGGTCGGGAGTGGATCCCCGCAAGGTGAAGCTCGAGCTGACATTCCGCGAGCAGAGACCCGACATCAAACTGGTGGCCGAGGACGTGGCGGGGCAATTGAAGAAGAATCTCGGCTTGGAGGTCACCCTGCGCACCATGGAGTGGAAGGCCTATCTCGAGCGGCACCAGCGCGGGGAGATCGGGTTCTTCCACATGCGGTGGATGGCCGACTACCTTGACCCGCAGAACTTCCTCAGCACCATGCTGGCGACGTACGGGCCCGAGAACACCATCGGCTACGCCAACGCGGAGTTCGACGCCCTCTGCAGAAAGGCGGACGTCTCGCTGGATGAGAGGGAGCGGCTCGAGCTGTACGCGAAGGCCGAAGACATCGCCCTGCAGGACGCCCCGTGGATCCCCATCTACTTCCAGAGGGACCCTGAGCTGATCAGCCCCCGGGTAAAGGGCTTGCGCACCTCGCTGTTCGGACACCTGCCGCACTACACCGTCTCCGTGGACTGATGATCCGGACCGAGGCGCTCACCAAACGCTTCGGAGACCGCGCGGTTCTGGACTCGGTGGACCTCGCTGTACCCGAGGGGGAGATCGTTTCCGTGATGGGAGGCAGCGGGGGCGGCAAGACGACCTTGCTCCGGTGCATCGCAGGTCTGCTCGTGCCGACGTCGGGTCGGGTGGAGGTCGATGGCGTGGATGTCGTCCGGAATCCGGAAGAGGCCCGGCGCCACCTCGGGATGGTGTTCCAGTCGGCGGCGCTGTTCGATTACCTCAGCGTCAAGGAAAACGTGCTGTTCGGCGCCCGGCGGTGGAGCAAGCGGACCCCCGGCGAGCTCGACGCCCTGGCCCGCGAGATGCTCGCCCTGGTGGGTCTGGAGGGAACCGAGGGCCTGATGCCGGCCCAACTCAGCGGCGGGATGAGGAAGAGGGTGGGGATCGCGAGGGCCTTGGCCAATCGGCCTAGAGTGATGTTGTACGACGAGCCCACGACCGGACTCGATCCGGTGACCACCTACCAGATCGATCGGTTGATCGTCGATCTTCGGGACCGACTCGGCGTAACTTCGCTCGTGGTGAGCCACGACGTCTCCTCCGTGTTCCGGGTTTCCGACAAGGTGGCCTTTCTCGAGGGCGGTCGACTGGCGTACTTTGGTGACCCCGACCAGTTCGAGGCCCGGGGCACAGATGCCATGAGGGAACTCGTCCGGAAGGCCGAGGCGCGCAGCTTCCTGGAGCCGAGCGGGGACCAACCCGAGGGGTAGACTGCGGTCATGCGTCCCGATGGTCGGCAACCGGACGAGCTTCGCCCTTTCTCGCTTCAGCCGGGCTTCTCGAAGTTCGCCGAAGGCTCTTGCTTCATGAAGCTGGGGGACACCCACGTGCTCGTGACGGCGACGGTAGAGGACCGAGTTCCTGGCTGGCGGAGGGGCGAGGGCGGCGGTTGGCTGACGGCGGAGTATTCGATGTTGCCGCGCTCGGGTAGGGAGCGCAACCAGCGGGAGCTCATGAAGCCGAACGGCCGAACGATGGAGATCCAGCGCCTCATCGGCAGGGCGTTGCGCGCCGTCGCCGACCTCGATGCGCTGGGCGAGCGGACCATCACCCTGGACTGCGACGCCATCCAGGCCGATGGCGGCACGCGCACCGCCGCGGTCACGGCGGCCTACGTTGCGGCGTACGAGGCGCAGCGCTGGTTGCTGGAGAGGCGGCTGATCAAGAAGCCGTTCTTGCTGGAGCCGATCGCCGCGGTCAGCGTCGGGGTGCACATGGGCCAGGTGTTGCTCGACCTCTGCTACGAGGAGGACAGCAGGGCTTCCACCGACATGAACGTCGTGATGACCGCCAGCGGCAAATTCGTGGAGATCCAAGGCACGGCCGAGACGGAGCCCTTCACGCACCAGACGCTTGCGACCATGCTCGGCGTCGCGAAGAGGGGCATCGATCGGTTGATCGCCGCGCAGAAAGAGGTGCTTGGACTAGGCTGACGCCAGCACGGTCCAGCCGAAGCGATCAGCCAACCGATCGAAGGCGGACGGCCTGGGAACTGTTCCGCTGAGGCCCGCGATGCGCGGGCCCTCGTCGACGAGTGGAAGAGCCCGATCGATCGCCGCGAGGGCCTGCGGCAGCGACGGATCGACCCAGAGCGCCACGTCGAACCAGTCCCGCGCGTACAGCCGTCCCCCGCGCTTCGCGTACGATCGGGCTTCGGGGACGCCGCCCCACCGAGCCTTGTAGAGTAGCGTGCCGTCGTTGGCGAAGCCGAGCGAACCCCCATGGTTGACTCGCGGAACGCCGCGGCGCTCCGCCTCTCGAAGGGCTCGCTCGGTGAGCAGCGTTGCTACGCTGGACCTCCGAACGCTCTCGTCGCCGCCGAGCACCCCGAACACCGCCAGCCAAAGTTCGTCGGAACAGGCCACCGCCAGATCGGCCGCGAGCCACTCCCCGCCTCGGAACGCTTGGATGAGGAATCCCTCTCGGAACATGCGCCGCAAAGCCGCTGGGTCGAACCTGGTCGCCTGAGCTCCGTGGCGGGCGTCGAGGGTGGGCCGATACATCTCCTTCTCGAACCTCTCCAAGTCCTCCGGCTTCTGCGACAGTCCGGTGGTCCATCCTTCCGTGCGAAGCGCCTCGAGGCTCCTTCGAACGTTGCGGCTGGCGTCGCGGATCACCGACTCGGCGCCTCGCCGTGCGTCGATCGCAACGTCGACCCAGCGAAGGTGCAGGTGCCAGCCACGGTGGCGCAGCCGCGAGCCCAACAAGGAACCGGAGGCGAAGAAGACGACGGCCGCGCCTGCCGGCAGGCCGTCGCGCAGGCATCGCCGCACGGGCACTGGCGCCTCTTGCCGCAGCGGTTCCAACCCTTCTGGAAACAGTCGGCTCGCCAGCACTTCCGTGGGGCGTGGCTCGCCCTCCGAGAAAACCAACAGACCGGGGACCTGCCTCGGCCTTTGGGGAACCAGCGAGGACGCCAGAGCCCGACGGAGTGTCCCCCAGCGCTGTCGCCACCGGAACCACACCACCGCCGGTTCCGTCATGCAGAGACCCCAAGACTAGCGAAGGCCTCTCGCGCCTCCTGGAGGCTGGCTGCATCCCGCAACACCCTCGTGGGGGCGCTCAGGGCGTGCAGCAGCTCCGGGAAGTCTCCGCCTTCGGAGGCGAGAGGCACAACCGGGAGCCTCGGCGGATCGTACTCCGGGCTGAGGTCGGCGAGGAGTTCGGTATGGCTCCTCGGTAGCCCCACCAAGACGGCAGGCCCGAGCACGGTTCCCGCGGCCGCGGCCACAAGCACACAGAGCGAGGCGAACGGACCCCAAGCAAGCAGAGGTCGGGGCCCTTGCCGGAGGGTGGCTTTCCGAAGCTCTGCCGCCGCCGCAACGACGGTGGGAACTCCGAGGTAGGTGCAGTAGCGGGCGCTGGGTCCCTTCGACCCCCAGAGTCCCGCGGCCTTCAGCGGGAGCCAACCCTTCGGCAACCCAGGGATGGGGTCGTCCGAGAGCACGATCGTCCTGGAGTCCGGGCCCACCGTCGGCGGCTCCGATCGTTCCAGAAGACGGGAGAGGACTCGCGTCCAGTTGTCCCGCAGGCTTTCGTCGCGTCCGCCGACTCCCTGACCCAGGCGGCGCGCCGCCAGAGAGCGGAACGTCGTCGATGCGGCCTCCTCCGGGAGGCCGCAGATCAGTCTCGGATCGGTTTCGTTCAAAGTCTGCGGGGTCTGGATGCTGTGCCCGCTACAGGATCGCGACCGTCCTTGAAGGTTTTGGGCGAGGAAATCCAGAACGGCTCGCTGCATCCCCTCGGAATAGGTGTGGGGACCTTCGAAGATCCGAGCCTCCGCCCACCCGTCCCAGCCGAGGGACTGACCGAGGTCCGCCAGCTTCCCATGGGTGAGGAGCACTGCGTCCGGAGGGAACTCCGGATCCTCGGTGGCTCCAACGAGCAGCACAGGCGACGGGGCCCGGAGGGCGAGGGCGTGCGCGCGATCCCCCAACCGCGACAGTCCGGGAAGGTGGTTGCAGGGACACCCATTGTCGGGCTGGGTCTCGAGGCTCGCGGCGTACACGACGGGAGCGGCGCACCGAATGCGATCATCGACGGCGAACGCGAAGACTGCGGCCGCGCCGCCTCCCGATTCTCCGGTGATGCCGATCCGTCCGCAGTCTGCCGCCGGCACCGTTTCGAGCCAATCCACAGCCCTCATCCAGTCCCGCACGTAAACCCCGGTGGCTGTGATGCCAGCGCAGGACGGCACGAAGTCCCAGTGGGTTCCCAGCTCCTTGCGTTCGACCGGATTGTCCCGATCCCAGCTCGCGCCGGGCGAGTCCATGACAACCGCCAGAAAGCCCTCAGAGGCTTGGGTGATCGCCCGTTGCTGCACCAAGGGCTGCTGCTTTTTCCAAGGCCAGTGCCCGTGCGGATTCAGAACGACGGGAAACGGTCCGCGTCCTCGCGGCACATAGAGCAGGAGGGAGGCCCAAACTCCTTTTTGCGTCTCAAGCACCCACCGTTCGATTCGGTCGCCGCCGAACGAGGAGGCTCCCCGGAAACAGGCCCGGGGAGCAGAGGCCGGTTCCGCGAGATCCAAGCCCAGGCATTCGGCCACCAGCGACCTGCCAACCGCCTGAAAGGCCCGGAACTCGTCCGGACTTCGAGGCAACGGCTTGGAAGCCGCTCTTACGACTTCGGACCGCAGGATAGGGTCGCATCGAGCGGCTTCCATCTCCGTTGCGCGGATGGTCGATCGAGGTCTACCAGGCGTAGCCTTCGGGAGAGGGCTTGAAGCCGGGGAAGATCTCGTCGAGCTTTGCCAGGGTCTCCGACCCGAGCTGGATTTCCAAGGCGCGCAGGGACCCGTCGAGCTGTTCCAAGGTCCGGGGGCCGATGATGGGAGCGGTCACGGCCGGGCGGGTGAGCAACCAAGCCAGAGCCACGTTCGCCGGCTCCTCCCCGAGCTCGGCGCACAGCGCCTCCCACTTCTCGAGCTTCTCCCGGTTCTCAGCGATCGCCTTCTGCATGCCCTCCGAGGCGCGGCGGCCTCCCTCGATCTTCTGGAGAACTCCTCCGAGCAGACCGCCCGCCAGCGGGCTCCATGGGATCACACCCACCCCGTACGCCTCGCAAGCCGGCAGCAGATCGAGCTCCACAAAGCGCGCGTTCAGGTTGTAGAGGCTCTGCTCGGAGACGAGGCCGAGGAAGTTGCGCCTCTTGGCCGCCTCGTTGGCCTGCGCGATGTGCCATCCGGCGAAGTTGGAAGACCCCACGTACAGCACCTTGCCCTGCTGAACGAGCAGCTCGAGTCCCTCCCAAACCTCGTCCCAGCTAGCCTCGCGCCAGATGTGGTGCATCTGGTACAGGTCGATGTAGTCGGTCTGGAGACGTTGAAGGCTGGCATCGCAGGCGCGGCGGATGTGCAGCTTGTTGATGCGGCTCGTGTTCGGCCAGTCACCCATGTCGCCGTAGAACTTCGTCGCCAGCACCACTTTGTCGCGACGGCCGCCCCCTTGGGCGAACCAGTCGCCGATGATGCGCTCGGTGACCCCTTCGCCCTTCTTCCAGCCGTAGACGTCGGCGGTGTCAAAGAAGTTGATGCCGTGCTCGAGCGCACGGTCCATGATGGCGAACGAGTCTTCCTTCGAAGTTACCGGGCCGAAGTTCATCGTGCCCAGGCACAGTCGGCTGACTTTGAGAGCCGTTCGTCCGAGGTTCGCGTACTGCATGGCGAGCGGTTTACCTTGCGGCATCCCCGAGACGGGAGCGTTTGGGACCGGAACGGGGTCCGGAAGCTTCGGAAGGTATAAAACCAAGGGCGCAAGCACCCCGCAATGAGCTTGGAAAGCTTGCGCCGTCCAGGGGAACTATGGCCCAACCTGCAGAACTGACCATTGATGAGTCCCCGGCGGTTCTTGAAGAGCTGTACCGCCAGATGCTGTTCATTCGGCACTTCGAGGAGAAGTGCAACCAGGTGTACCGCATGGGCAAGGCCGGCGGGTACCTGCACGTCTACATCGGCATGGAGGCCACGGCGGTTGGTTGGCTCAGCATGCTGAGGAAGGACGACTACGTGATCACCGCCTACAGGGACCACGCCCAAGCCCTGCTGATGGGCAACGACCCAGTGGCCGTCATGGCTGAGATCATGGGCAGGCAAGGCGGCACCAGCCGAGGAAAGGGTGGCTCGATGCACCTCTACGACATCCCGAACAACTTCTTCGGCGGCTGGGGCATCGTTGGAGGCCACATTCCGCTCGGCGCCGGCCTCGCATTCGCGTCGAAGTACAAGGGCGAGGACCGCGTGACCCTGAATTTCCTCGGCGACGGCGCCTCGAACGCCGGGGTGTTCTACGAGACGCTCAACATGGCCGGCCTGTGGGATCTGCCCTGCATCTTCCTCATCGAGAACAACGAATTCGCCATGGGCACCCGCCTGGAGTACCACGCGGCGAACGTGGAGCTGCACCGAAAGGGATATCCCTTCGGAATCCGCCACGAGCGGATGGACGGCATGGATGTTCTGGCGGTCCGCAAGGCGGCACGACGCATCATCGACTACGTGCGCCACGAGCAGCGGCCGTACGTGGTGGAGGTCATGAACTACCGCTTCGCAGGCCACGGCGCGGCGGACAACGACCAGAGCCTTTACCGAACGCCCGATGAGGTCGAGGCCGCCAAAGCCCGAGATCCGATCAAGTTGCTGGAGAACGTGATCCGGTCGCAAGGCATCCTCTCGGACGAGCAGATCGAGGCGATCCACTCGGAAATCGAGGATCAGG
This sequence comes from Fimbriimonadales bacterium, assembly GCA_026418055.1. Classification (GTDB taxonomy): domain Bacteria; phylum Armatimonadota; class Fimbriimonadia; order Fimbriimonadales; family Fimbriimonadaceae; genus UBA8783. The sequence goes on from JAOACB010000034.1 coordinate 19,949, forward strand.
TGCAGGACATCTACGAGAAGGCCGACGCCTCGCCGTTCCCCGATCCGGAGGAGGTCTACCACCACGTGTACACCGACATGGAAGTGGAGAAGGGGCACTGATGGCGACGAAGGAGATGACCTATCGCGAGGCCGTCCGCCAGGCGATGGTGGACGAGATGGAGCGCGATCCGAACGTGTTTCTGATGGGTGAGGACATCGGTCGCTACCAGGGCACGTTCCGAGTGACCGCCGGCCTCTTCAACCAGTTCAAGCAGGTTCGGGTTTTGGACACGCCGATCACCGAGCCCGCGATCGTGGGCTTGGCGACGGGCGCGGCGATGGTCGGCCTGCGGCCGATCGTCGAGATGATGACGATGTCCTTCTCCATTCTGGCGCTGGACCAGATCATCAACCACTCGGCGAAGGTCCACTACATGACGGCCGGTGCCGCCTGCGTGCCGATCGTGATCCGCGGTCCGGGAGGCGCGGCCAATCAGCTCAGCGCTCAGCACAGCCACTCGATGGAGGGTTGGTACGCGCACGTGCCGGGTCTGAAGGTCGTGGCTCCGGCGTTCCCCGCCGACGCCTACGGCATGCTGAAGACGGCCGTGCGGGACGACAACCCGGTGATTTTCACTGAGCACCCCACGCTGTACGGCGTTAAGGGTCAGGTGCCCGACGACAAGGAGTTTCTGATCCCGTTCGGCAAGGCGAACATCGTTCGGCAGGGAACGGACATCACCCTGATCGCTTACAGCAAGATGGTCCACGTGTGTCTCGAGGCCGCAGAGCGCTTGGCCAACGAAAGCGGCGTGCGGGCAGAGGTGGTGGATGTCCGATCGTTGCTGCCGCTGGACGTCGCGACGATCTACTCGTCGGTGAGGAAGACGCACCGAGCCGTGGTGGTCTACGAGGACTGGCGCAGCGGAGGCTTCGGCGCGGAGATCGCCGCGAGGATCGGAGAGGACTGCTTCGACGACCTGGATGCTCCGGTGGGGCGCGTGGGCGGACTGAACGTTCCCATGCCGTACGCGCGCGTTCTGGAGCTCCAATGCATTCCGAACGCCGACGACGTCATCGCCGCGGTTCGCAAGACCGGCGTCTAGATCAAGGTAGGTCGACAGAGGATCGGGCCGGTCGAGACCGACCGGCCCAATCGCTGTTCTCCCAGGGCAGTCTCAGGAGAGCAGGCGGTTGAGGGCGTTGACGTAGGCCCTAAGGCTTGCCTCCACGATGTCCGTCGAGGCGCCCTGGGAGGTGGCGGTCCTGCCGTTGAGCTCCAGCACGACCGTGGCCTGTCCCAAGGCTGCCTTTTCAGCGGTCGCTGCCTGCATGCGGTACTCCTTGAGCACCACGGGCTCCTGGGTCATCTCGTCGATCGCACGGAAGGCGGCGTCCACCGGACCGTCGCCCTCTGCCTCGCGCTCCATCTCCGTCCCTCGGAAGGCAAGGCGCACGCGCGCCCTGGGCTTCTCCTCCGAGCCGGTGGTCGCACGGAACGACAGCAGCTTCACCTTCTGATGGTCGCTGCCGCGCTCGTCGGCCATCAGGGCGAACAGGTCGTCGTCGTAGACCTCCTTCTTCGCGTCCGCAAGGGCGAGGAACCGAGGGTGGATGTTCTCCAGCTCCTGTTGGGAAACGACGAAGCCGAGGGTCTCGAGCCGATGCTTCAAGGCGTGGCGCCCGGAGCGAGCGGTGAGCACGATCTGCGTCTCGTCGGCTCCGACCTCCTCCGGTTGCATGATCTCGTAGTTCTGGCGGTGCTTCAGCACGCCGTCCTGGTGGATTCCAGAGGAGTGCGCGAAGGCGTTCGCGCCGACCACCGCTTTGTTTCGAGCGACCAGCAACCCCGTGAGGCGGCTCACCATCTTGCTCGTCCGCGTCAGCTCGCGAGCGTTGATGCCCGTCTCGGCGTCGAAGTAATCGGCACGGACCTTCAGGGCCATGACGATCTCCTCGAGCGAGGCGTTCCCGGCGCGCTCGCCGATGCCGTTGATGGTGCATTCCACCTGCTGCGCCCCCGCCTTGACGGCCGCCAGGGAGTTCGCGACCGCCATGCCGAGGTCATTGTGGCAATGCACGCTGAGGATGGCTTTGTGGATGTTCGGCACGTGCGCCCGAATGTCGGCGATCAGCTGGCCCCACTGTTCGGGCACGGCCCAGCCGACGGTGTCGGGGATGTTCACCACCGTCGCTCCCGCCTCGATGACCGCCTCGATGACCTGGAAGAGATACTCGCGGTCGCTCCGGGATGCGTCCTCGGTGCTGTACTCGACTTCGGGACAGAGAGATTTGGCGTATCGCACCGCGTCCACGCCGATCTGGAGGACCTCCTCGCGGCTCCGCCGGAATTTGTGCGCAAGGTGAATGTCCGAGCTGCCCAGCACGACGTGGATCCGCGGCTTTTCCGCGTCCTTGATCGCCTCCCACACCGCATCGATGTCGGCCTTGACCGCTCGGGCGAGGGCCGTGATCGTGGGCCCCTTGACCTCCCGGGCGACCAGCCGCACCGCCTCGAAGTCTCCCGGGGAGGAGCAGGGGAAGCCCGCCTCGATCACGTCCACCTTGAGCCGAGCGAGCTGATGCGCAATCTCGAGCTTCTCGTGCGTGGTGAGGCTCGCGCCGGGCGATTGCTCGCCGTCCCGGAGGGTGGTGTCGAGGATATGGATCGTGCGCATCGTTCTTCGGAGACTCCTATCCGCATTCCGACGAATGGGGACACCGCCCATTATACGGCACCGCACGTCTGCCCGCCGGACGCCCGCTCGGCAGGTACAATGCAACCCGCCGGACCCGAATGCAGGGCACTCCGGCGCTTCGGAGGGACTGTGGCGAAGGCGACTCTCAATCTGACGGCTGGCAAGGAGGCTGTGCGGGAGCCATGGATCTGGAGGCTCAGCCGAGACTTCGACGTGCAGGTTTCGATCGTTAAAGCGAACGTTGACACCGACTTCGGTTGGATGCAGATCGTTCTCGAGGGCCCCGTGGAGGAGATCCAGAGGGCGACCGCCTGGCTGATGACCACCGGGTTGCACGTGGAAGCACAAGAGCGCGCCCTCGGGGCATGATCTTTCACACCGCCGCTCCACCCGAGGATCTGGAGAGCTTTTGGCGCGAAGTGGGCCGGGAGGCTGCAGAAGCGCGGCTTTGGTACCGGCGCGATCTGAATCCCCGAAGGCTGGACTCCGGCCACCTGGTGGAGACCATCGCCTTTCAAGGCGTCGCAGGCGAGGAGCTCTTCGGATGGTTCGCCTATCCCGAGGGAGACCGCCGCGTTCCGGGCTTCCTTTGGCTTCCGCCGTACGGCAGGTCGACCATGCCCCCGAACGAGTTCGGAACCCGGAAAGGCTTCGCGAGCCTGAGCTTCAACCACTTCGGTTTGCCGGCTGGACACGAGGAGCGCTACCGTCCCTCGCAGGGGTACTTCGCGGCGGGCATCGACGCTCCCGAGACCTGGATCTTTCGTCGGATGGTGCAGAACGCCTACGTGGCGGCGAGGGTCCTGCAAGCCTTGGTGGAGGTTGACGAGGACAGGATCGGAGCCATGGGGATGAGCCAGGGCGGGGGCATGGCCGTATGGCTGGGGGCTATCTGCCCGATCGTCAAGGCTGTTTGCGCCGACATGCCTTTCCTCTGCCAGACGCACCGGATCGAGAAGCGGGATCTGCTCCGTTACCCGATCAAGGAGTTGCAGGACTACGCCGATTCCGTTCCCTTGGGCTACGAGCGAGTGTCCTACACCCTCAGTTACTTCGACACGGTTCATGTGGCCTCTCTCTGCAGGGTGCCGGTTCAGGTGAGTCTCGGAGAGCGGGACCCTGCCTCGAGGCCGGAGCGAGTCGAGGCGCTCTACGATGCGCTCCCGGAACCGAAGCGGCTCGTTCGGTATCCCGTAGGCCACGAGTGGACCTTGGAGATGGCGGAGGCCAATCGGGAGTGGTTGCGGTGGCACCTTGGCTGAACGTCGGTTGATTGTCGAAGTCGCCACGAGCCTGCGAGATTGGGGCAGCATCGAGCGGTACGTCCTTTGGCTGACGCAGGGGATGCCGCGATTCGGCTGGAACACGGTCCTTCTCGCGGCGCCAGGATCTCCTCTGATCCACCGCGCAGGCGGGTTGGGGAGGCCCCTCCGGTTCGGGGGGAAGTACGATTGGTCGGCCTTTCCAAGACTTGTTCGAACCTTCCGGCGACTGCAACCGGACGTCGTGCACCTGCACTTCAGCCCCGACTACCTGGTTCCAGCGATCGCCGCGAAGGTTGCGCGCTCTCGGGTGATGGCGACCCGGCATCTGGGCTTGCCGTACTCCAGGCGCAAGGTCCGCCTTCTGGCAAAGAGGATCGATCTGTGGGTTGGCGTGTCGCGGTTCGTCTCGGAAACCCTGGTGAGGAGCGGGTTCCCCCCTGGCACGGTGCGGACGATCCACTCGGGAGTGCCGGGGTTGCAGCCGACCATGACGGCCGAGCAGGCCCGGGCGCGGTTCGGCGTGACTCCGGGATGCCTCGCCGTTGGGTACTTCGGAAGGTTGGAGCCGGAGAAGGGGATCGAGGGAGCGCTCGCAGCCTGCGCGGGTGTCCGTGGTCTCGAGTGGCACGTCTTCGGCGGCGGCTCGCTGGAGTCCCGGCTGCGCGACGCCTGCAATGGCCGCTCCGTGCTTTTTCACGGAAAGGTGGAGTCCGTAGCCGATGCGATGGCGGCGGTGGACGTCGTCGCGATCCCAAGCTGGTGGGACGAGGCGTTTCCCTTCGCCGCCTTGGAAGCGATGTCCCTGGGTCTTCCGATCGTCGCGAGCAACGTCGGTGGTCTGCCGGAGGCGGTGGACGAGGGTGTGACCGGCTTTCTGGTTCCGAAGGAGGATCCGAAGGCCCTCCGCTCGGCGCTGGAGGAGCTCTCAGCCCATCCCGAGAGGCGGCGATCGCTGGGTGAGGCCGCGAGAAGGCGCTACCGGGAGCTTTTCACGCTCGAGGCGATGCTGGAACGGTACGACCGCCTGTTGCGGGACTGGATCGGAGGCTAGCGACGGGCTGCCTCTCGAACGGCGAGCACGGGTTCGAGCAACTCCCGCAGCCTCTGCAAAGGCCATTGGGTGGCCGGATCGGAGAGGGCCTTGTCCGGATCCGGGTGAACCTCGAGGAACAGCGCATCGATGCCGACGGCCGCCGCAGCTCGGCAAAGGGCGGGGACGGCATCCCGCACTCCGCCGCTGGACGTTCCGGCACCGCCGGGGCGCTGGGTCGAGTGGGTCCCGTCGAAGCACACCGGAACGCCCTGCGCGCGCATCACCTCCAAACCGTACATGTCCACGACCAAAGCGTTGTAGCCGAAGGACGTTCCGCGCTCGGTGAGAACGATCCCCCGGGCCCCGGCTCTGCGGAGCTTCGCCACGATGTTGCCCGTGTCCCACGGGGCGAGGAATTGGCCCTTCTTCACGTTCACCGGGCGACCGGTGGACGCCGCGGCCTCCAGCAAATCGGTTTGGCGGCAGAGGAAGGCTGGGATCTGCAGCAAGTCCACGACCTCCGCCACGTCCCGGCATTGCTCCGGCAGGTGCACGTCGGTGGTGGTGGGAACGCCGGCGGATCGGCCGGCTTCGGCGATCCACCGCAGCGCGCCGAGTCCGAGGCCCCGTGGAGAGGATCCGCTGGTACGGTTCGCCTTGTCGAAGCTGGCTTTGAAGATGTAGGGGACGTCGAGCTCGCGGCACAGCTCTCCCACGGAACCGGCGACGTCGTGGCAGAGTTGCTCGCACTCCGCCAGACACGGACCTGCGATCAGCACCAGCCGGTCGCCGCCGATGGCGACCGAGCCGACTTCGCAGACGCTCACGGCTTCCTCCTCAGGGGCTTGACAGGCTGCCGAACCACCAATGCCACTTCGGTGCTGACCTCCTGAGGCGGGTAGCACCGGGCGTCGTCGCACAGTTGCAGGGACGCGATCGCCTTGAGGCGTTTCCGCCCCGGAGTTTCCGGCGCACGGAGCTCGCAAGGGATTCTCACGCGACCCTCGTACACCGCGACGGGAGCGGGATCCAACCGGAAGGTCCTGGGAGTCCCCTTGGGGTAGAGGCAACGGGATTCGATGGGCTTTCCGTCGAGCTGGAACCGGACAGTCAGAGGGATCTGCTCCGGAAGGCTGGTTGGATGAGCGTAGGCGTGGAAGCCGTCTGGAATCTCCACCTCGGCAACCGCCCTCACCGCCGCTCGGGGCGCCACCTCCACCTCCTCCAAGCGCAACGTCAAATCCACCCCCGGAGGGGATAGGAGCGCGAGGAGAGCTGAGAGGGCGGCCGTCACGAGAACCCTGCTAGGCGGGCAACAAGCCCAGCCACTTCCGGATCTTGTACAAGGTCGTGTCCCGATTCAGCATGGCGATCGCCCGAGTCAATGGGACCTCCTTGGGGCAGACCTTGACGCAGTTCTGAGCGTTGCCGCAGCCGGTGATGCCTTCCTCCGTAGTGAGGAACTCCAACCGCTCGTTGGCGATGGCCGCCCCGACAGGGTGAAGATTGAACAGGAGCGCCTGACCGAGCGCGGCTGGTCCGACGAACTTCGACTTGTCGTTGAACTGTGGGCATGCCTCGACGCAGCAACCGCAGGTCATGCAGCGGCTGAGCGCGTAACGCAACTGGCGAACCCGATCGTCCTGGGGCGGAGCCATCCCTCGGTCGTAGCTGCCGTCGATCGGAACCCATGCGCGAACCTTCTTGAGGCTCTCGAACATCTTGGATCGGTCCACGATGAGGTCCCTGACCACGGGGAACTTGCTCATCGGCTGGAGCGTCACTTCGAGAGCATCGCCATTGGTCACTCCGACATCGTCGATCAGCGCGGTGCAGGCTTGGCGCACGCCGCCGTTGATCACCATCGTGCACGCTCCGCAGACCTCCTCCAGACAGGCGCACTCCCATGCGGGCGGAGGCACGCTGCGACCGTCGCTGGTGACGGGGTTGCGCTGAACCTCCTGCAACGCGGAGATGACGTTTAGGTTCGTCTTGTAGGGGATCTCGAACGTCTGCCAGGTCTTGGGGGCGTCCTTGCTCTCCTGCCGCTGAATCTTGATCCGGATGGTCTTCGCCATGGCGATCGTTGCTCCTCATCTTATCCTAACGAGCCTGGGTTCCGCTCGTCGCCAGTCTGCGCTGGTACACTTGCCGTCGTCATGGAGACGGCTGTGGCCTCAGGAGCCAGGGACCGCGTGCACATTCTGGGTCTGCCGGTCGACAGGGTGGATGTGGACACCGCGATGGCCAGGATCGCGGAGTTCATTCGAGGTTCCGAGCCGAGGGTCGTCGTCACCGCAGACGCCGCGGGCTTGGTGCTGGCCCAGCAGGATCCTGAGTTCGCCCAGATCGTGCGCGGCGCGGATCTGGTGACCCCCGACAGCGTCGGAGTGCTTTGGGCCGCGCGCCGACTGGGCAAGCCCATCCGACAGCGCGTCAGCGGAGTCGATCTGGTGGACCTGGTTTGCGCGAAAAGCTCGGAACTCGGGTGGCGGGTGTTCCTGCTCGGTGCGGCACCGGGGGTCGCCGAGATGGCCGCGGAGAGGTTGCGCCTTCGGCACCCGGGATGCAACATCGTGGGAACGAGGCACGGCTTCTTTCCGCCGGAGAGCGACGACGTGGTCGCCAGAGAGATCGCCGAACATCGGCCGGACGTTCTGTTCGTCGCCATGGGCATGCCCCGGCAAGAGAAGTTCATCTGGTCCACGAGAGAGCTCATCGGCGCCAAGGTCGCCATGGGGGTTGGTGGAAGCCTGGACGTGCACAGCGGCCGCGTGCGCCGGGCTCCTCGGTGGGTGCAGAGGATCGGCTTGGAATGGCTGTGGCGGTCCTTGCTCAATCCGAGGAAGATCGCCAAGGCGAAGAACCTGCCGCTGTTCCTCTGGCGGGTTCTGAGGTGGAAAGGATGAGGATCTACACGGGCACGGGCGACGATGGCGAAACAGGGCTCATCGGCGGCGGAAGAGTCGCCAAGAGCGGCGTCTGTCTCTTATACACATCT
>JAOACB010000035.1 GCA_026418055.1 Fimbriimonadales bacterium
GCGTCCATCGACGTGAGCTGAGCGCGGAAGTTCTCCGAGGCGATCAGCCCGGACGGGTCGTCCGAGCCGTTGTTGATCCGCAGACCGGTCGACAGGCGCGTCACCGACTTGCTCAACTCGGTTCCCGTCAAGCCGAGGTTGCGGTACGCGTTCATCGCTGCGACGTTCGTGTTGATGCGATACGACATTCGATCCTCCGTGATGTTGCCGGTTGCCCGGCTCCTTGACCCCGTACAGTCCCGACACCCTCCATCCTGTCGAATGCAGCCTGTGCGGCGGTCTACTGCTCAGTCTTGGAACCCCGCGTGCCGAACCTACCTGTCAACTTTGCCTGCTTGAACCCGCAAACCACTAAACCGGCACAAATACCAGCCTCTGAAAAATCGTTAAGAGAATGAGACCCCCCCTGCTGAGAAAAGCCTTTGTTCCACAAGCAGGCGCCGAGATCCCAGGCAGAATTGCCGGGTTCCGACCGGGCCGTTCGGTCCGGCGCCTCCGCCGACTCGGCGGACAATGGGCGCATGACCCTCAACGCCTACGTGTCCGCCTTGCGCCGAGACCTGCTCGAGGACCTGCACGCCGGCCGCGAGCCGAGGGTCGGGTCGTTCGACGCGGCCCTGCTGAAGGAGGGCCGCGCCAAAGGGCCGGCGCAGATCGGCGACTGTCGCTTCGAGCCGGACGCGATCCTGCTGGAGTTCGTGTTCCCCGAGGCCGGGGGACGCTCCACCGTGCTCACCGTTCGCGTGCCCTCCCCCGAGCGCATCGTGTACCTCCCCGTTCCGGAGTGGGTGGTGGAGGACATCTGGCACGGCGAGGTCCACGGATCGTACGAGTTCGAGTCGGACGCGCGGAGGATGGTGAGCCGACTGCACGACCAGCTGGCCCCCGAGGCGAACCGCGCGCTGTTCGGCAGGAAGCCATGCAGGCACCGAGAGGCCTCTTGGTAAACTGCCGCGCGTGAACGCGCCGGCGGCCCGTTCCGAGCGGCAGGCGGCCGCAGGCCGCCGACGCGAACGTCCCCCTGGCGGCACAAGAGCCGGCGGTGCGGAGGGGACCGCGGGCAGGCAAGGAGTCTTCCCAGCCGAGGAGGCGCCGATTCCGTCGTGCCCGCGGCGGGCATCCTCCGGCGGAGCCGGAGGGGGAATCGCGCGGGACGGCCCGCAGCCTCGGGCGCGAGGGCCCTGCGGGCGCTCGGCCGCGCCGGGCGCCCCTTGCGCGGGGACGCTCCCGCGGCCGAGCCGGCGAGGCGTCCGGACCGCGTTCCGGAGGGTTTGGGATGATCGGGTGGAGCCGAAAGACGAAGGCCGCGCGGGAGGTCCGCGCATGACGACGTTCGTGGCGACCTGGCGCGAGCCGGGAGAGGTGGCGATCCGCAACGCTTGGGCCCGTCGCCAGAAGGGCGGTTCTCTGTTGGACTGCCTGGAGCACGGCCTGGCCGAGGCGGAGTGGGACGCCTCTCTGCTCGCGATCGGCAGAGGGGCTCTGCCCAACGCCGACGGCGAAGTCGAGCTGGATGCCTCGATCATGGACGGGGCAACCCTCGAGGCGGGAGCCGTCTGCTCGCTGCGCGGGATCCTGCCGGCGATCTCGGTCGCCCGGAGGGTGCTGGAGAGCACGCCCCACGTGATGCTCGCCGGCGACCAGGCGCGGCGGTTCGCGCTCGCCCAGGGGTTCGAGCCGACCAACCTGATGACCCCCGAGAACATCGCGCGGTACGAGCAGTGGTGCGAGCAGAACCGGCCCGGCATGCTGCACCACGTGCACGCGGTCGGTCAGCACGTGGGGGACACCATCACCATGCTCGGCCTGGAGGCCCCGGGGCACGTGGCGGCGGCCAGCAGTACCAGCGGTCTGCCCTACAAGCTGCCCGGGCGCGTGGGCGACTCGCCAATCGTGGGCGCGGGCATCTACGCCGACGACGAGGTGGGCGCCGCCGGAGCCACGGGATGGGGCGAGGAGCTGTGGAAGGCCGTTGCCTCGTTCCGCGCCGTCGAGCAGATGCGCCGAGGAGCCAGCCCGCAGGAGGCCTGCGAGGCCGTGGTGCGCCAGATGCTGCGTCGGCAACCCAAGTCGCGCCAGTTGGCCTGCGCCGTGTTCGCCATCGACCTGCAGGGCCGCGTGGGGGGCGCCGTCACCGAGGGGGAGTTTCCCGTGTGGACGTGCCGCGACGGCGAGCTGTCGCTGACGGTGCACCGCGCCCTGGAGACCTGAGGCGGCCATGGCGAGGCTGATCGGAACCGCCGGGCACGTGGACCACGGCAAGACCAGCCTCATCCGCGCCCTCACCGGCATCGACGCGGATCGCCTGCCCGAGGAGAAGAGGCGCGGCATGACGATCGACATCGGCTTCGCCCACCTGCAGCTGCCGGGCGTGGGGGACGTGTCGATCGTGGACGTCCCCGGGCACGAGCGCTTCCTGGGCAACATGCTGGTGGGAGCGCTGGGCACCGACGTGGCCCTGCTGTGCGTCGCGGCCGACGAGGGGGTGATGCCCCAGACGCGGGAGCACCTCGAGATCCTGGAGCTTCTGCCGGTCGAGCGGCTGGTCGTCGCGCTCACGCGCGCCGACCTGGCCGACGAGGACACCCGCGCGCTGGCCGCCACCGAGGTGCGGGAGCTGCTGGCCGGCACGCGCTTCGGCTCCGATGCGCCCGTTGTGGCCGTCTCCTCCGCCACGGGCGAGGGCTTGGACGAGCTTCGCCGAGCGCTGGCCGAGGCGCTGCAGGCCCCGGAAAGGCCCTCGAGAGGCCCCTGGTATCTGCCTGTCGATCGCGCCTTCACCGTGCGAGGACACGGCTGCGTGGTGACCGGCACCCTCGCTCAGGGAACCGTGCGGGTCGGGGACGCCGCGGTGCTGGAGCCCGGCGGTCGGACGGTGCGCGTGCGCGGGATGCAGATCCACGGCCAACCGGCTGCGTCCTCCGAGAAGGGAAGGCGCACGGCGCTGAACCTCTCGGGCGTCGGCGCGGACGAGGTTCGGCGTGGCCAGGCGGTGGGCGCTCCGGGCGCCTTGTTCGCCACCCTATGCCTGGACGCTCGCGTTCGCTGGAGAGCCTCGGCCGAACGGGTGCGGCACGGCATGAGGGTTCGCGCGGCGATCGGCTCGGCGGACGCCCTCGGCCGACTGTTTCTGAACGCCCACGAGCCGGATCTGATCCAGCTTCGGCTGGACGAGCCGGTGGCGTGCGCCCTGGGGCAGCCGCTCATCGTTCGACGGCACAGCCCCTCCGAGCTGCTCTGCGGCGGCAGGGTCACGGTGCCGCAGGCCAAGCCGAGGCGGCGATCGGAGCGACCCGTCGGATCGGGGCTCGACGCCTTGGAGCTGGACCAGGCGCTGCTGCGGCTGGCCGGCGAGGCCGAGGCGGGCCTGCCCTCCGCCGAAGCCTCCAGGCTGCTGGGCCGTTCCGTGCGCGACGTGCGCGAGGCCACGGAGCGCCTGCTGGCCGACGGCCGCCTGATCGCCCTGGCGGACCTGCTCTTCACGCCGGAGACCTTTCGAAGGTCCTCGGAGAGGTTCCAAGAGCGCCTGCGCGAGATGCATGCGCAAAGGCCCAGCGCTCCTGCCCACCCGAGGGAACGGGTCGCCCAGGCTGCGGGCCTGCCGTGGACCGGCAGACAGCTCGATCGGGTCTTGGCCCGGATGGCCGAGGAGGGCCGCCTCGTGGTGGAAGGCACCCTGGTGCGCGACCCGTCGTTCCAGGTTCCGCTCACGCCCCGCCAGCGGCAATTCCTCGACCGAGTGAAGGCGGCGCTGGACGAAGCCGGCGTCAACGCGCCCTCGATCGGGGACCTGGCTCGCGCGCTGGGTGTGCCCCCCCAGGCCGTGGAGGAGATCCTTCGGATCGGCGTCGACCGGCGCGAGGTGCTGCGTCTGGCCGTTGGGTTGCACTACACCCCGGAGACCCTCGCCGCCATCCAGGAGGCGGTGCGGCGGGGCTTCGGCGAGCGCCCCTTCACCGCGGGGCAGTTCCGCGACCTGTTGGGCACCAGCCGCAAGTACGCGATCCCCCTGCTCGAGCATCTGGACGCGACGCGGTTCACCGTGAGGCGCGGCGACCAGCGCGTGGTGGCCCGCTGAGATCCGACGGCGGGCGTACAATCTCGCCATGCCCGAACCGCTCGTGGTGTTCAGCACCCTGGATGCGGCCATCCGCTCGATCTCCCAGGTCGTTCGGCTGTTGCGCGAGGTCAAGCCCGGCTCGGGCAAGCCCACGCTGGAGGACACCCGCAAGGAGATGGCCTCGGGCTTCGAGGCGCTCGAGGCGTCCCTCAAGGGCCTGCAGTCCGAGCTCGCGCGTCTGCAGGGCTGCCTTCAGGGGGCACAGTCCGAGCTCGAGGCGCTGCGCGCCCGTGTGGCGGCACTGGAGACGGCCGAAGCGCGGCGCCGCGGCGGCCTCTGGGACAGGCTCGCGCGGGCTTTCCGGAGAAACCGACAAGCGGGCTGAATCCTTTCCCAGCGAGATCTCCTCGTAGGCATTAGGACCCAGATCGAACGATCCGAGTCCGGTTCGCACAGAGGAGTACACACCGTGAGTCTCAACGGAATCACCCCCGACAAGGTCGTCGACGCGCGCTCGATGGGCTGCCCCGGACCGTTGCTCGAGGCGAAGAAGGCCATCGGCTCCGTGTCGGTCGGTCAGATCCTGGAGATCCAGTCCGGCGACCCCGGCAGCCGCGAGGACATCCCCGCCTGGTGCAAGAAGGTCGGCCACGAGTACCTCGGCTTCGTCGAGCACGACGGCTACGACAGTCTGTTCGTCAAGCGGGCGAAGTGACCGCTCCCCGGGCCTGACCCAGCCGACGGAGGCCGCGCCATGAGGGACCCCGACCAGTATAAGATCCTGATCCTGACCACGAACGTCAGCTCCTACCCCGGGGCGAACACCGTGGGCCAGGCCCGGTTGCAGTACTCGCCCGGCACCTCCATCCTCCGCGTGCCGGATCCCGTGATGTTCCCCGAGGAGTTCTATCTGAACGCCTTCCGCAAGGGAGTCGACGGGATCATCGTGATGAGCAGCGGCTCGGACTGCCCCTACGAGGGCGCCTACCGAAGGCTCAGCGCGCGCATCCAGCGCGTGTACCGGCGGATGAAGGAAGAGGGCATCGACAAGTCGCGCCTCAAGCTCACCACGATCTGCACGGTCTGCAAGACGGCGTTCCTCAAGGAGATCGCGGAGATGCAGGAGAACCTGCGCAAGCTGGAGGAGGCCGCCGCGCAGGCGTAGGAGGATCCCGATGATCGCCAACCATCCCGTGGACAAGGCCGACGCGCTCGTGGTCGGCGCCGGCATCGCCGGACTGCAGGCCGCCCTGGACCTCGCGGACCAGGGCTTCCAGGTCGTGATCGCCGAGCGGCAACCGAGCATCGGCGGACACATGATCAACCTGAGCAAGGTGTTCCCCACGCTCGACTGCGCCAGCTGCATCACCACGCCGCGCATGGCGTCCGCCTCCCACCACCCGAACATCCGGGTGTTCACCTACACCGAGGTCGAAGCGATCCGGCCCGTCGGCGACCGCTTCGAGGCCACCCTCACGCGCAAGCCCCGCCACATCGACGAGGACAGGTGCATCGGCTGCAAACGCTGCGAGGAGGCCTGCACCGTTTACCTGCCCGACGAGTACGAGCACGGACTGGGAGCCAAGAAGGCGGTGTCGATCCCGTTCACCAACGCGATCCCGCAGTACCCCGTGCTGGACATGGACGAGTGCTTCCTGTGCGGGGGCTGCGCCCGCGCCTGCCCCACCGACGCCATCGACTACCTCCAGCAGCCCGAGACCTTCCGGCTGGAGGCCGGAGCGGTGATCCTGGCGACCGGCTACGACATGACGCCCATGGACGCCAAGAGCCAGTACGGCGGCGGCAGGCTGCCCAACGTGATCTCGCCTTGGCAGGCCGAGCGCCTGCTGGCCCCGCACGGCCCCTACGGCGGCGTGCTCCGGCCCTCGGACGGCAAGGTGCCCGACAGCATCGCCTTCGTGCAGTGCGCCGGCTCGAGGGACCTGAGTCTGGGCGTGCCGTACTGCTCGCGCGTGTGCTGCATGTACGCCATCAAGCAGGCGATGCTGCTCTCCGGCTCGCTGCCGATCGCCGACATCACGATCTACTACATGGACATCCGCGCGTTCGGCAAGGGCTACGAGCAGTTCTATCTGAACGCCAAGGCCATGGGAATCGAGTTCGTCAAGGCCAAGGTGGCGCGCATCACCGAGGACGAGGACCACAACCCGATCGTGCGGATCGAGCGCCAGGAGGCCGACGCTGCGCCGGAGGAGGTCCGGCACGACCTCGTGATCCTGTCGTTGGGCATGGTGCCCGCGTGGGTCCCGGACCGCGACGGCATCGTACCGCTGCAGACAGGGTCCGACCGCTTCCTTCTCAGCCCCAAGCCGCGCGTCTCCCCCACCCTCACCAGCCTTCCAGGCGTCTTCGCCTGCGGAGCCGCCACCGGACCGAAGGACATCGTCGACAGCATCGTCGAGGCGGGAGCGGCCGCCATGCAGGCCGCCGCCCACCTCCAGAGAACCCTGGCAGGAGCCGTGCGATGAGCGAGACAACCAGCGGGAGCCCTTCGCCTGGAACGCCCTCTCGGGAGGAGATCCGGGTCGGCGTGTACGTGTGCCACTGCGGCGGCAACATCTCCGACGTCGTCGACGTGGCCAAGGTCGTCGAGGAGGTCGGCAGGCACCCGAGCGTGGAGGTGAGCAAGCACTTCCCGTTCCTCTGCTCCGACCCCGGGCAGCAGCTGATCCTCGAGGACATCCGGCGGAACGGCGTCAACCGAGTCGTGGTGTCGGCCTGCTCGCCCTTCCTGCACGAGACCACGTTCCGCAAGGCTCTGCAGCGCGCCGGCCTGAACCCCTATTTGTACGAGCACGTCAACGTGCGCGAGCAGGTGAGCTGGGTCCACAAGGCCAAGCGCGAGTCGGCGACCGAGAAGGCCATCCGGCTCACCCTGGCAGGCGTCGAGAAGGTTGCGCGGCAGGACCCTCTGGAGGCGATCCGGGTGCAAGCCGAGCCGCACGTGGTGGTGATCGGAGCTGGCATCGCGGGCATGCGGGCCGCCGTCTCGGCTGCCCGGCGCGGCCTGCGGGTCACGCTGATCGAGAAGTCCGACCGAACGGGAGGCCGCCTGAACGAGCTGGCGACGCTCTATCCCGACAATGAGTCGGCGAGGGCGGTCGTCGACGACCTCACGCAGATGGTCGTCGGCGACGGCAACATCGACCTGTGCCTGAACAGCCGTCTGACGATGGTCGACGGCTACGTCGGCAGCTTCACCGTCGGCTTCGAGACGCGCGGCCCGGAGGGGCCGATCCTGCGGCAGGTCCGGGCGGGGGCGATCATCCTCGCCACGGGCTTCCGGCACTACGAGCCGTTCGAGGGCGAGCTGGGCTACGGCCAGAGCCCGGACGTGATGACCCTGCCGGAGTTCAACCGCGCGCTGGAATCCACGCCTCCCGGAGACCTGCCGACGTTCGGAGGTCGGCGGGTGCGCCACGTGGCTTTCGTGCACTGCGTGGGCAGCCGCCAGATCGAGGGAGTGCACAGGCCCCAGCCGGACGGTAGGGTGAACGACTACTGCTCGAGGGTGTGCTGCACGGCCGCGCTGCACAGCATCCACCGGCTGATGGACAAGCACCCGGGAGTGCGCGTGTTCGACGTGTACCGCGACATCCGCACCTACGGCCGCGGGCACGAGGACCTGTACGAGAAGGCGAGCAAGCGCGGCGTGCTGTTCTTCCGGCACACCGAGGAGAACCAGCCCACCGTGGAGCTGCAGGCGAGCCAGAACGGCCACCCGCCGCACCGCATCCGCGTGCGGGACGTGCTGACGTGGAACGAGGAGGTCGAGATCCCGGTCGACCTGGTCGTGCTGGCCACGGGCATGATGCCCAGCGACATCGGCGGCATCGTCCAGACGATGAAGCTGCCCGTCGGCTCCGACCGCTTCCTGCAGGAGGTGCATCCCAAGCTCCGGCCCGTCGAGGTGGCCAACAACGGCGTGTTCCTCGCGGGCACCTGCCAAGGCCCGATGGACGCCGTCGAGGCGGTGGCGGCCGGCGAGGCCGCCGCCGTCAAGGCGTCGATCCTGCTGAGCAAGGGCGTGATCGAGATGGATCCGTTCGTGGCCAGAGTGCGCGAGGAAAGGTGCGACGGCTGCGCGCTGTGCCTGAACGAGTGCGAGTACCGCGGGGCGCTCGCGATGGCCGAGTCGGCCGACGGCCGGAAGGTGGCCCGGGTGAACCCCGCGCTGTGCGCCGGATGCGGCGCCTGCGCCGCCGTCTGCGAGCCGCGCGCCATCGAGGTGGCCGGCTGGTCGCTCGACCAGTTCGACGCGATGGTGGACGCGCTGGTGTCGCGTTAGGAGGCTGAGAGCATGGACCAGGAAACCACGAGGAACACGAGCCGCGCGCTGGAGCAGCTGAAGCGGCTGCGCCAGGAGCGCGCGGAGGACGGCAGGAGGAAGGCCGAGCGACAGAAGGAGCAGAACCGCCTGCAGAAGGCGGTGCTGGAGGCCCTGGGCGACGCCGAGCGCACCGTGCCCGAGATCGCCGAGGCCGCCGGCCTGGACGCTCGGACCGCGCTGTGGTGGGTCACCGCCCTGCGCAAGTACAACAAGGTCGAGACCGCCGGCAAGCGCGGCGACTACCCGACCTATCGGAGGAAGTGACGATGGCCGTTGCCGTGCGACCCGAAGTGCTCGACGACATCCGGCGGTATGGCGCGTTCGACATCTCCGCCTGCTTCCACTGCGGCAACTGCACCGCCGTGTGCCCGCTGAGCGACCAGGCCGGCTCGTTCCCGCGCAAGCTGATCCGGCTGGGCCAGATCGGAGACCGCCGGCGGCTGGCGGCCAGCCCCGAGGTGTGGCTGTGCTATTACTGCGGCGAGTGCAGCGAGACCTGTCCCCGGCAGGCCGAGCCCGGCGAGTACATGGCCGCGCTGCGACGCTACGCGATCGCGTCGGCCGAGCCCACGGGCCTCGCAGGCCTGATGTACAAGTCGACCGGCGCGGCCGTGCTGGCGACGCTGCTGGTCGGAATCGTGCTGGGGATGTTCCTGCTCGCCAGGCCGCAGGAGACCGCCAACCTGCCGCACGTCCAAGCCTGGATGTTCGACCTGGTGCCCTACGAGACGATCCACAACCTGGGGATCGCGGTGTTCGCGCTCGCGGCGCTCACCATCGGCATGGGGTTCGGGACGACGCTCCGGCGGATTTGGGCCGGCCCGGACGGCAAGGGCCCGGGCAAGGCGTCGGCCAAGGACGTGTGGCGGGCCCTGAAGTGGACGCTGCGCGAGATCGCGACCATGAGCCGCCACCGAGAGGAGGCAGGCAGCTCGGGCGCCAAGCTCCCTGCCTGGCTGCGCGCCAGCGTGACGCACCGCCTGATCCTGTTCGGCTTCCTGGGACTGCTGGCGGCCACCACCCTCGACTTCGTGTTCCTCACGCTGCTGCCGCTCGGCCTGGTCACCTTCTGGCCGGCGAGGATCCTCGGCGTCGCGGCCGGCGCCGCGATGATGGTCGGAGTGGTCGGAGCCTCTTGGCGGCGCCTGAGGAAGCTCGAGAGGAACGTCGCCCGCTCGGCGTTCGCCGACTGGTGGGTGCTGTTCTTCCTGTTCGTCCTGGGGGTCACCGGTTTCTGGCTGACGGGCGTCGTGACCGTCCGGCCGGAGAAGAGCGTGGCCTACGACCTGGTGCTGCTGGTGCACGCCGCGATGGCCATGGAGCTGGTGCTGCTGCTGGCCTTCACCAAGATGGCCCACATGCTGTACCGACCGCTGGCGCTGCTGGTGCACCGCCTGAAGACCCAACCGCCGACGGCCTGAGGCCCGTCGGCCCGAACCGAGCACGGAGAGAGGAACCACAACGATGTCCACCACCACACCCAGCCCGAGCATCGATTCCCTGGCCGCCGAGGTGGCTCGGCTCCAGGCCGAACTCGAACAGATCAAGGCGAACCAGCCCGACGACAAGCTCTCGATGGTCGTGATGAGCGGAGACCTGGACAGGCTTCTGGCGGCGTTCATCATCGCCACTGGCGCCGCCGCCATGTTCGACGAGGTCGTGATGTTCTTCACGTTTTGGGCAACCCCCGCCCTGCGCGACCCGAAGAAGAGACCGCCGAAGAAGGACCTCATGGCTCGCCTGTTCGGCTGGATGCTGCCCAAGGGCGCCGGCCGGCTCAAGCTCAGCAGGATGCACATGGCCGGCATGGGCACCGGCATGATTAAGGGCCTGATGCACCGCAAGGGCGTGCTGTCGCTCGAGCAACTGATGCAGAAGGCCGCCGAGTCCGGCGTGAGGATCTACGTTTGCCAGATGAGCATGGACCTGATGGGCATGACGCTGGACGAGATGATCGATTACCCGGATCTGAAACCCGCCGGCGTGGCCAAGTTCCTGGCCGAGGCAGGCACCAGCAAGACCACGCTGTTCCTCTGAGCTCTCTCTCGTGCGAACGGGCGTCCTCCCGGCGTTGCCGGGGGGCGCCCTTCGTCGGGCTGGCTCAGCGCGCGGCAGCCGCCGCGGGGCTGCCGCATCCGAAGAACGGCACCGAGGCCACCTCCGGGCGTTCCCCCCGCAAGGCCGACTGCACCGCGGCCGCCGCGTAGGCGGTCCGCTCGTCGTCGCAGAAGCGGGCGACGTTGTACGAGCCGACGTAGACCAGCCGCCCTCGGCGGTCGAGCACCGCGGCAGCCGGCGCGGCGGGAACGCCGAACGCGCGGGCGATCCTGCCGTCCGCGTCGGCGACCGCGGGCACGCCGGGAAACTCCCGCTCGGCGAGTTCGGCGGCCTCGCGTCCGCCCGGCACCACCGTGACCCAGCGGGCCCCGGCTGAGGCGCGCACCGCCGACCGGATGGATTCGGCCTGGAACCTCGAGCAGGCGCAGTCCGGATCCCAGAAGTTCAGCACCCGCACGGGGCCGTCGCCGCTCAGGCGCAGGCCGGTCGGCAGCTTCCCAACGGGGCTGGGAGGGGCCTGCCGAGGGTCCGGAGGCGTCCACTCGGCCGGCGGCTTCACGGCCATCGCGTAGCGCACGCTGAAGTGCCAGAGCGCGAACGCCGTTCCCGCGAGCCAGCAGGCGAACACGAACGTCGCGGGCTTCATGCGGCGAGCCTCAGGGTCGGCTGCTCCGCGGCGCGGTTCACCCGCGTCTCCAGCGAGGCGACGAACGCCGCGACCTCCTCGAGCGCCCGGTGCCCTGCCTCGACCGACAGCAGGTTCTCGGAGGCGGCCTCGGCGAGCTCCTGCAGGGCCCCGTCCACGGCGGTGGCCTCCTCGCTCGCGGTGGCTGCCAGCCTGGCGGTCTCCTCCATGCCCGCCAGAATCGTCTGGATCTGCGAGGCCAGATCGGCGCAGGACTCCATGGTCTCCCCCGCCGCGGCCTCGAACTGGGAGAGTGCCCCGCCCAGGGAATCCAGGTCCTCGCGGACGCGCCTGCCGTCGACCGCGATGCGCCGGGACTCCGCCTCCACCAGGTCGAACGCCTCCAGCGCGCTCTCGACCGATGTGGCGAGCCGGTCCAGAGCCGACTCGGTCTCCGCCGCCAGGCCTCCCTGGCCCTCGCTGCCCTCGACGGCCTGCAGCGCCTCGGCGAACTGCGAGGTCATGTCCGACACCAGGCCGGCGATGCTCTGGGTGGCTTCCGAGGTGCGCACCGAGAGCTTGCGCACCTCCTCCGCGACCACCGCGAAGCCGCGGCCGCTCTCGCCAGCCCGCGCCGCCTCGATGGCGGCGTTCAGCGCCAGCAGGTTGGTTTGTCCCGCGATCTCCTCGATGGCCTGCAGGATCGACTGGATGTCGGAGGTGCGTCGGTGCAGGGCGCGCACCTTCTCGCCGACCGAGCCGATGCCGCCCCGGATGGACTCCCTCCCCGACTCCGCCTCGCGGCGCAGCCCGGCGGCGGTGGCCTTGGCCTGCGAGGCGGTCTCTGCGAGCGCCTCCGCCACGCCGAGCAGAACCTCGGTCTTGGCGATCGACCCGCGGCCCTGCTCCGCCTGGCTGCGGGCGACCTCCGCCATCTCCTGGCTCTGGCGAGCGACCTCCTCGATCCTCACCGCGATCTGCCGCGTCTGGGCCGCGCCGTCGGCCACGCGGGAGTCGATCTCTTGGGCGCTGCCGCGGGCACGGACCATGCGCCGCCGTGCGTCGGCCGCCAGCTCGTCCTGCCGACGGGCCGCTCCCGCCAGCTCCTCGAGCCGCCGCTCCGCCTCGCCGACGCCTCCGCGGGCCTCCCCGAGCTGCCGGCCCAACAGGGCGAACACCGACCGCGCGTTCGAGCCGTCGGCCGAGCCTTCCGCCAGCCGATCGAACGTGCGCGCCAGGTCCTCCTGCTGGGTCCAGTCGGCGCGGAGATCCACGGCCAGCTTCACGAGCAGAGCCGCCTCGGCAACCACGAACGCCGCATGCACGGCGGTCAGCAGGTACGGATCCATGCGCGTCGAGTAGAGGTAGATCGGCACGCTCCTGGCCTGAAGCACGGCGAACGCCGCGTGGTGCACGGCGATGGCCGCGGCGGCGGAGACGATCGGCCTCCAGTCGCGGAACGCGAGCAACAGGGCCAAGCCGACGAACACGTGGAAGTGCATCTCGGTCATGCCGTGGCTCTGGTAGATGTACAGCCCCGAGAACGCCATGGTGCCGACGCCGGCGGCGCATCTGCCCAGCGCCGCCGAAGGATCCTGGCGCAGCAGCCAGATCGGCACCATCGCGGCCGGCAGACCGATGAGCAGGGCGGGGAGCCACGTGCCGTGCCAGAAGGCCAAGGCCAAGCCCAGCGCGGCGTGGGCAACCAGAACGCGCGAGAAGAGCCGGGCGACGTCGCGCTCGGCATCGGAAAGCCTGAAGAGACCCAAACTCAACCCCCGTTTAATAAACTCCAAGGAGTCAGTTCGGCGCTTGCACCGCGGAACTGGAGGGCTTCTGGGCCGTTTGACAAGACGGACCGGGCGAGTCGCTTCTCAGACCGGTCCGATCCGCACTTGGTCCGCCCACGTGGGATCCCATGGCGAACCCCAACGCAGGAACGGTGCTTTGCTCTCCCAGACGCAAAAAGCTTAGCACCGGTCTTCCTGCCAAGAAGACCGGTGCTACAAATTTAGGACCTTTGGCGATCAGCCCTTGCGGCGGTCGCGGAAACCGGGAAGGCGCCGCCCCTTGTAGTAGCCGTCGGGCGTGGCGTGGTGAGGCATGCGGAACGGCTCCTCGCCCTGGCGGTTCGGCTGGATCTCGACCATGTCCGCGACGTAGTGCGTGCGGCGCAGCGCGGTGCGCTGGTGCGAATGGCGTCGTTTCGGGTTGGGCATCGGACTCCTCTCTACTTCTTCTCGCGGTGGAGGGTGTGCTTGCGCAGGTTCGGGTTGTACTTCATCAGCTCCAAGCGATCCGGCGTGTTCCGCTTGTTCTTGGTCGTGGTCACGTAGTGCTTGCCGTCCTCGGTGCACACGAGGCGGATCGGTTCTCGCGCTTCGGATTTCTTGGCCATCGGATCGCCTCCACGGGGCGTCGGCGGGAAGCCCCGGAATCAAGCCCCAAGATTATGAACGATCGGCCAGAGACCTCGCAAGCTCGCCGCCGGGACCCGCGCAACCTCATCCCGTCCGGCGGGCTCTTCCGTTGCAGAGGGAGATCGACAGCGACCATGAACATCGACCGATTCGTGATGGCCTTCGCGGGAACCGTGATCCTGATCAGCGTGCTGCTGGCGGCCACCGTCAGCAAGAACTGGCTGTTCCTGACGGCGTTCGTCGGCCTGAACCTGCTGCAGGCGTCCTTCACGCGCTTCTGCCCGCTGGCTCTGGTGCTGAAGAAGGCCGGGCTCAAGTCCGGGCAGGCGTTCTGAGCGCCGCCGCGCGCTTCGGGTATCCTGTTCGGTCGGACGCGAGCGTCCCTGTCCCCGCCCGTCGGGGACCGCAAGACCGAAGGGAACACCGATGAGGAACTACGAAGCGCTGTACATCGTCAAGCCGCAGCTCTCCGACTCCGACGCGGCCCAGCTGGCCGCCCACTTCAAGGGCGTGGTCGAGGGGCTGGGCGGCACGGTCTCGAAGGCGGAGAAGTGGGATCGCCGCAAGCTGGCCTACGAGATCAAGGGCTACACCGAGGGCGTGTACATCCTGATGGAGTTCGCGGCGCCTCCGAGCGTGCCCGCCGAGCTCAGCCGTCTCCTCCGCATCCACGACGACGTCATCCGTCACCGCATCTTCAGCCAGGAGGACTGACCATGGTCAACCGCGTCGTTCTCGTGGGTCGCCTCACGCGCGACCCCGAGGTCCGGTCCACCACGACCGGCAAGACCGTCTGCGACTTCAGCATCGCCGTCGACCGCCGCGTGGCCTCGCAGGACGGCCAGGACGCCGACTTCTTCCGGGTCACCGCCTGGGGCCAGACCGCCGAGTTCGTGAGCCGCTACCTGTCCAAGGGGCGCTTGGTGGCGGTGGACGGCCGTCTGCAGTGGCGCAAGTACACCGACAGCCAGGGAATCACCCGAGAGGCCGTGGAGGTGGTCGCCGAGAGCGTGCAGGGCCTGGACAGGCCGCGCGAGCACGGCTCCGACTCCGAATCCGGCGCCGCGCGCCGCGAGCGCGGCCCCTCGGCTCCGCCCGCGGCCACCGACCCGTTCGCCGGTCCCAGCCCGTCGGCCCCTGGCAAGCAAACCGCCCCGGCCGTCGAGCCGGACGAAGACGAGTACGACCCCTTCGCCGACGGGAGCAACTGATGGACGCCAGACTGAACGACCGCGGCTTCGTGGAGCGGATGGACCCCAAGGGCATGCTCCGCCTGACCGAGGAGTTCCCCAACCAGTGCCGGCGGGCCTTGGAGATCGCCCGCAGCTCGGCTCTGCCCGAGAGCGTGGGCGACCCCAAGCTGGTGGTGCTCACCGGCCTGGGAGGCTCCGCAGCCGGAGGGGACTTCGCTCGGGCGCTGTTCGAGGCGCAGGCGAAGGTGCCGTTCGTGGTCAACCGCGACTACGCGCTGGCCAGCTTCGTGGGACCCGACACCCTCGTGTTCGCCGCGAGCTACTCCGGCAACACCGAGGAGACCCTGGCCGCCTACGACGACGCCAGGGCCAAGGGAGCCAAGATCGTCGTGGTGACCAACGGCGGCAAGCTGGCCGCCAAGGCGCAGCAGGTCGGCGTGCCGTGCGTGATCATCCCCGCGGGTCAGCCGCCGCGCACGGCGCTCGGCTATCTGCTGATCCCGGTGGTCTACGCCTGCGAGAGGTTCGGTCTTCTGCCGGCTCAGGACTACGAGGCGGCGTTCGCTCTGCTCGACCAGTGCCGCTCGGACTGGACGGTCGAGGCGGCCGACAACCCCGCCAAGCGGCTCGCCGCCGCGCTCCACGGCAAGCTCGGCCTGCTGTACGGCCTCGGCTCTTGGCAGGCGATCGTGGCCAACCGTTGGAAGGCGCAGATCAACGAGAACTCGAAGAACATGGCGTTCGCCAACGCGTTCCCCGAGCTGAACCACAACGAGATCCTCGGGTGGGTCGGCGCGGACCGCCAGGGCGTCGCGAGCTGGGTGGTGGCGCTGCTCCAGGACGGCTCCGAGAGCGCGAAGATGCAGGCGCGCGCCCGAGTGACCTCGGAGCTGACCTCGAAGGTGGCCGAGTGGCACACCGTGGAGGCCCGCGGCGGGACCCTGCTGCAGAAGATGCTGAGCCTCACGTACTTCGGCGACTTCGTGTCGCTGTACCTTGCGGCGCTCAACGGGGTGGATCCCGAGAACATCGACTGGATCAACGTGCTGAAGTCGGAGCTCGCCAAGGTCGAGTGAGGCCTCTCCGCCATCCCGAACCGAGCGGGGGTCGCCCGAACGGGCGACCCCCGCGCTCTTGCCCGGGCCGAGCCCCTACGCCCTCGAGCGCCGTCGCCGCCACCTCGAGAACGACTCCGAGAGGTCGTCGAAGATCGTGTACGAGCACGGGATGACCAGCAGCGTGAGCAGCGTGGACAGGGTCATGCCGCCGATGATCACGATGCCCAGCGGCGAGCGGAACTCCGAGCCCCGCCCGAACGCCAGAGCGATCGGCAACATCGCCAGCAGCAGCGCCAGCGTGGTCATCAGGATCGGCCGGAGCCGCGTGGGACCCGCCTCGAGGATCGCGTCGTGGCGGTTCTTGCCGCGCGAGCGCAGCGTGTTGGTGTAGTCCACCAGCAGGATCGCGTTCTTGCCCACCAAACCGACCAGGGTGATGATGCCGATGAAGCCCACGATGTTCAGAGGCTTGTCGGTGAACACCAGCGCCAGGATCGCGCCCACCATCGCCTGCGGCTGGGAGATTTGGATGATGAACGGGTACAGCAGGTTGTTGAACAGCGACGCCAGCACCATGTACACCAGAACCAGGCCGATGGCCAGCGCGCCGAACAGATAGCCGCCTTCGCGCTGCTGCAGGTCGGCCTGACCGAGCGGCTTGAGCGAGACGCCCGGCGGCAGCAGCTTCTCCCGCTCGATCCATCGGTTGATCTCGGCCTGCACCGAGCCAGCGGCGTAGCCCGGCAGGAGGTCGGCGCTCAGCTGCACCTCCTCGATGCGGTCGCGCCGTTGGATCTTGTCCACGTCGGTGCCCCGCACCAGCCGAGCCACCTCTCCCACGTACACCGGCTTGCCCTGCACGAACTTCACCGGCACCGACTCCAGCAGGGCGGGGTCGTTGCGCTCGTCCAAGTCCAGCATCACGCGGATCGCGTACTCCCTTCCCGCCACGCGGTACTTGGTGTCGTCGTTGCCTTGGTACAGCGAGCGCATGGCCATGGCCAGCTCCCCCACCGAGATGCCCATGTCGGCCAGCCTGGCCCGGTCGGGCAGCACGCGGACCTCGGGCTTGCCGGGCTTGGAGGAGAGGTCGGCGTTGATGACCCCCTTGACCGCGCCGCCCTGCAGCAGGCGCTGGATGCGTCCGGCGGTGTCCAGGATCTGCTGGCGGTCGTCTCCGAAGAACGACATCTGGATCGCCGGGCCGCCCGCTCCCACGCCGGACTGCGTCGACACGAACACCTCGGCTCCAGGGATGCGGCCGATCCGCTTGATCACTTCGGCGGCCACCACCGTGTCCGCCCTCGTCCGCAGCTCCTCCTTGCCTCGGTTCCAGAACGCCAGCGTGTCCGCGAGGGCCTTCTTGTCGTTCAGCGAAACGACCACCTGGCCGTAGTTCGAGCCGGTGTTGCCGCCTCCGAAGAAGCCTCCCACCTGGCTGCCGACGTTGGACAGCACGTACTTCACGTCCGGCATGCCGATCAGCTTCTGCTCGATCTGCTCGATCACGCGGCCCGTGGCGCGCAGGCTGGAGCCCGGCGGGAGCTGCACGTTGACCGTCACGCGGCCAACGTCGCTGTCCGGGAAGAACTGGAACTTGAACACCGCCTCGCCCTTGTACGCGGCGAAGGCCTGGCCCGCCAGAGCCGACAACGGGAACAGCAGGCCGAACAGCGCGCCGTACAGCAGGAACCTTGGCTTGACGTAGCCGCGGATGGCGTTGCCCAGGAACACGAGCAAGCCTGCCACGACGGACACGCCGAACAGCACGTAGGCCGGCTGCATCGCTCCGAAGCCTCCCGCGATGAACGTGATCGCGCCGACCAGCGCCGAGTTGCCGAGCAGGAACACGAACCAACGGTGGCGCAACGACCAGTCCAGGGAGCGCCGGTAGAGGTTCGACAGTCGGTGGAAGTTGGCCTCGAACCACAGCCCGAACCGAGTGCGCGGATGCTCGAGATCCTCGCCGGCGCGGTACCACCTCGACGCCAGCATCGGCGTCACCGTGAACGACACCAGCAGCGAGAACAGCACCGCCGACACGTACGACAGCGCCATGGGTCGGAAGAACTCGCCGACGATGCCGCCCATGAAGCCGATCGGAAGGAACACCACCACGTCGGCGGCCGTGATCGCCAGAGCGGCAAGGCCAATCTCCGCGCGCCCGTTGACCGCGGCCTCGGCCGGGGGCTCGCCCTGGCGCAGGTGCCGGTAGATGTTCTCGATGACCACGATCGCGTCGTCCACCAGCACGCCCACGGCCAGCGACAGGCCCAGCATCGTGAGGTTGTTGATGGTGAAGCCGAACAGCTTCGCCATGATGAACGCCGCGAACATGCAGATCGGGATCGCGATCGACACGATCAGCGTCCCTCGGATGTCGTGC
Organism: Fimbriimonadales bacterium; assembly: GCA_026418055.1. Taxonomy (GTDB): domain Bacteria; phylum Armatimonadota; class Fimbriimonadia; order Fimbriimonadales; family Fimbriimonadaceae; genus UBA8783. Next base: position 18,152 of record JAOACB010000035.1, read on the forward strand.
AGGAACAGCAGGATGATCAGCGCGACCAGCAGGATGCCCAGACCGAGCGAGAAGTTCAGGTCCTCCAGCGCCTCGTTGATCCGCTTGGCCTGCTCCTCGGTGATCACGATCTTCAGGCCGATGTCGCGGTACTGCTCCTCCAGCTGCGCGATGGTCTCCTTGGCGCGCTGGGTGACCTCGATGGCGTTGCCGTCCTTGGACTTCTGCAGGATGAGCGCGATGGTCTCCCTGCCGTCCAGGCGGGCATACTCGGTGCGCTCCTCGGACGAGTCCACCACCTCGGCGATGTCGCCCAGCCGCACCAGACGACCCTTGGCCATCGGGTTGTTGGGGTCGGTGATGCTCAGGAAGCTGTCGCGCATCTCCTGCGCGTCGACGAACTCGGCCTTGACGCGGACGCTCACCTCCTGCCCGTCGGTGATGGCGCGGCCGCTGGGAACGTTCATCGTGGCGGCCTGGATGGCCCTCTGCACGTCCAGAATGCCGATGCCGTACGCCTCCAGCCGCTCCTTGCGCAGGCGCACCTGGATCTCGCGCACGTCTCCTCCGACCGCCTGCACGCTGCCCACGCCAGCGATGCGCGCGAACCGGTCGACGATCCTGTCGTCCACCAGGTCGCGGAGCGAACGGAAGTCGAGCCGCTCGGCGTTCAGCGCCAGGTACAGGATCGGGATGCTGGAGGTGTCGAACTTGGTGACGGTGGGCTTCCTCGCGTCGGTCGGCAGCTGGTTCATGATCGCGTCAACCTTGGAGCGGACGTCGTTGAGCGCGACGTCCTGGTTGATGCCGAGCTCCAGCTCCACCACCACCACGCTCACGCCCTCGCGGCTCAGGCTGGTGATCTGCCGCAGGCCGTTGACGCCGGCCACGGCGTCCTCGATCTTGCGGCTGACGAGGTTGTTCACCTCCTCGGCGCCCGCTCCCGGATAGACGGTGGTGATGGTCACCACGCCGAAGCTGACGTCGGGGTTCAGCTCCACGCGCATGCTGCGGTAGGAGAGGGTGCCCAGCAGCACCGCCGCCACCATCAGCATGAAGATGAAGATCGGGCGGGCGATCGCCGCCTGCGTGAGCTTCATCTCAGGCCCCCGCTCCCGAAGCGCCCTCGCCGTTGTCGATCCGCACGGGCGTGCCGTCGTCCAGCCGGTCCTGACCCTGGATCACCAGCTGGGATCCCAACGGCAGGCCCTCGACGCGGGCCTCCAGACCGCGCACCTGAAGGATCCGGACCGGCACGGCCTTGGCCTTGCCGTCCGAAACGACGAACACCACCTTTCCGCCGGCGCGCTCCACGATCGCGGGGAACGGCACGACGATCGCGTCGGGGATCGTGCGCAGCCGCACCGTGCCTCGGGCGAACATGCCGGGCTTGACCGCCGCCCCGGCTCCGGGCAGCTCCACGCGCACGCTCGCCAGCCTGCCGACCGTGCTGACGGTGGGGTTGACCGCGGCGATCCGGCCGGCGAACGGCCGTCCGCCGATGGCGTCGAAACGCACCTCCACCGGCATGCCCGACCGGATCTCCGGCACAGCCCGCTCGGGCACCTCGCCCTCGAAGTACAGACCGTCCAAGGCCACGACTTTCACCAGAGGGTTGCCCGGACCGACCACCACCCCCGGCTGGGCCGGCCTGCCCGAGACCTTTCCCGCGAACGGCGCGCGCACCAGGCAGTCCTCCAGGTTCTGCCGCTGCAGAGCCACCTGGGCCTGCGCCGCGGCCAGAGCCGAGCGCGCCGCCTCCACCTGCTGCGCGAGCAGCGCGTCCAGCCTCTTGGCGGCCTGGGCGCTGCGCAGGTTCTCCTCGGCCTGACGGACCGCCTCGCGCGCGGTGGCCAGGTCCTCGGGCCGCACGGCGTTCTGGGCGATGCGCAGCGCCTGCAGCGCGTTCTCGTACTGGCTCAGAGCCGCTTGGAACTGGTTCTCCGCGACGTCGAGCAGCTGCCTGCTGATGGCCCCCTGCTCGAACAGACGCCTCCGGCGCTCCAGCTCGCGCCTCGCGGTCTCCAAGGAGCTGCGAGCGGCCTCGACGGTGTTCGCGGCCTGGGCCCTCTCCTCCTCGCGGGCTCCGCGCTCGGCCTTCTGCAGCTGCGACTTGGCGGAGCGGAGCTGGGCCTCGGCCGCCGCCACCGCCGCCGAGCTCCGCGAGGGGCCGACGGCGGCGTTCGTGCGGGCCTGCTCGAGCTGGGCGCGCGCCGCCTGCACCTGCGCCTCGGCCTGGCGGAGAGCCAGGCGATAGTTGGAGTCGTCCAGCCGAACCAGAACCTGGCCTGCGGCGACGGCGTCGCCGTCCGCAACGAGCGTCTCGACCACGCGGCCCGCGATCTTCGCCCCGACCGCGGCCTCGCTGCCGGCGACGACGCTCCCCGTGACCTCCATGGTCTCGACGAAGTCGCGCGGAGCGACCGTCTGCACGCGGACCGGCATCACCTTGTCGCTCAGCAACGCCTCGGTCTCCTTGGCCTGGCGCTGCGCCGCGCGGTCGACGCAACCGCCCACGGCCAGCAGAGCCACGGCCAGCGCGACCCCCACCTTGTTTGCACTGTCTCCCACTTCGCTCTCTCTCCTCGCTGTCGGTCCGTTCGATCTTCCTACGTCCCGGGCGCGGGCGAATCCGCGCCGATCGCGCGCTGCAACGCCGCGTAGGCCGCCAGCGCCTCGTAGCGCGCGTTCACCAGGTCCGCTTTGGCCTGCGTGTCCTGGGCCTGCGCGTCCAGAACCTCGAGCTGGATCGCCTCGCCCGCCTCGTAGCGCAGCTTCGCCAGCCGGAAGTTCTCGGCGGCGAAAGCGGCCTGTCGCCGGGCGACCTCGAGCCGGGCCATCGCGTTCTTCAGGTTGGTCACGGCCTGGTTCACCTCCAACGACAGGCCGAGCTTCAGCTGCTCGATCTGCACCGCCACCTGCTCCTCGTCCTGGCGCGCAGCCTTCACGCGGGCCCGCGTGACGCCCGAATCCCACAAGGGCACCGTGAGCGTGGCCACCGCCAGAGCGGAGTCCTTGCGGCCGCCGAACCCCGGATCGAAGTTGTGCTGGTACACGCCCGCCACGCCCAGGCTCGGGTTCATGCCGCGCTCCTCGGCGCGCCGCACGAACGCCAGCGCCTCCAGCTGGTTCTGGGCCGCTCGGAGCTCGGGACGGTTCCGCAGGGCCTGGGCCACCAGCTCGTCGGTCGGGCGATCGAGCGCAGGCTCCCCCTCGACCGGGGCGAGCTCGAACTCGGTCTCCACGGGTCGGCTCAGCACGCTGTTGAACGCTTGCCGCGCCAGGCGCAGGCCGTTCTGGGCGGAAATCAGCTGGGCTTCGGCGCTGGCCACGAGCGTCTCGAAGCGCAGCACGTCGATCTTGGCGGCCGCGCCGACCTCGAACTGCTTCCGGGCGTTGGCCAGCCGCTCCCGCGCGCTCGCCAGGTTGTCCTCGCTCACGCGCACCAGCTCCTGAGCCTGCAGCACGCGGTAGTAGGCGGTTCGCACGCTCAGCCGCAGGTCGTTCTTCTGCGCCTGCAGCGTTTCCCGGCTGGCGTCGAGCGAAAGCCGGGCGGCGCGGACCAGACGGCCGATGTTGCCCGACAGGTCCACCGGGAACGAGAGGGTGAACTTGGCGGTCTTGTTCTCGTCCGGCTGGATCACCACCGACTGGCCGGGACCGAAGTTCGCGGTCGTGCCCTTGTCGAACTTCGTGTACGAGCCCTCGGCGGTGAGCCTGGGAAACAGGTTGGCCTGGGCCTCGATCGCCTGCTGGCGGGCCTTCTCGACCCGGGTGGCGGAGGCTCGGACGGAGAACGCGTTCTCCTCGGCGATGCGGATCGCCTCGTCGAGGGTCAAGGTGGGAGCGGAGTTGGCGGCGAGCGCCAACGCGGCGAACCAGGGATTCATGCTTCTTCCTCCTGCAGCTTCGCGCTGTCTTCCATGCGCTTGACGAATTCGGCGAACTCGTTGAGGAAACTCTGCAGCTCGTCGATCTTGCAGATCATGAGCCCCTTGTAAACCGGGTGGCGCATGACCAGCAGCTTGTCGCCGGCTTGGATGCCCAGCTCGGTCCTCGCCCCGGCGGGGATGACGATCTGCCCGCGCTCGCCGACGGTCACCGCGCCGTAGAACGCGTCGTCCGCCGCAAACCCTCGGTGGTGCCTCATGTTTTTCACACTTCGACGAGAGAATCCTACCTGACATTCCATGGTGATTTCCATGATCGGGATCGAAGAGTCTGCGATTTCCCATCGGAGAAGGTAACTTCGCCGCGTGAAAGGTTTCGCGCTCGCGGGGCTTCTGCTCCTCGCCCCGGCGCAGGCGGCGTCGCAGGAGCTGGTTCCCACCCGCAACCACCGAGGGGTGTCCCTCGCCTTCTACCGCTGGACGCCGCTGGGCGTCGGCCCCTCGCCGGGGGAGTCCCGCTGGTCGGTGGGCTGGACGGAGGCCAACGAGTTCCGCGAGGCCGGCGACCACCTCGAGGACTGTGAGACCACGCGCCTGGCGCTGGAGTTCCGCCGGGGCTTGGAGGGGGGCTGGCAGTTCGCCGCGGAGATCCCGCTGCTCGCGCGCCACGGCGGGTTCCTGGACGGCGTCATCGACTGGTGGCACGCCGCGGTGCTGGGCTGGAGCGACCCCGCGCGCGACGCGGCCCCGCTAGGCCGAGCGGTCGTGCGGGGCCCCGCGCTGGGATCCTTCGCCTCGGCCGAGGGCGTCGGGGACGCCTCGGTGCGCGCCGCCCGAGAGCTGGGCCGCTGGCGCCTCGGTGCCGCCCTGAAGCTGCCCACCGGGGACGCAGCCGGGCTGCTCGGAAGCGGAGGCTTCGACCTCTGCGTGGCGGCCGAGGCCGGATGGGAGCTCTCGCGGACGTGGAGCCTGGAGGCCTATGCGGCGTGGGTGGCGCAGGGCTCGCCGACCCGCCTGCGCCGAGCCCGCGACGGCGCCCTGCAGGCTGGCTTTGGGCTCGTGTGGAAGCCGAACTCGAGGGATCGGTGGATCGCCCAGTGGCAGCATGAGGACTCGGCCCTGCGCACCGGCGTCGCGCCGCTGGACGCGCCGCACCGGCTCGTCACGTTCGGCTACCGGAGGCTGCTGGGGGGAGGAAGGTCCGTGGAGGCGTTCTTCACCGAAGACCGGGACCTGTTCAACGGCGCCTGGCCCGAGGGAGCGAACACCGGCCCCGACTTCGCGATCGGACTGCGCTACGCGGCTCCGCTCGGGCGCTAGAGGTGGTCGGCCAGCACGCGCATGCCGATGCCGAGCAGCACGAGGCCCCCAAGGATCTCGATCGGTCGGCCGAAGCGGGCGGACGCCCTCGAGCCGATCAGCATCCCCAAGCACGACAGAAAGGCGGTCACGCCGCCGATGGTCGCCGCAGGCCCCCAGATGGACGCCCCGATGGCCGAAAGGCTGATCCCCACCGCCAGGGCGTCGACGCTCGTCGCGAGCGAGAACGCCACCAGCGACCAGCCGCGCGTCGGATCGCCCTTGGCGCCGCAGCAACCCTCGCCGCCACCCAGCGCCTGCAGCAGGGCCTTGCCGCCGACGAACGCCAGCAGACCGAACGCCACCCAGTGGTCCCATCCCTCGATGAGGGGCCGCGCGCCCGAGCCGCCCAGCCAGCCCAGCACCGGCATCATGGCTTGGAACCACCCGAAGTGGAAGGCGATGCGGAACACCTGACGGGGCTTCACGCTGGAGAGCGACGCCGAGCAGGCCATGGACACGGCGAACGCATCCATGGCCAGCCCAAGCGCGATGGCCACCACCAACGCCGGCGACATGATCGTGAGGGAGCGCGGGCGTTGGTCGCCGCGCCCTCCGATTGTGTCACTTTTTCGGAGGAAGCGGCTTGCGCCAGTCTCCGATCGGCTCCGTGATCGGGTCGCCCGCCGGGGTCAGGTCGAACTCCGCGGGCGCGAGCCGGATGCGCCTTCCTTGGAACTCCCCCTCGGGCCACCGGTCGCGCGAGAGCGTGGTGCCGATGCGCCGCATCATCGGGAACAGATCCTCCCCCACGGCCAGGCTCATATCCTCCACCACGTCGTCCCAGCTCAGGGCCCGTTCCGGCTCCGAGTCCCAGCGCGTGTTCTTGACCCACATCCACCGGACGTACCAGGTCGGACCGTAGCGCTCGTCCAGCTTCTGCCAGAGCCACCACAGCTTCGTCCACGCTTGGCCGTAGGGATAGTCTCCGGCCTTGGCAAGGTCGAGCTTCGTGGCGTCGGGGTCGAACTGGAACAGGCGGTTCGCGTCGTGGCCCGTCTTCCCGGTCCGCCAGAAGTCCGCCTTGCGCTGGAACCACCCGGCGTGCGCCTCGCTGAACACCTCGGGCAGGCGACCGGCCGTGCGGCCGTGCGGGTTGGGAGGCCCGGCGTAGCAGGTGTGCGCCACCTCGTGCGCCAGGATCGACAGGATGCCGTCCGGATCGGCCGAGATGATGCCGACCTCCTTCGGCTCGTACATGTTGACGGCCCATCCGCCGCCCTCTCCGGCTGCCAGGATCAAGAACATCGGGTCCTTGGGGGCTGGCGAGGGGCACCAGGCCCGAACCTGATGGTCGACGCGCGGCACGTCGCGCCGCACGCACTCCAGAACCCGCTTGGTCTGGTTCTTCGCGTAGAACACCACGGCGCCCTCCACGCGCTCCTCCAGCTCGGGATAGATCGGCCCTCCCACGCCGACGTCCGCGTTCGGCAGGTTAGGCGGGCCTCCGATCGGCTTGCGGCCCTCGCTCAGGTGCCTCAGCCACGAGACCAGCCGCCGCTCCCGGGCCTCCCGCCGGAGCGGTCCCTCGGGCGGCGCGTCGCCGGGAAACGCCAGCAGCCGGTGGTCGGCCACCGCGAGCCTTCCCCGCCCCAGGGGCCTCCATGCCGCCGCGGGCTCTCCGCCGTCCGCACGCTCCAGCACCGTCCAATCCGCGCCGAGGCGCAGCGCGGCCACGCGCTGTCCCGCCAGCGAAGCTGCGCCGTCGGCCAGCTCGCAACCCCATTCCCTCAGGACTTCGCGCAGCGAGTACGGCTCGGTGTTGCTCGGCGGCGCCACCAGCAGCAGCGCGCCGCCGCCCGAGCGCACGAAGCGCTCCAGCGCCCGGCGTTCCTCGTGAAGGTACTCCTGGCGGCTGTAGCCCAGCTGGTAGGTGACGACGACGTTGAACTTCGGGTTGGGCCACCACGCGAACGGCCTGCGCCGGCCGTCGGGCACCCGGATCCGGCTGCGACCCCGCTCGTTCAGCACCGCGTCGAGCGACGCGTGGCTCCCCACCACGCGGAAGCCGAGCGACTGGGCCCAAGGCACCCAATCCCACATCATGGAGAAGGTGGCCTGGTGGGCGTGGTCGAGCAACACCTGGATGCCGGTGTCTCCCCGCAGGGGCTGCGGCGGCAGCGAGAGCCTTCGGGCCTCCTGCGCGGAGAGCGTGCGCCCGGCGTCCGACCCATCGGAGGGCAGCGCCAGCAGAGGAACGAGCAGCCAGCCGAACATGCCGCGCTTTTACCCCGGGGGACCATCGGCCGCGGCCTTGGTCGCGTACTCGCGGAACAGCTCCACGTAGCCGCGGTAGGTCTCCAGGTCGACGTCGGGCGGCGTCTGATGGTCCATGGAGGGCAGGAACCGGCCCCTCCGCATGGCTGGCAGCAGCCGGCGGAACTCCTCCTCCGCGTCCCGCAACCCCCTGCGCAGAGCCATCTTGTCGAAGTGGCCGACGAACACCAGGTCCGGGTGCTCCGCCTGCAGTCGGTCGATGTCGCAGCCCGCCTGGCGCTCGAGGGGCAGCACCCCGGCCACTCCAACCTCCTTCAGCCACGGCAGCAGCAGCGTGGGTTCGCCGTCCGTGTCCACGAGCAGCGGGATGCCGTGCGGCCGCAGGACCTCCATCACCCGACGGTAGGCGGGCGCGAGGAATTCCTCGAACTGCCGGCGGCTGAGCATCGGCCCGTGGTTGTAGCTCATGTCCTCCGCCAGCGTGACGAAATCGGGCCGCAGCGCCCTGCAGGCCGCACGGAGGCAGCGGACCGCGAACTCCGCGTGCTCGGCGATGATGCGCCGCAGCAGCGACGGCTGGTCGTAGAACGCGTACAGGTGGCGCTCGATGCCCAGCAACACCCGCGGCCACCAGAAGAACCCCTCGACGGTGACCCACACGACCGCGGTGCCCGCCGCCTCCTCGATGGCGGCCCGCCGAACGAACGCCGGGTCGATCCAGGGAGGGTCGGGGTGCAGGGCCGGCTGGATCGCCTCGTAGCCCCGCTCGTCCTCGATCGGCAGCTCCACGGAGGCGCCGAACGACGGGAACCACCACTGCAGGTCCAGGTCCAGGCCGAACCGGCGCTTGACCTCCGGTCCGTCGGCGTCCGCGGGCAGGCCCTGCGCGCGCCAGGCGTCGAGCGTCAGGCTCCACCACGTCGCCCACTCCCACACGGGTAGACGGTCGAGGCCAGGCTCACCCGCCAAGGCCCTGCGGAACCGCTCCCGCGCGGGAAGGGTCCGATCCATGGAAGCACCGTAGCAGAATTGCGCGGACAACCGCAACGCCGAACCGGCACTTTCGAATTCGAGGAATCCAAGTGCCGGTATCCTCAGCGGCGGAGGAAGGAGGGAGGGCT
>JAOACB010000036.1 GCA_026418055.1 Fimbriimonadales bacterium
ATGCGGTGGTGCCCGGCGACCGCCTCGTCGGCCAAGGCGTCGTCGACCCGCTGAGCGAGGCTGAGAGTGAGCTGTGGCGCAGGCGGGGCGTGGTGGGTCGATGGAAGCCACACCGTCCTTTGCAGTGGGTTCAGAGCGGGCCCGCCGCGGCGCGCGCAGCGTTGCAGTTTCGCGAGAGGTTCCTGGCGTTTTCGCACCGGATGCTCGGTCCCGGGCTGGCCCAGGCGGTGGATGCCCTGTGCTTCAACGTGCGGGGAGATCTGTCCAAGGAGTTTCAACGGGACCTGCGCACAACGGGCACCGTGCACATCGTCTCGGCTTCGGGCCTGCACGCGGCCGTCGTGGCCTTCGCGGTCTTCGGTCTCTGCTGCCTGCTGCCGATTCCCCGCTGGCTCCAGCTGGTGCTGGCCGCCGCGATGCTGGCTCTGTACGCGGTGGCGGCCGGGTTGCAGGCGCCGATCGTGCGGTCGGTGGCGCTGGTCGCCGGCCTGCAGAGCTCCTATCTGTGGAGGCGGGAGCCGGACGCAGCCAGCCTGACGAGCTTCACCGCGCTGCTGTTCCTGATGGGGGAGCCCTGGCTGGCTTGGGACATCGGGTTCCAACTCTCCTTCGCGACGGTGCTGGGTCTGGCGGCTTTCGCGGGCGGACGTCCGGGGGGAGGCTCCGGGGCCGACTTCGTTCGCAGGGCTGCATGCTCCCTGCTGCGGGCATCGGTGGTGGCGAGCGCGGTTTCCGCTCCGCTCGTCGCGTACCATTTCGGCCAGGTACCTTTGCTGTCCGTTGCGTCCAACCTGCTGATCGCGTTCGCCGTGGGACCGGTCGTGGTGCTGTCGTTGGCCGCGGCGCTTCTCGATCCTTGGTTGCCGGCGGTCTCCCAAGCCATGGCGCTGGGAGCGGTCGCGCCCTTGGCCGAGTGGCTGGTGGGAACGATCGATTGGCTCGGCGGTTGGGAGGCCACGGCTCCGAGGTTGCCGGAGTTCGGGGCGGGATGGCTGGCCGCCGTCTACGGCAGCGCGCTGTTGCTGTGGCGAGAGAGGCGGAGGGAATGCGATTCTTCGATAACCGAATGATCGTGGCCGGAGTGCTCGGCCTGGTCGCGGGGTGGGCTTGGGGTCTGTGGGAACCGCGACCCACGCGGCTGGCGATCCTCGCCGTGGGACAGGGCGACTGCGCGCTGTTCCAGCACGAGGGCGCCAACATCCTGATCGACGCCGCGCCCGCGCGAGACGAGTGGGACGCCGGGGAGCGCCTGGCCCTGCCGGAGCTGCGGCGGCTCGGGGTGGACCGGATCGACCTCTTGATCGTCACGCATCCCGACGGAGACCACGTTGGCGGGTTGGCAGGCATCGGCCGCGCCCTTCCGATCGGGGCCTTGGCCACCGCGAGGGCCTTCGCGGACCGGCCCGAGACGCTGCAGGCGTTGCGCTGGGTGCGCGGCCGAAGGTTGCTGCCTCTGGCCGATGGGGACCGCATCGAGGTGGGTCGGGCGCGTCTGGACGTGGCCGTGGCCGATTGGGGCGAGGAGGACAACGCCCGCTCGGTGATGCTGCGGGTGTCGGTGGGTTCGAGCGCCGCGGTGCTGACGGGGGACGCTCCGGTGGAGTCGGAGGAGCTGGCGGCGCGGCGCTTCGGAGGGATGGCGGCACAGGTGCTGAAGGCGGGCCACCACGGGTCGCGGGGCTCCACGGGCGAGCGATTGCTCCGTGCGATCCGGCCGGCCTGGGTGGTGCTCAGCGTTGGGAGGAACAACCCTTACGGCCACCCTTCGGCGGAGACGATGCGCCGGGTGGAGCGCTCGGGCGCGAGGATTTGGCGCACGGACCGCCACGGCACGGCAGTGTTCGAGGCGACGGGCGCAGGATTCGTTCCAGAGCGCTAGCAACCGAACAGACGCCTGCGCTCGCGGACCTTCGCGAGTCCGGCCTGCAGCTCGCGCTGGGTGCGACGCTCCTTCTCCACCACCTCGGGCTTGGCGCGCTCGACGAACTGCGGGTTGGAGAGCCGCGCCTCGCAACGCTCGAGGTCGGCAAGCAACCGTTCCTCCTCCTTCGCCAGTCGCTCGCGCTCCTTGGCCTCGTCCACCAGGCCGGCGATCGGAAGATGGATGTCGACGCCGGCGACCGTGGATCCGATGCAGCGCGTGCCGGCAGGCGGCGGCCCTTGGTGGAGCCGGGCGAACCAGGCTTGCGAACGCACGATCTCCGCCCCCTCCCCGAGATCCCCGTCCACGTACAGCTCGGGGATCGTGCGCAGGGGAGCCAGATCGAGCTCGGCCCTCAATGCGCGCGCCGAGCGCGTGACCTCGAACCAGCGCTCCACCTCCGCCTCGAGCTCGGGGTCGAGCCAGGAGGGTTCCGGTTGCGGCCACGCGGAGGCCATGAGGAACGGCGCCTTCTGGGCCAAGGGCAGGTGGCTGTACAGCTCCTCCGTGAGGTGGGGCATGATCGGGTGGAGCATGGTGAGGAACGCCTCGAGGACGGTCAGCAGCACCCAGCGGGGCGTGTCGGCTTCCTCGGTGGACAGGCGGCCCTTGCTCACCTCGATGTACCAGTCGGCGAAGTCGGACCAGAAGAACCGGTACAGGGCTTGGCAGCCGCGCTGCAGGTCGAATCCTTGGTAAGCCTCCCGGACCTCGCGCTCGGTTGCGGCGAGCCGGCTGAGGATCCAGCGGTCGACCTTCTGCAGGCTCGCCGGCCTGCCGACCGGCCCGTCGCAGTGCATCAGCACGAAGCGCGTGGCGTTCCAGATCTTGCTGCAGAAGTTGCGGGAGTCGTCGTTGCGGCGCTCGCTGTAGCGGATCTCTTGGTTGCTGCCGGTCTGGCTGAGCAGCGTGTAGCGCAGGGCGTCGGCTCCGACCCTCTCGATCACACCCATCGGGTCCACGCCGGTGCCGAGGCTCTTGCTCATCCGCCGGCCGTCCTCGGTGAGCACCGTGGCGTGGATGTACACGTCTCGGAACGGTTCCCGACCGAGGAAGTCGAGGCCCATCATCACCATGCGGGCGACCCAAAGGTAGATGATGTTGCGGTCGGTCACCATGGTGGTGGTGGGGTACCAGCGGCGCAGGTCCTCGGTGTCGTCCGGCCACCCGAGCGTGGCGAACGGCCAGAGACCGGAGCTGAACCAGGTGTCGAGCACGTCCTCGTCCTGCCGCACGATCCTGCGGCCGGCCTTCCGCTCGGCCTCGTCCCAACTCAGAGCGGCCACGGCCTCGCCGTCCTCGGTGTAGTAGACGGGGATCCGGTGTCCCCACCACAGACGGCGGCTGACGTTCCAGTCGCGGAGGTTCTCGAGCCAGTCGAGATACACCTGGTTGTATCGCTCGGGGATGAAGCGGACCCGACCCGAGCGCACGGCCTCTGCGGCGGGACCGGCCAGGGCGCTCTGCTTGGCGAACCACTCCTCGCTGAGCAGCGGCTCGATCGGCTCCCCGCTGCGCTCCGACACGAGGATCGGGATGTCGTAGTCCTCGGTCTTCTCGAGCAGGCCCTGCGCCTCGAGGTCCGCGACGACGCGCTTGCGGGCCTCGTAGCGATCCAGGCCGGCGTAAGGGCCGCCCTCGGCGGTGATGCGGGCCTTGGAGTCGAGGAGAACCGGCATCGGCAAGCCGTGGCGCAGACCCACCTCGTAGTCGTTCGGGTCGTGCGCCGGGGTGATCTTGACGGCGCCCGTTCCGAACGCGGGGTCCGGGTAGGGGTCGGCGAGCAAGGGGATGCGGCGACCGAGCAACGGGAGGACGAGCGTCTTGCCGACGAGGCCGGCGTAGCGCTTGTCGCTGGGGTGGACGGCCACGGCGACGTCCGCGAGCATCGTTTCGGGCCGGGTCGTGGCCACGGTGACGTGTCCGGAGCCGTCCTCGAACGGATAGCGGACGTAGTACAGCTTGCCCCGGACGAGCCTGCGCTCGGTCTCGATGTCGGAGACGCTGGTCTCGAGCACGGGATCCCAGTTCACGACGCGCTTGCCGCGGTAGATGAGGCCGCGGTCGAACCAGTCGACGAACACCTGCAGCACGGCCCTGGCGTAGCCCTCGTCGAGGGTGAAGCGCAGACGGGTCCAGTCGAAGGCGCAGCCCAGACGGCGGAACTGGGCGAGGATGGCGTCGCCGCTCTGCCGCCGCCACTCCCAGACCCTCTCGACGAACCGTTCGCGCCCAAGCTGGGCGGGGTTGACGCCCTCCCTGCGGAGGTTCTTCGCGACCACGGACTGCGTGGCGATTCCCGCGTGGTCTTGGCCGGGCAGGATGAGCACGTCGTGCCCCAGAAGGCGGTGAAAGCGGCCCAGGGCGTCCTGGATGGGGTAGCAGAGCGCGTGCCCCATGTGGAGGGAGCCGGTGATGTTGGGGGGAGGGATGGTGATGCAGAACTTCGGCAGGGAGTCGTCGTTCTTGGGTTGGAACAGCCCCGCCTCCTCCCAGGCTCGGTACCACTTCGGCTCGATCTCGGCGGCGTCGTAGCGGGTCGGGAGCGTCGTTTCGGGCATGGCGAACCTTTCCTGTCGCGAAAGCGGCCGGAGTTTACCTAGCGTGCGGCTGGAGCGCTGTTTCACGTGAAACAGCCGCGCGGCCCGGCGGGCGGCGTCGCGTCAGCCCCGTCCGGAGGTGAAGAGCGTCCGCACGACCTCTTCGATGTCGACGTCCTCGATGCTCACGTCGTCCCCCGGCAGCGAGGCCAAGACGGCAGCGGCGACCGCGGGCGTCTCCTCGCGGCACACCTCCAGCACCGCCGAGCCCGCATCGGATTGCAGCACGCGGCCGAAGCGGCCCAGATCCGACGCCTCGACCGGCTGCGAGAACCGCAACCGGAGCCGCTTGGTGTCGGAGAACCGCAGCGTCAGTTCCTCCAGGGTGCCCTCGAACACCACGCTCCCGTGATCGATGACCACCACCCTCTCGCACAGCTCCCGGACGTCCTGCATGTAGTGGCTCGTGAGCAGGACGGTGCAGCCGCTCTCGCGGTGCCACTCGCGGAGGAACTCCCGGATGCGCTTCTGGCTCACGACGTCGAGACCCAGGGTCGGCTCGTCCAGGAACACCACCTCCGGGGAGTGCAGCAGCGCGGCGATCAGCTCGCACTTCATGCGCTCTCCCAGGCTGAGCTTGCGCACCTGCGTGTGCATCTTGTCGGCGATCTGCAGGCAGTCGGCCAGCCGGCTGAGCCGCCGGCGGAACACCTCCCGGGGCACCTCGTACAGCTCCGCGAGCACGGCGAAGCTGTCGTACGCCGGCAGGTCCCACCACAGCTGCATCTTGTTGCCCATCACGAGGCTGATGCGTCGGAGCATCTCCGGGCGCCGGTCGAACGGACGGAAGCCCAGCACCCTCGCCTCGCCGGAGGTGGGGTGCAGGATGCCGGTGAGCATCTTCAGCGTCGTGGTCTTTCCCGCGCCGTTGGGCCCCAGAAAGCCCACCATCTCGCCCGACTCGATCCGCAGGTCGACGTTGCGGACCGCCTCGAGGCGAACCTTCTCGCGGGTGAACAGACCCTTGATCGCACCCCACACGCCGGGCTGCTTCTTCACGCTCTCGTAGGTCTTGCAGAGGCGATGGGTCTCGACGGCGGGCACGCGGGGAATGGTACCTGCCTAGAGGCCGGGCAGCCCCCAGGCCCACAGCACGAAGGCCACCGGCCAAGCGGAGAACAGCAAGGCGTCGATCCGATCCAGCACGCCTCCGTGGCCCGGAAGCAGGAAGCCGCTGTCCTTCACGTTGGCGCGCCGCTTGATCCAGCTCTCGAAGAGGTCTCCGGCTTGACCGAACACCCCGCAGCCCAGGCCGCACAGAGCGCCGACGGCGGTCGGCAGACCGGCACAAGCGGCCGCGGCGACTCCTCCGAGGGTCGCGGCGACCAGGTTCGCCGAGGCGCCCTCCCACGTCTTGCCGGGCGAGAGCGTCGGAGCCATCCGACGACGACCCCAGCGTCTCCCCACCAGCATGGCCGCGCTGTCCCCCAGCCAGACGGGCAGCAGCAGCATCCAGATGGGGCCGAAGTGCCAGCCCTCGGCTTCGCGGGCGCCCGCCGCGTGCAGCAGCAGCGCCGCGCTCAGGGGGCTCAGGATCCACAGCCCTCCCAGCGCAGCCTCCGGCGTGCCTGGCCCCATCCTCAGCCCGCGCCGCCCGGACAGAGCCAGAACGCCCACCGTCTGTGCGGCCACGCCGAGCGCGAGCCACGTCGCTGCGGGCAGACTCCGTGCGCCCTCCGGCGACAGGCCCGCGGCGGTCGTCAGCGCTCCCAGGCAGGCTCCGGCGATCGGAGCTCCCGGAACGCGCAGCAGCGAGAAGAGCTCCCAGCAGGCTGCGGCGGCGACGAGCCCAAGCAGAACGGCGAACGGCCAAGCCTCGGGCCGGGACGCCGCCGCAAGGACGGGGATCCCAGCCGCGAACGCCGTGAGCACCCGAGAGCGCAACGCTTCAGCCCGCGAGCGTCGGGTCCTTGATCACGCCCACGATCTTGAGCGCAACCTGCACCCGGTTCTCGCAGTTCAGCTTGCGCATCACCACGCTCACCAGGTTCTTCACGCTCTGTTCCTGCAGCCCCATGATCTGCCCGATCCTGCGGTTGGGCAGACCTTGGGCCACCAGCTTGGCGACCTCCTGCTCGCGCGGCGTCAGCCTCGATCGGCGGCCATATTCGGACCTGCGCTCCGCGACCGCGGGGGCCTGCGGCAGGTCTCCCGAGAAGCTGGACAGGGCTCGGAAAAGACCCTCGGATCCGTCTTGGGAGCGCACGACCGCGTCCACGGCGGAGCCGGTCTTCGGGGCGTCTCCCTCGGTCACGCAGATGACGCGCACGGAGGTGAGCGTCTTGAGGGCCGACACCATGACCCACTCATCGGGCGAGACGTCCTTGTCCATCACGATCAGTACGTCCGGCGTCTCCTTGGTAAAGTGCCCAATGGTCGCCCGAACGTCGGACTGCGACGGAAGAACGGAGAGACCTTCCCGGCTCTCGACCAGCCTGGCCAGAGCCTCCCTCGTCAACGTGTCCTCACACACAATACCAACCACCATGACACCTCCATACTACAGGAAACGATGCAAGAGGTCCAATACCTCTTATTCGGGACGTTGTTTTCTAGGAAGACAATCCTTCTCAGCCCCGCAGATGCGTGACCTTTTTCTTGATTCTTTGGAGGGCGTTGTCGACGGCCTTGGTGTGGCAGTGCAGGCGCTCGGCGATCTCGCGGTACGAAAGGCCTCTTGCGAAACCCTTCAGGACGTTCCGCTCGAAATCGGACAGCGAGCAGCAGAGGCGCTCGCACATCGCCCTCAGCTCCCCATCCGAAAGGAGCAGTCCTTCCGGATCGGTCTGCCGGGCGTCGGGCACGACGTCCTCCAGGACGGTGTCGCGGGCGTCGAGCGACACGGACGCCGTGAGGGAGATCGAATCGTTGAGCGGGAGGTGCTTCAGGCGGGTGGCCGTCTTGACGGCGGTGATGATCTGCCGAGTGACGCAGAGCTCGGCGAACGGACGGAACTTGGCGGGCCTGTCAGTGCGGAAATCGCGGATCGCCTTGATGAGTCCGATGAGGCCCTCCTGCACGACGTCCTCGTGGTCCGCCCCCACCAGAAAGTACGTGCGGGCCTTGGTCTCCACCAGGGAGCGGTAGCGCGAGAGAAGGAACTCCGTGGCGTCGGAGCGGCCCGTCTTGGCCATGACGACCACCTCCTCATCCTGCATGCAGTCGAACACCGAGGGGCGATGGTGCGCGTTTCGCTGCGGGAACAAACCTGGATCCTCCGTTGGATTCGGCTTCGGCGCTGGGCCTTTCCGCCCAGTGTCCCTCAACGGAGGCGCGGGTGTCAACCTCGGATTGCGGCGGGAGCGGCAAAAACGCAACGCTCCCCGTCGGCGCGGGATGGCCAACGGGGAGCGCCTGGACGGGACGGCCCTCTACGGGTTGACGGTCACGTCGATCGTGGTGGTGAACGGCTTCTTCAAGCCGAACTTGTCGCGGATGGTGACGGTGATCGTGTACTGGCCGGGCTTGCGGAAGCGCCGCCGGACCACCTGACCCATGGCGTCGTCGGAGATGCCGTCCTTCGCATCGAAGTCCCAGCTGTACTCGAGCGGGGTGGCTCCGGCGAACCCGTACGCCACCAGCTGGACCTCGTCGCCGAGCGCCAGGTTGAGCTCGCGCACGTTGGTGTCGCCGGTGATCGGCGTCTCGTCGGTCAGCACACGGATGTCCCCCACGAAGAGGGTCGCCGGGCTGTCTCCCGCCACGGCGATCGACTGCACCACCTTGTTCGTCCGCTCGAAGCCGGCGATGGCCTGCAACGGGATGCCGACCGACTGCCAGCCGCGGTCGGTGGTGCTGCTGGCCTGCGACCGCTCGATCGGCGCGTAAGCCTCGCTGCGCTTGCCGTCGGTGGTGGTGACCACGACGCGCACGCTGCGCAGCTCCGGGTCGCCGCCGGCGCCGCGCAGGCCGGGGCCGCCCATCGGACCGCCCATGGGGCCTCCCAGAGGCCCTCCCATGCCGACGCCGCCCCCCCCTTGGCGCCGGTTGGTCTGGCCGCCTCGGTTGAGCCCACCGGGCCCTCCCAGAGGACCGCCCATCGGCCCGCCGATCGGACCGCCCATGGGGCCACCGATCGGTCCGCGTCCGCCGAACACCGTGTTGGATCCTGGCACGAACACCATCAGGCGCAGCAGGCTGCTCGGGTCCTTGAACGCGACGCCCAGATCCACGGGCTTCTCCAGCTGGATGATCCCGCCTTGGAAGTAGTTGCGGGTGGAGATGCGGATGGAGTTGGTGCCCTCGTAGGCGGCCTCGTCGGTCTCGGCGATGGTGCCGCTGCCCCAGGATTTCAGGCTGATGCCCTGGTCCTTGATCGTGCGGCCCGGCGCATAGAGAACCGGTCCGAACTGCGCCAGGCCCGCCGCCGCGAGCGAGGCCATCACCACGGTCCATTGAAACTTGCGCATTCGCTTTGCCTCCGCCGCGCCCTCAGTCGGCCCGGATCCGTCGGATCGAGGTTGCGCGGCCTGTATCGAATTGGACGTCTATCGCCACCGCAGAGATTACACCAGGCTCGTTGGCCACTTCAAACCGAACCGGCAGCCCGGTGCGGAACCGCTTCAGGATCGGCTCCCTCTCCATCCCCAGCACGCCGTTGGGCGGCCCCGTCATGCCCACGTCGGTGATCGCCGCGGTTCCGCCCGGAAGCACCCGCTCGTCGGCTGTGGTCACGTGCGTGTGGGTACCCACCACGGCCGTGGCCCTGCCCTCCAGGTGGAAGGCCATCGCGATCTTCTCGCTGGTGGCTTCGGCGTGGAAGTCCACCAGCCAGTGCGGCGTGTCGAGCTCGCCGGCGATGGCGTCGGCCTTGGCGAACGGGTCGTCGTAAGCGTCCATGAACACCCGGCCGCACAGGTTCGTCACGGCCAGCGTCACGCCCTGGCGCTTCAGGGTCACCGTGCCGCGGCCGGGAACCCCGGCCGGCATGTTCGCGGGGCGCACGATGGGCCTGCCCTGATCCAAGTACTCGCAGATCTCGCGCTTCTGGAACGCATGGTTGCCCAGGGTGAGCGCGTGGATGCCGAACGACAGCAGCTCCTCGACGATGTCCGGGGTGACGCCCACCCCTCCGGCGGCGTTCTCGGCGTTGGCCACCACGAACAGGGGCCTCAGGTCGTCGCACAGGGCCGGGAGGCGCTCCCGCAGGACCCTGCGCCCCGGCTTGCCCACGACGTCGCCGATGAACAGGATCCGGTACGAGTCCATGGAGTTCACCCATTATGAACGTCCGCCAAGGTCGGCGGTTTGGGCCGAAGCGCCGCCGTGGCCGGAGCCGGCGCGCCGCGGAGCCGAACCGGTCCGCCTGGCTGACGGCGTTGCTCGCACTCGCGCTCGGATTCCCGGCGTTGTTGCCGTTGCGGCAGGCCCTGTCCTGGCGGGTCCGAGCGGCGCTGCGCGCGGCGGGGAGGGCCGCAACGGGAGGGCAGCCCGTGGCGGAAACGCCCGCGGGCAGCGCTGTGCCGGTTGACGACCCCCGCGGATCCCGTCGGTTCGAGGGAGCGGCGGTTCGAGCTGGCCCGGGGGGCTCGAGGCTGCGTGGTCTCCCGTCGGGACGGGAGCGGAGCCAGGCGCGGCGGCGCTCGGGATCCGCGACGCTCGCGAGGTTGATGGTTTGGGGGACGCGGGCCCCGGGCCGGCGATGCGCTCGCTGGTGGGCGTCGGAGCCAACCCGGTGCCGGCCTGTCGGGCGGTCACCAGCCGCATGGCGCCGCCCGGGAGGCTCGAGGTGCACCCGTGTTGCCAAGGAGGGGTGGTCGCTCTCGGGCCCGGGCTCGGACTGCTCCGAACGGGCCTGCAGACGCCGCTGTTCGCGGGGCTCGTGGCGTCGTGCGCGAGGCGCGCCCGAGGGAGAGCCCGGCGCGCTGGGAGCATAATGGAGCCATGGACTGGTCCTACGCCGACGTGGCCAAGATGATCGACCACTCGCTGCTCAACCCCACCCTCTCCATCCGGCAGCTCGAGGAGGGTTGCGCCCTCGCGCGGGAGTACGACGTCGCCAGCGTCTGCATCGTCCCGCACTACCTCGCGCGGTGCGCCGAGATCTTGGCGGGGTCGACCGTCCAGCCGAGCACCACGATCGGCTTCCCCCACGGGGGCCACGCGACGGCGGTGAAGCTCGCCGAGGTGGAGAGGGCGCTCCGCGACGGAGGCACGGAGCTCGATATGGTGGTGAACATCTGTCGGGTGCTTTCGGGGGACTGGGACTACGTGGCGAGCGAGATCCGCGAGCTGACCGAGGCCACGCACGCGGGCGGCGCGAGGATCAAGGTGATCTTCGAGAACTGCTACCTCGATCGGGAGCAGAAGATCCGCTTGTGCGACATTTGCGGCGAGATCGGGGTGGACTGGGTGAAGACCTCCACCGGCTACGGAACCGGGGGCGCCACCGACGAGGACCTCCGGCTGATGCGCGAGCGCTCTCCCGCGCACGTGCAGGTGAAGGCGGCCGGAGGCGTGCGGGACCTCGACCGCCTGCTGGAGGTGCGCGCGCTGGGGGCCACGCGCTGCGGCGCCTCGCAGACCAAAGCGATCCTGGACGAGGCCAAGCGGAGGCTGGGTTTGGCGTGATCCCGGGGGCCCCGTGGGCCAAACCGGTAGAATCGGTAGAAGTTTGACGACGAGGAGGACACAGTTGGCAGAGAGGCAGGCGACGGGCACGGACCGCGAGAAGGCGCTGGACCTGGTGCTCCACCAGATCGAGAAGTCGTTCGGAAAAGGCGCGATCATGCGCCTGGGGGACGGTCAGCGCGTGGCGGTGGACGCGATCCCGACCGGTTCGATGAGTCTGGACATGGCGTTGGGCATCGGAGGCGTGCCGCGAGGGCGCATCACCGAGATCTACGGCACGGAATCCAGCGGAAAGACCACCATCGCCCTGCACGTCGTCGCCGAGGCCCAGAAGCGCGGCGGTCTGGCGTTGTTCGTGGACGCCGAGCACGCCCTGGACACCGAGTACGCGCGGGCTCTGGGGGTCGACGTGGACCGTCTGTACATCAGCCAGCCTTCGACCGGGGAGGAGGCGCTGGAGATCATGGACGCCGTGGTGAAGTCCGGCGCGGTCGACGTGGTGGTGCTGGACTCCGTCGCGGCTCTGGTGCCCAAGGCGGAGATCGAGGGGGAGATGGGCGACAGCTTCGTCGGCGTCCAGGCGCGCATGATGTCCCAGGCGCTGCGCAAGCTGGGCGGCAACCTGAACAAGTCGAACACCGCCGCGATCTTCATCAACCAGCTGCGCGAGAAGATCGGCGTGATGTACGGCAACCCCGAGACCACACCGGGCGGACGCGCGCTCAAGTTCTGGGCCTCGGTGCGCATGGAGGTGCGGCGCGGCGAGGCCATCAAGTCCGGAGCCGAGCAGATCGGCGCGCGCACGAAGGTGAAGATCGTCAAGAACAAGGTCGCCCCGCCGTTCCGCAGCTGCGAGTTCGACATCCTGTTCGGCCAAGGCATCAGCCGCGCGGGGGATCTGCTCGACATCGCCACGGCCCGGGGAGTCGTCACCAAGGCGGGGACGTACTACAACTACGGGGACCTTCGGCTGGGCCAGGGGCGCGACAACGCCCGCGCCTACCTCGAGCAGCATCCGGAGACGTTCGAGGCGATCGACGCCAAGGTCCGGCAGATGATCCAGGAGAGCCGCCAGGGCTACGTGCCGCCGGCGGACGACGACGAGGAGGAGCCGCAGGACGAGTAGCCACGGAGCCGAGCCCCCGCCCGATCGGGCCTTTCGAGAGGCCCTCCGCCTCGCGGTGCGACGCCTCGCGGCGCGCGACCGCTTCGCCCCGGAGCTCCGCGCGTGGCTCGTGGGCAAGGGAGTCTCCGAGCAGGTGGCGGACGCGGTGCTGGACCACTTGAGGAGGCGCCGCTTCGTCGACGACGATCGCGCCGCCGAGGGTGTCGTTCGCGCCGCAAGCGGCAAGCGCGCCAAGGGCCGCGAGCGGTTGCGCGCGGATCTGTTGCGTCGGGGCGCCGACGCCGACACCGCGGACCGCGCGCTCGGGGGCCGGACGGACGAGGAGGAGCTGCAGACCGCCTTGGGCTGTCTGGAGGCCAGGCGCTTCGGTCCGGGCGACAGGGCCAAGGCCGCGCGCTTCCTGGCGGGGAGGGGGTTCGAGGAGGAGACGATCCGCAGGGCGATCGAGGAGCGCTTCGGATCGGAGGAGGACGCTGACGCATGGACCTGACGACGCTCGCGCTGATCGACACCGCGGTGCTGGCCGTTGCCTCGACCCTGGCCTACGCGTTCTGGATCCTGCCGACGGTCCAGAGGGCGCGCAGGGCCGCCGAGGAGGCGCGCAAAGAGATCGAAGCCAAGGTCAAGGAGGCCAGGCTCCAAGCGATGGAGGAGGCCTTGAAGGCCCGCGCCGAGCTGGAGGACGAGATCCGCGAGCGACAGAGGGCTCTGAGCCGGCTGGAGGAGAAGCTCGCCGCCAAGGAGGAGGCGCTCGAGGAGCGGCGGGCCCGGCTGCAGCAGCGCGAGCAGGAGCTGGACGCGATCCGCGCGCGCCTGGCCGCGAGCGAGGCCAGGGTCGAGTCGCTGCAGGCGGAGGTCGAGCGAGAGCTGGAGCGCATCGGCCGCATCTCGAGGGACGAGGCCCGGGCGCTGGTGATCGAGCGGGCCGAGGAGCAGGCCAGGGAGGCCGCCGTTCGCAGGGCCAAGGCGGTGGAGGCCCAAACGATGGCCAACCTGCAGCACAAGGTGCGCGAGCTGCTGCTCGACGCGATGCAGCGCTCCGCGGTCGATGTGGTCAGCGAGGCCACCATCACGGTCATCCAGCTTCCCAGCGAGGACATGAAGGGCCGCATCATCGGCCGCGAGGGAAGGAACATCCGCGCCTTCGAGCAGCTGGCAGGCGTCGACCTGATCATCGACGACACGCCGCAGACGGTGGTGGTCTCCTGCTTCGATCCCGTGCGCCGAGAGATCGCCTCCCGGGCCCTGCGGCTTCTGGTGGAGGACGGGCGCATCCATCCTCCCCGCATCGAGGAGCTGTACGAGAAGGCCAGGCACGAGGTGGAAAAGGAGATGGAGGAGGCCGCCCAGAGGGCTCTCGAGCTCAGCGGGGTGGCCAGCGTTCCTCCGGAGCTGTTCGAGTTGCTCGGGCGGCTGAAGTACCGCACCAGCTACGGCCAGAACGTGCTCCACCACAGCGTCGAGGTCGCGCGGTTCGCGGGCATCATGGCCGCCGAGCTGGGGCTGGACCCGACGGTCGCGCGGCGGGCGGGCCTGCTGCACGACATCGGCAAGGCGCTCGGACCCGAGAGCGAGGGCGCGCACGCGCTGGCGGGCATGGAGCTGCTGCGCAAGCTCGGGGAGCGCGAGGAGGTCGTGCAGGCGGTGGGAGCCCACCACGGCGACCTCGAGGTGCCGTCCGTCGAGGCGGCGCTGGTGAGCCTCGCCGACACGGTGAGCGCGAGCCGGCCCGGCGCCCGCAGGGAGAGCCTCGAGCAGTACATTCGCCGGTTGCGGACGCTCGAGGAGCTCGCTGCCAGCTTCCCCGGGGTGGACCGAGCCTACGCGGTGCAGGCCGGGCGCGAGGTGCGGTTGCTCGTCAAGCCGGACGAGGTGGACGACCTGGGGGCCGCACGGCTCGCGGAGGCGGTGGTGCGGCGCATCGAGCAGGAGGCCGAGTACCCCGGCACGATCCGCGTCACGGTCATCCGCGAGTCGCGCTTCACGCAGACCGCCAAGTAGCGCTCAGATCTCCAGCAGCACCTCGCAGGAGGGCCCGCTCTGGGGCGGCACCAAGTTGCCCTCCATCGTCCGCCCGTTCACCACCAGCCGCGGCTCTCCGGTCCGCCGGACGCGGATGCGGTACTCGCATCCCCGGAAGCGGCGGGTGGCCTCGAAGCCAGGCCAGGAGGAGGGGATGCAGGGATCGATCCGCAGACCATCCAGCTCCGGCCGAATGCCGAGGATCGCCTGGGTCGCGCTGAAGTAGGCCCATGCGGCCGCCCCCGTCAGCCAGGGGGTGCGGCAGTTGCCCGCCCGAGGGGAGAACCCCGAGTAGGTGGTCTGGCCCTGCACGTAGGGCTCGATCTGACGCACCTCTGCCCTGTCGTTGTAGGCCGCCGGCATCGACGCTCGGTAGGTCTCGTAGGCTCGGTCGGCCAGCCCCAGCGCGCACTCCGCCATGACCACCCAGCCCTGGGTGTGGTTGAAGATGCCCGCGTTCTCCTTCACGCCGTTGTTGAACAGCACCGCGCGCATGACGTCCAGCGGCACGGTCTCGAAGGGCGGGGCGCACAGCATCACCCCGTGCTCGGTGAACAGCTCGCGGCGCACCGTGTCCATGCAGGTTCGGGCCTGCTCGTCCGAAGCGACGCCGCTGAGCACGGACCACACCTGCGTGTTCAGGTACAGGCTCCCCTCGCGGCTTTCGCGGGTGCCGTACACGGTGCCGTCCTCGCCGATCGCCCAGATCCAACGGTCGCCGTCCCAGCAGACGGCCTGGATCCTCCGGTCGAGGGCCTCCCGCTCCCGCAGCGCCCACTCGGCCTCCGACTCGAGGCCCAGCCTGGCCGCGGCGTCGGCGTACACCCCCAGGCCGTAGCGCACTTGGAACGCGACGAACAGGCTCTCGCCGTGGTAGCCGAGCTTCAGGCAGTCGTTCCAGTCGGCGGCCAGGCCGCAGGGAAGGCCGTTGCGCCCGGTGCGCGAGAGGTTGAACTCCAGCGCGCGCCGCAGATGGCCGAGAACCGTGTCCTCGCCTTGGTCGGCGTACGGCAGCACCTTGCGGTAGAAGTCCAAGTCTGCCGTCTCGGCCACGTACAGCGGCACCGCGTTGAAGAACCACAGGCAGTCGTCCGAGCGGTACTCCTCCTCCGGAAGCGGCGGCATTTGGCCCGGACGGTGCTCGAACGGGCGCACCACGGGCATCGCTCCGCCCGTCGACAGCTGGCCGGTGAGCAGCAGCTCCAGTCGCTCCCGCGCTTGCTCAGGGATCGCCGCCATCACGCCCAGAAGGTCCTGCACCGAGTCGCGGAAGCCCAGGCCGTCGCGCTCGCCGTTGTACACCAGGCTGGCGGCCCTGGACCACGCGAAGGTCACGAGGCTGTTGTACAGACCCCACACGTTCACGGTGCTGTCGAACTCGGGGTCCGGCGTGCTCACCGTGAGGCTTCCGAGCATCGAACGCCAGTGCTCCTTCAGCCGAAGGAACTCCTGTTCGCATCGCTCCGGCGATCCGAACTCGTCGATCGCGCGCACCCCTTCGTCCTCGGCCTTGCCCACGCCCAGCAGAACGCGCAGCTCGCGCTCCTCGCCGGGCTGCAGCAGCAGATCGGCCTGGAACGAGCCGCAAGCGTTGTCGCCGTACGCCTCGCTGCCCCCGCAGAAACCCCTTTCCACCGCCAAGGGGCGGTCGTAGCAGCGGTACGGCCCGAGGAACGCCTCGCGGCTGCAGTCGAATCCGGAGACCGGCTCGCCGACCAGCGCCATCCAGCTGTACATCCCGAGCTCCTTGGTGAGGTCTCCGTCGGGGTCGGGCGGCAGGTGCTCGTTGATCGCCACCCGCAGCAGGTTGTCCCGGATCCTCCGTGCGCGCACGATGAACAGGCTGTACTGGAGGTTCACCAGGTCCTGCTCGGTCTTCCAGTGGTTGGCGAACTCGCAGTAGGTGAACACCTTGAGGCTGCGCGGCCGCTCCGAAGCGTTGCGCACGCGCAGCCGCCAGTATTCGAACCTCTGCCCGAGCGGCACGAAGTACAGGGTCTCGGTCTGGATGCCGCCGTAGTCCGACTCGAGGATCGTGTAGGCCGTGCCGTGGCGGCACACCGAGCGGTACCGATCCAGCGGCTTGCCGACCGGCTGCCAGCTCGCCGACCAGAAGTCGCCGGAGTCGGCGTCGCGCAGGTAGAAGAAGCGTCCGGGCTGGTCCATTGGCACGCTGTTGAACCTCAGGCGCAGGAAACGGCCTCGGGCCGCCGAGCGGAAGAAGCTGTAGCCCCCGGCGTTGTTGGTCACGATGGCGCCGTACTCGGTCGTGCCCAGGTAGTTGCTCCAACTCGTTGGGGTGTCGGGCCGTTCGATGCGGTACTCGCGTGCGTCGTCGTCGAAGGTTCCGTAGCGCATGCGTTGGCTCCCGGTGGGGTTCTTCTTGGAACTTCGCCGAGGGCCGCGGAAACCCCTGCCTCGCCGGCAGGCGCCGGCCGCTCGCGCGCCGGGAGTTGCGGTAGTCTGCTCAACGCCATGGCCTTCCGACAGGATTACGAGCAGCGGGTGTATTCGGGCGTGCTCGGCAAGGCGATCGGCGTGTACCTAGGTAGGCCCTTCGAGGGGTGGCACCACCGCGACATCGTCGCCAAGCTCGGCGAGATCCGCGGCTACGTGCACGAGCGCCTCGGTCAGCCGCTGATCGTGGCCGACGACGACCTTTCCGGCACCTTCACCTTCCTCCGCGCCCTCGAGGACCACGGCTTCGACCCGGCGCTGGACAGCGAGCGCATCGGGCGCACGTGGCTGAACTACCTGATCGAGGGCAAGACCGTGCTTTGGTGGGGCGGCATGGGCTTCAGCACCGAGCACACCGCGTACCTGCGCCTCAAGGCGGGCATCCCCGCTCCGCGCAGCGGCAGCATGCAGCTGAACGGGCGCACGGTCGCCGAGCAGATCGGGGCGCAGATCTTCATCGAGGGTTGGGGCATGGTGAACCCGGGCGACCCTCAGCGCGCCGCGGCCATGGCGGAACAGGCCGCCCGGGTGAGCCACGACGGCGAGGCCGTGCACGCCGCCAAGGCCATTGCGGCGATGGTCGCCGCGGCGTTCGACGCGCCTCCTTTCCACAGCCTTCTGGAGGTTGGCCGCACGACCCTCCCGGCCGACAGCCTGCTGCGCCGCGTGGTGGACGACGTGCTGGATTGGCGCGCCTCCCTGCGCGACTGGCGCGAGGCGAGGCAGCGGTTGGAGGAGCGGTATGGCTACGAGCGTTACGGCGGGGGATGCCACGTGGTGCCGAACCACGGGCTCGTCTGGCTGGCGCTGGCGTACGGTGGGGGCGACTTCGCCGAGTCCCAGTGCGTGGTGAACACCGGAGGCTGGGACACCGACTGCAACGCGGCCAACGTGGGCGCCATTCTGGGCGTTTGGGGCGGCCTGCAGGGTTTGGAGGCCGGTTGCGACTTCCGCGGTCCGGTGGCCGACCGCATGCTGCTGCCCACGGCCGACCCCGGGGGTTGCGTCACCGACGCCTTGCGCGAGGCCGACCGCGTGGTGCGAATCGCCCGCCTGCTCCACGGGGAGACCTACCTGCCGCCGAAGGGTGGCGCGCGCTGGCACTTCTCGCTGCCCGGCTCGGTGCAGGGCTTCGAGCCATTGCCAGGAACCCCCTGCACGGGCGTGCGCAACCACCACGGGGCCCTCGCGGTCGAATTCCGAGGCGAGGGCGAAGCGGCCGCCGTCGCCACGACGCCGGTGTTCCCGACCGCGCACCAACGGAGCCCCGCAGGGTACTGCGTGGTCGGAGCGCCCGTGGTGGTGCCGGGCCAGAGGCTGCGGGGGCTGGTCCGGGCGGGGGAGCTGGCCGAGTGCGGGGCCGCCGAGGTGCGGCTGGTGGCCATCGCCGCGGACGGGCGAACGTTGCAGGGCCCGTCGGAGCGGCTGGCCGAGGGCGAGACGGCCGAGCTGACCCTGGCGGTCCCCGCTGGAACGTCGATGGTCGTGCAGGCGGTGGGGATCGAAGCCGCAGGGCCCGAGGGTTGCCGCGGATGCGTGCTGCTCGACCGTCTGGCCATCGAAGGCGAGCCGGACGTGGTGTACGATCCGCGTTCCTCCGGCGAGCCCGAGCGCGCGCAGTGGGTGACGGCGTGCGACGCCCTGCTGTTCGGCGAGGTCCACACGGTGTTGCAGAACCGCGGGCGGGGCTTCGCGGCGACCGGCACCTGCGACTGGCGGAGCTACGGCTTAGCCGCCACGGCGAGGATCCGCCTTTGCGACGGCCTGGGGTTCGCCCTGCGGTGGAGGGGGTTGCGCAGGCATCTGCTGGCGTGGTGGCAGGCGGGGCAGGCGTCGTTGCGGCTGCGCTGGGACGACGAAGAGAGGATCCTCGCGTCCGAGCCGCTGGAGTGGGAAATCGGCCAGCGGATGGAGCTGTCCGCCAGCGTCTGCAACGGGCGTTTCGTGGCCCGCTGGAACGACCTCGAGCTGCGCGCGGCGTTCGACGACGATCGGTTGCCCGGAGGAGGCATCGCGATGGTCGCGGAGGGAGGCTCGGCGGAGTTCGGGCAGATCCGCGTTCGGCCCGCTCAGATGTAGTACTCGAGCAGGTCGTCGGCCTCGCTGGTGGGGCGCACCCGCACCTCGCTGGTGTGGTGCACGATCGAGTTCGGGGGCACGCTGCGCGTCACCCAGGCGTTGCCGCCCACGATCGAGTTCTCGCCGACCACGGTTTTGCCTCCCAGGATCGTTGCACCGGCGTACACCACCACGTTGTCGCCCAAGGTCGGATGGCGGCGCTGACCGTGCAGGCTGCGGCTCACGTAGAGCGCGCCGAGCGTTACGCCCTGGTAGATCTTCACGTTGTTGCCGATCACGGTGGTCTCGCCGATCACCACGCCCGTGCCGTGGTCGATGAAGAAGCTCTCGCCGATCGTCGCTCCCGGATGGATGTCGATGCCGGTCTTCCGGTGCGCGACCTCCGTCATGAGCCGAGGGATGACCGGCACGCCGAGCCGATAGAGCACGTTGGCCAGGCGGTACGTGGCGATCGCGAAGAAACCCGGATACGCCAGGATCACCTCGTCGAGGCTCTCGGCGGCGGGGTCGCCGTTGTAGATCGCCTCCGCGTCGAGCAGCAGCTTGCGGTGCACCTCCGGCAGCTCCGCGACGAACGCGGACACCGCGGAGCGGATGCGCGCGCGGTCCCAGTCGGGGAGGTAGCTCAGCAGCACGCGCGCCTCCAGCTCCAGGCTCTGCAGCTCGGCCTCCACCCCCATGGGGCTGCAGTTCAGGTTCTCGGTGAGGTGCGGGAACAGCAGTCCCAGGGCGCGGTCGAGGAACTCGGGAACCAGCCGACCCAGCTGCGGCGGGAAGCGGAAGTTCTTCCGCGTCTCGGCCAGTTCGCTGGCGAAACGGGCGAGACGACGCTCCATCGTCTCAGTCTAGCCCCTCGGCACCGGGGGCGTCAGCCGATCGGCTCGGAGTTCGGGACCAGCTCGCCGTCCTTGAGGTCGCGGTAGAAGCACGACCGGTAGTTGTCGTGGCAGGCCGCGCCGACCTGCTCCACCCCGATCAGCAGGCAGTCCCGATCGCAGTCCACGGCGATGCGCCGAACGCGCTGCACGTGTCCGCTGGTCTCACCCTTGACCCAGAACTTCTGGCGGGAGCGGCTCCAATAGGTGCACAGGCCGGTGTCGAGCGTGCGCTGGAGCGACTCCCGGTTCATCCAGGCCATCATGAGCACCTGTCCGTTCGAGGCGTCTTGGATGATGGCCGGGATGAGCCCGTCGGCGTTGTACTTCAGGTCGTCGATCGCGGACATGGGGAGCCAAGAGTGTACCGCCCTCCGGGCCGATGGCCGGGATGCCACAATACCCCAATGGCGCGCATCGTGGTGGAGGAGGCGGAGGCTCTGCTGGACCGGGAGCTTCCGGTGCTGGACAAGGGCTTCGTGCGTCTGGTGGACTATCTGGGAGGCGACCAGCGCGTGGTGCAGGCCGCCCGGGTGAGCTACGGCGCGGGAACCAAGTCGGTGCGGCAGGACCGGGCGCTCATTCACTACCTGCTCTCGCACGACCACACTTCGCCGTTCGAGCAGGTGGTGCTCACGTTCCACGTGAAGATGCCGATCTTCGTGGCGCGGCAGTGGGTGCGGCACCGCACCGCGCGCCTCAACGAGATCAGCGGGCGCTACAGCGTGATGCGCGACGAGTTCTATTTGCCCGAGGCTTCGACGCTGCGCACCCAGAGCCGCGACAACAAGCAGGCTCGCTCGGACGAGCCGCTGCCGAGCGACAGCGCCGAGGCGATCCTCCGCCAGATGGAGGAGGATCAGCGCACCCTGTATGAGCACTACGAGACCATGCTGGAGCAAGGGCTGGCCCGCGAGGTCGCGCGCTGCAACCTTCCGCTCTCGCTCTACACCGAGTGGTACTGGCAGATCGACCTGCACAATCTGTTCCATTTTCTTCGACTGAGGTTGGACGAACACGCGCAGTACGAGATCCGATGCTACGCGAGGCGGCTCGCGGAGTGCGCCCGGGCGGTCGCTCCGATCAGCTGGGAGGCCTTCGAGGAGCACCATCTGGGAGCCGTTCGGTTCGGCAAGGCCGAGCTGGAGGCTCTGGGCAGGGTGATGGCGGGCCGGGATCCCGGCCTGGAGGGCGCGGCCCTGAGGGAGTTCCAGGCGAAGCTCGCGCGCATCCCCAAGCCGGACGGGGGGGCAGGCTCGTCTGCCGCGGGCTAGAATGCCGGGCATGGCTTGGAGCTGGATGATGGCGGCGGCGATCGGCCTGCAGGGCGCCGGGGGCGAGGCGAGGCTGACCAACCCCGTTTGGCCTCGCAACTTCCCCGATCCCCACATCGCCCGGGACGGGGTCTGGTTCTACGCGGTGGCGACGCAGAACGACGACCGGGGGTTCCAGCTCCTGCGCTCCCGCGATCTGGTCCGCTGGGAGGAGCTGCCGCCGATCGGCAGGGTCGACTGGGCTGCGGGCAACTATTGGGCGCCGGAGCTGTACCAGCGCGGCGGCAGATGGTACCTGCTGTTCACGGCGCTGGACAGACAGGACAACAAGCGCGACGTGGCCGTCAGCGTGGCGGATCGGCCCGAGGGGCCTTACCGTTTCGTCGCCAAGCTCGCGCGCGGCCGCACGGTGAACGCCGATCCCGGCGACCCCAACGGCGTCATCGATGGCACGCTGTTCGACCACAACGGCCGCACCTACTTGCTCACGATCCGCGAGACGCCGCCGCGCTCGATCGACATCGTCGAGGTGTCGAGGGACCTGACCCGAACTCTCGGCCGAACCCAATCGATCCTGTTCGCGGACCGGCCCATCGAGCGGGGCATTCTGGACGCCCCCACGCTGGTGCACCGCGACGGCAAGTTCTGGCTGTTCTACTCCGGCGGCTGGTTCCAATCGTGGAAGCGGGATGCCTGCTACCACGTCGGCGTTGCGGTCTCGGACCAGCTGATGGGGCCCTACCGCAAGCTCGACCGGCCGATTCTCGAGACCGTCCCAGGCCGGGTGTACTCGCCGGGCCACCAGTGCCTTCTGCGGCTGCCCAGCGGAGAGTGGTGGATCGGCTACCACGCTTGGGACTCCGAGGGTGAACCGATGTACGGCCACAACCCGAGGGGGCGAACCTTCCGGCTCGATCGGTTGCAGTGGACTCCGCAGGGCCCGCGCGTGCTCGGCCCGAGCACCGAGCCGATCCCGGCTCCGAAGCTCCGCTGACCCTCCGCTCGGGGCGACTCGCTCCGAGGGCCCGGGATCGTCGCTGGACAGGCACGCCGCGCCCGATTACACTGAGCCCGTGATCCAGCGCCTTCTGCCGCCCGCGTTGCTCGCCGTTTGCAGCCTCTGCCTTGCTCAGGCGCCGGCTTGGAAGAGCCTGCCGGTCGTGGAGCCTCAGGGACAGCGGCAGTCGACCGGCTCCCACACGGTGCCCGACCCCAAGAAGGCCAAGTGGAACAAGCCGAAGTTCCGCTACAACGCCAAGGCCGCCACCGGCCGCAAGGAGAGCCGGGTGATCGTGGTGATCTACGACCCGACCATCCGCAGCGAGGGCAAACGGCTCACCGAAGTGCTGAAGGCCAACGACCCCGTGGAGTACAGCCACATCCTGGCCAACGTCATCCGCGAGGCCAGCTGGGGCTACATCAACTACAAGATCGTCGACGTGATCCGCGTGGACGGCTTCACCAAGAAGGTGGACGGCTTCCGCTACACCGACGAGAGGTTCATGGCCGACCGCAAGACCGGCCAGTGGCAGCCCTCGATCACCTCCTACCGAGCGGTGCTGGAGGAGAACGGCCTGATGGAGCGCATCCGCAAGGAGGACATCCGCGAGGTGTGGCTGTGGGGAGCCGGCGGGATGCACTGGGACGAGTTCGCCATGTACATCCCCAACCGCTACGCGCGGTTCGCGCCGACCGACAACCCATGGTTCTATCGCCCGTACGACATTCCGCCGGAGGTCGGCAGGACGTTCTGGGTGATGGGGTTCAACTACGAGGTCGGAGCCGACAACATGATCCACAGCTACGTGCACCGCATCGAGAGCATGGCGGCGCTGGCCTACGGCGACGGAGTCTGGGAGACGTTCGGCGAGCGCGACCCTTGGAACGCGTTCTCCTGGCTCGAGATGGACCACCCGGGCACCCCCAGCATGGTGGGCAACTGCCACGTGCCGCCCAACGGACAGGGCGGGTACGACTACAACAACCCGCGGAGGGTGCTCAGCTGGGCGGACAACTGGGCCAACTACCCCGACCTTCGGGGAGCGCCCCGGTGGGTGTCCTCGGCGGAGTGGGGCAACAACCACTTCGGCTACATGAAGTGGATCCTGGAGAGGGTGCCCAAGTTTCCCGGTTTCACCCGGCACGGCTACAACAACTGGTGGGTGCCCATCGCGAACACCGACGAGGACCTGCCCGACCTGAGGCTGCCGGACCGTCGGAGTTTCGTGCTGCCCGAGGGCTTCCCGCCGCCCCTGCCCAAGCCCAAGCGGGACTAGTCGATCTCGAGCGATCCGAAGCGGCGCTCGCGGTTGTCCATCCCCTCGGTCAGCACACGGTAGGCCCAGTGCACCTGGTCGCGCAGCTGGGCGGCGATCTGGGCCCCATCCGATCCGGCGGGGAAGTTCTTCGGGTCGGCCCGCCGGTTGAGGCGCGTGAAGGCCTGGTGGATGGTGCGGAAGCTGGCGTCCTCCGGCACGCCGAGGATCCGCCGGGCCCTGGCCCTCGGGTCGACCCCCGGAACGCCCGCCTCGGAGGCCGAACGGACGGAGGTCTCGGGACCGATCCGTTCCAGCTCCTCTTCGGCCAGCGCGCGCTCGAGGCCCTTCACGCGGTCCCACTCGCGCGAGATGTAGCCCTTCAGGATGCGATAGGCGCGACCGCCGGTGCTCATGACTGTTGCTCCATCCAAGCCTTGGCCTCGTCGAGGCTGCGTCCGAGGGCCCTCACGCGGCCGAGCGTCTCCCGCAGAGAGTCCTCCTCCCCGGGCGCCGCGGCCGTGGCAGCGGTGGCGAGCCGGGCCTTGATCTCGCTGAGAGCCAGTTCCGCTTGATCGATCGACGCCGCGATCGACTCCACCCGCGCGGAGACCTCGGCGTAGCGCGCGGCCTGGTCCCGTCTCGCCCGAAGGGCCGCCTCGAGGGCCGGCCGTTCGGCTTCCGAGGCCGCAGCGAGCCTCTCCTCCAGCTTGCTGGCCTCGCGCTCGGCCTCGTACCGCCCCTGCTCCAGCTGGCGCAGCTCCCGCTTGGCGCCCAGCAACGAACCCACCTGCCGCACGATGCGGTCCGCCTCGGCGAGAGCCTCCTCTCCGACCACGCGGATGGCCGCGGAGGGTTGCCCCCGCGCCGGACGGACGATCGAGGCGATGTCGTCCCGCATCCTCTGCAGCTTGCGGAGGGTCGCTCGGTCCTCGGGACGCGCGGACTCCAGAGGATCGGCCTGCTCCGTGCGACCTCGCGCCGCCACCGAAGCCGCGAACAGCGCGGCCACCGCCAAGACGAACAGCGTCATGGCGGCCGCGGGGCTCGCCAAGGACACGGCGAGCGCAACCGCCAGCACCGCCAACGCAGCTCTCAGGATCTTCTTGCCCTTCAAAGCCTCACCCGCAAGGTCAGACCGAGGTCTTGGAACCTGCCGTCACGGTACCGTACGAGCGGCTCGAACCACACGTTGCGCACCACCCAGAACGAGCCGGCGAGCCTCAGAACTTCGGTGCCAGAGTTCCAATCCCGGCTATAGCCGATCAGCAGGGACCTGTAGCGGGAAGGTTCGAGCCTTGCCCACACGTCGGTTGCGTCCACGGTGCGGTCCTTCGGCGTCTCCCCGTTCCAGAGCCGCACGTGCTCGATGCCGACTCGCCACAGTCCCGACTTGCGCGTGGCGTCCAGCGCGAGCCCCGCCTTGTAGCCGCGGCCTCGGGGCAGCGGGTCCTCCGGGGTACGGAAGATGGCGAGCGTCTGAGAGCCCACGGCGAGGTGGCGTCCGACCGACCCGCTCAGTCCCAAAGCGCGCCCGATGCGAGCCACGACGCCCTGAGGCCTCCCGCCGCCGTCGTCGACCAGCGCGGCCTGCACGGGAATCCCGACCACCGGCAGCGGGAAGTAGCCCGTGGCGGCCTTGGCGTACATCGGGCACAGGAACCCGCCGGCGAACGGCAGGTGCTGCTTGCCCAGGCGCCACAGGCCCGGATCCTCCAGGTAGTACTCCTGCATCGCCTCGGTGTCCGGGTCCCTCGGTAGCTTCTCGAAGCGCTCTCGGACCACGAGGATCCAGCCGGTCTCCAAGGCCGCCGCCAGCCTCACGGTGCTGGGCCGGGACAGCGCGTCGTACGTGCGCAGCGTCGTCCCGCCGCCGGAAGCGGACCGGTAGGTCAGCGCCGCGTCCAGCTGGGCGGACACCTGCGGCGACTGCGCCCGGCAGAGGGCGCACACGACCAGCAGAGCGAGCCCGAGGCGCCTCATGAGCCCTCGCGGACGGCGTGGGCGACGCGCTGCAGCGGCACGCGGATCTGCGTCCCGTCGGCGAGGTTGCGCACGGTCGCCTCGCCGCCGGCCAGCTCCTCCTCGCCCAGCAGCACCACGCGGCGCGCGGCCAGACGGTCGGCCTGCTTCATCTGGGCCTTGAGGCTCCGGCCGTCGAGGTCCATGACGCACGACACGCCGTGCTCGCGCAGCGAGCGGCACAGCGCGCGGGCGGCGGAGCGGGCCTCGTGTCCCACGCAGGCCACGTAGGCGTCCAAAGGCGGTTCGGGCCACAGCGCGCCTTCGGCCTCGAGCACGATCAGGGCGCGCTCGATGCCCATGGCCACACCGACGCTGGGCATGCCCGGGCCTCCCAGCTCGTGGATCAGGTCGTCGTAGCGGCCGCCGCCGCAGAGCGCGCTCTGCGCCCCCAGCGCTCCGGACTGCACCTCGAACACCGTCTCCGTGTAGTAGTCCAAGCCTCTCACGATCTCCGGCCGCACCTCGAACTCCACGTCGGCCTCGGACAGCAGCTCCTGGAGCCGGTGGAAACGCTCCCTCGAATCCGGCTCGAGGTGGTCCAGGACGCACGGACCGCCCCGCATCGCTTCCTGCACCTCTGGGTCCTTGCTGTCCAGCAGCCGCAGGGGGTTGGCCTCGGCTCGCGCGCGGAACTCCTCGGGCTGATCCTTCAGGAAAGGCCTCGCGTGCTCCAGCACGGCCTCGCGGAAGCTGGCTCGGCACTGCGACCTCCCGAGGGAGTTCAGCAACACCTTGATCGAGCCGATGCCGATCCGGCGGTAGAAGCCCACGGTCAGCTCGATGACCTCGGCGTCGGCCTCCGGCGAGGCCGAACCGACGAGCTCGAAGCCCAGCTGGTGGGCCTGCCGCAGGCGGCCCTTCTGGGGGCGTTCGTAGCGGAAGATCGGCGTGACGTAGAACAGGCGGGCCACCGAGCCCGAGGGGCAGAGCGCGTGCTCGATCAGGGCGCGCATGGCCGGCGCGGTGCCCTCCGGCTTGAGCGTGACGCTGCGGCCTCCCTTGTCCGTGAAGGTGTACATCTGCTTGGTGACGATGTCGCTGGTGTCTCCGGACGTGCGGACGAACAGCTCGGTGTCCTCGAAGGCCGGCGTGCGGATCTCCTTGTAGCCGTGCAGCGACATCCACTCGGCGAACTCGCCCTCGATCCTCCTCCAAGCGTGCGAGGCTCCAGGGAGGATGTCCTGCGTGCCGCGGGGGGCCTGGAAACGCATGGCACCATTGTGGCCGATCCCGCGCCGGGGCCAGAAAAGGTCGGGGCCGCCCCGAAGGGCGGCCCGGTTGGCCTAGGGTGCCTGGAGGAATCAGCCTCTCAGCAGAGCCATCACCGCCTGCGGGGCCTGGTTGGCCTGCGCCAGCATCGCCATGCCGGACTGCTGCAGGATCTGGAGCTTCGTGTAGTTGGTCATCTCCTCGGCCACGTC
>JAOACB010000037.1 GCA_026418055.1 Fimbriimonadales bacterium
GTGCCTCAGGCTCGTTTCGTGCATCGTCTCGGCTCGAGCTCCTCTAGAAGGTGGGAGGCGGTCGCGCGCTACAACAGGGGCAAGGAGCTGTACTTCCTCCTCCATCGCGGCCGCGCGGCTTGGCTGGGCTGTTTGGCGCTCGATCGTTTCGGCGCCGCGCTTCGGCTCGCGGGCTGGACGTTGCTCACGGTCTTTACTTTGGGCTTGAGGCGCTCTTGGAGGGCCAAGACGCAGCTGTTCTGGAGGGTGCTTTCCGCGCCGATCAGCGGCCCCCCCGATCCTCGTAGAGCGCTGTGACCTCGTCGGGCGTTCCGTCGGCTGCGATGCGGCCGTCCTTCAGCCACAGGCAACGGTCTGCCACGCGGCGAACGGTCTCCAAATGGTGCGAGACGAAGAAGATCGTCCCGCCATTCTCGCGGAACTCCTGGATCCGTCGGACGCACTTCCGCTCGAAGTCGAGGTCTCCGACCGACAGCACCTCGTCCACCACCAGGATCTCCGCGTCCATGTGGCCCGCCACCGCGAACCCCAAGCGCGCAAGCATGCCGCTGGAGTAAGTCCGCACCGGCGCATCGATGCTGTGCCCGATCTCCGAGAATTCCACGATCTGGTCGATGCGCTTCGAGATCTCCCGGCGGCTCAGACCGAGAATCACGCCGTTGAAGAGGACGTTCTCCAGGCCCGTAAGGTCGGGATGGAATCCGGCTCCCAGCTCGAGCAGAGGGGCGATCCGACCGTTGGCGCGGATGAAGCCGGACGTTGGACGGTAAACGCGGGCGAGCAGAGCGAGCAGCGTGCTCTTGCCCGCACCGTTCTTGCCGATCACCGCCACGCAGGTTCCCTTGCCGATGTCGAATGAAACACCGTCGAGCACCCGCAGCTTCTCCACCCGCGCCTTGCGGAACCAGAGGATCGTGGTCTTCAGGCTGTTCGCCCCGCTGTGGGAGACCACGAAGTCCTTCACCAGGTCGCGCGCGACGATCGCCGGTTCGGAACTCATGGCCTCTCCACGAACCTCCACTTCAAGCGGTTGAACAGGGCGTAGCCCCCGAACAGGACGCCGAAACAAATCAGGGAGACGAAGGCGAAGTTGCCCCAGTCCATCGGCAGAGGCGGCACCTTGGTTCCCTCGACGTACACAGGCTGGGGTGCGAGCAGGATCTTGCGATAGGCGGTGGAAAGCGCCGCCACAGGATTCCAGTGGTAGAGGGTGTAAACCCAGTCCCCGAGCGGCCCTCTGAGCGCGCTGGAGTAGCGAACGTTCTCGCTGAAGTACATGATCGGGCTCAGGAAGAACAGCAGGTAGAGCAGGACCCCCACGATGTACTTCACGTCTTCGAAGAAGGTGTTGAGCGCCGCGACGGCTAGCCCGACGCCGGTTGCCAGCGCCAGATTGACTGCCAGCAACAGCGGTAGCCACAGGGTGCTCCATTGGAACGGCCAGACTCCCGGGTGCAACAGGTACACCGCGAGAAGATAGGCGAAGAACACCAGCAAGGCCAAGACGAAGTGGATGAAGTTGCTGAGGATCACTGCCAACGGCAAGATCTCTCTGGGAAAGTAGATCTTTCGAAGGAGGGGCAGCGAGACCAGAATCGACTGCGCGGCATCCATCACCGCGAACTGGAAGAACATGTACGGCAGGTAGGCCGCCAGGATGTACGCCGCGAAGTTCTCGGTCTGGTTGCCGACTAGGTACTTGAAGACCACCGTCATGACCAGCACGGTCACCAAAGGATTGATCAGCGACCAGAGGAACCCGCCGACGCTGTTCTTGTACCGGATGCGGATCTCCCGCTCCACCATGGTCCACAGCAACTCTCTGAAGCGCCAAAGCTCCTTGAGTTCCGCGACCATGGCGGCAGTTTACCGGAGACCCGCCGCTGGGCCGGATCGGCTTGCCCCGCGACCGCTCCGAAGGCTAGCATCGCGACATGCTGTCGTTTCCGGCGCTCGTCGCGGGCCTGCTCGGCGCCTCCGCCGGGCCGGTCCGGATCGCGGTCGATCCCTCGAGGGATCTCGGTGCGGTCAACCGCAGCGTGCTGGGTCACAACGTGGAGGCGGCCGACCCCAAAGGGATCTTTGCGCCTCGAAGCGACCCCTATGTGACCCGCACCGGCACCGGCCTGTGGGACCCGGAGAACCGACAGCCCGACCCAACCCTCCTGCAAGCCTTGAGGCGGATCGGCACACCCTTGCTGCGCTATCCCGGCGGTTGCCTCGCGCACGGGTTTCGGTGGAAGCAGACCATCGGGCCGGTGGAAAGCAGAGGGGACTTCGCGTTCGGACTCGATGAGTTTCTCAGCTACTGCGAGGCCGCTGGGGCGCAACCGATCATCACCGTCGGAGACTACTCTTGCACGCCCCAAGATGCCTCGGATCTGGTGGAGTACCTCAACGCTCCGGCCACGCCGAGTCACCCCTGGGCCATGCGCCGGGCGCTGAACGGCCACCCCGAGGCGTACGGGGTGGTATGGTTCGAACTCGGTAACGAGTCCGACCACGGGAACCACGATCTGGAGCCCAGAAGGGTTTGGACCGCCAGGGAGTACGCGGAGTGGTTCTTGGCGTCGGTCCGAGCCATGAAAGCCATCGACCGCAGGATCCGTTGCGGCGTCGTCCTGTCCACCACCTTCCCTCGATGGAACTCCGGATGGAGCGACGAGGTCCTTCGACGAACCCGGGACGCGGCCGACTTCGCCGTGGCGCACTGCTATTCCGTGGCGTTGACGAGCGAGCGACAGGCCGAGCAGCTACCCCTGGAATGGATGCTTCAGGCTCCGCTGGCGTCGATCGATGCGTTCGACCGCCACCTCGCGATCTGGCGGGATCGCGTGCGTCAGGCGTGCGGCAGGTCTCTTCCGGTCGCGGTGACCGAGTTCAACGCCATGTTTCTTCAAGAGAAGCCGAGGCCTCTGCGGTTCTCGCTCGCTTCGGCGCTGTTCTGCGCGGGCTTCGTCCTGAAGATGGCCGATCCGCGCTCCGGCGTTCTTCTCGCCAATTACTGGCAGTTTGCGAACGGCTACTGGGGCATGGTTCAGACGCGCAACCCGAGCGGTCCGCGCAGGCTTCCGGCTTACTGGGCCTACGAGTTGCTGGAGGATGGGCTGTTGCCGAGACTGAATGCGGCGGGAGGGTTTGGGCCCACGGTGGAGTTTCGTCCCCCGGTTCCGATCGGGATCGCGGAGCCCTGCCACGGTCCCCGTGCCGAGCCGGACCGTGCGATCGGGCCAAACCTCTTTCGTGCCGACGCCTTCGAGCCCGGCGTCTCGGATCGCTGGCGGTCCTTCGCCGAGGGCGGCGCTTTCGCGTTGAGAGTGGGCGGGGTCGACGCGGAGCTGCACGTTCGACTCGCCGAGGTCCGCGCGCCTCGGGGAGCGACACTGGAGATTTCCTTCGAGGGAAAGTTCGAGGGAACGGCACGGGGGGCGAAGCTGGGCCTCAGCGCCATCGACCGCAGGGGTTGGGAGCCTTTCCATTCCGGCGTCGCGATCGAGGGGGTGGAGTCCGCCAGGGACTGGTCCAAGTTTTCCGCGAGGTTCCCGACGCTTCCCGGCAGCGATGGATGCCTCCTCGTTTGGCGTGCGATCCCCCGTGGAGAGCCCTTGAGCGGAGTGCTCCGGATCCGCAACGTGACCGTTCGGACGCTCGTGCCTGCGCACCAACCGGGCTTCCCGGCGCTCCAGATGTTCGCGTCGAGCGACCCCGGAAAGGGGAGAGGAGCGATCCTTCTGCTGCGGCGCGACACCGGCGGTCCGCTGGACGTGGTCCTCGAGCTGCGCCGGGCGCGCCCCACTGCCCTCGTAGCGCGAACGCTCGCCGGGCGGCTCGAAGCGAACAATCTGGACGCCGAGGAGGCCGTGGTGCGAACCTTGCCGACCCAGATCGATCGGATGCGCAACACGGTCGCGCTCCGATTGCCGCGCCATTCCCTCACCTTGGTGCGCTACAGTTGGGCTAAGCCATGAAAACCCACACCGAATACCTGTGGTTTCAGACCTCCGAGCGCGAGGAATTCGTCTGCATCACGGACCGTGTTCAGGAGGCGGTTCGTCGCTCCGGAATTCAGGAGGGGATGGTGCTCGTCAGCGCGATGCACATCACGGCCGCGGTGTATGTGAACGATCTGGAGTACGGCCTGATCGACGACATCCGCGAGTGGCTCGACCGCTTGGCGCCGAAGGCCGACTACCGCCATCACCAGACGGGCGAGGACAACGGCGAGGCTCATCTCAAGAACCTTCTGTTGCATCATCAGGTGATCCTGCCGATCACGCAGGGCCGACTGGATCTCGGCCCTTGGCAGCAAGTGTTCTACGCGGAGTTCGACGGCCAGAGACGGAAGCGGGTGGTGCTGAAGGCGATCGGCATCTAGGCATTTCTGGACAAAACTCGATCCATTGGTGCCTGTCTTGGGATAAGATGGGTCCAAGATGGAGACCCGTCGAACACCGTTGGTCAACATGGTCCTCAAGGAGATCGAGCGGAGGATCGCGACGGGCGTGTACCGAGCCGGCACGAGGCTGCCCTCCGAGCGTGCGCTGGCCCAGGATCTCGCCGTAAGTCGCATCACCGTCCGCGCGGCCGTGGGAGAGCTCGAGCGCATGGGTGTGGTGGTTTGCCATCCGCGGAGTCGGCCGCTGGTGCAGGCGCCCCACCTCGTCCCGAACCACCGAGGCCCGATGCAGGGGCGGCACACGTTCGCTCTATGGTTGCGCTACGGTTGGGCCGCTCCCGAAGGCCCCGCGCTGATGCTCGGGATCCAGCGGGCCTTGGACCACGACAACCATCGACTCGTCTTCGGCGCCCCACCGGACGACCCCGACATGGTGCAGGCGGAGAGGCAGTTCCTCCAAAACGCCCTCGACGATCAGGATGTTGCCGGAATCGTTCTTTGGTACCTCGGGGGCGCGGACAACGTGCCCACGCTGGAGCGCGTTAGGGATGCCGGGATTCCCATGGTGTTCGTCGACCGTTTGCCGCCTGCGGGCATCGACGCCGACTTCGTCGGAATCGACAACGAGCACGTTGCGGATCGGATCGTTTCGCACCTCATCCGAAAGGGTCACCGCCGGATCGCTCACGTCACCAATCAGGATGCCGCGTCGGCGGTCCGAGACCGAGCCACCGGTTACCGCAAAGCGCTGCTCCGTGCGGGGATCGAACCCGACGCGAGCCTGGAGTTCACCGAGGTCGTACCGCGGTATCCGGGCCACGACGTTTGGCTCGAGATGGCAGAGAGGATGCTGCGGATGCCGGATCGCCCGACGGCGGTGTTCGCCGTGAACGACCGAGTGGCCCTGCACCTGATTCGCGCTCTCGAGCAAGTCGGATGCCGCGTCCCATCGGACATGGCGGTCGCCGGGATCGACGGCATCCAGGCTTACCAGGGCGAGTCGTTTCTCACCACGGCGATCCAGCCGTTCGAACGGATCGGCGAGCGCGCCGTGCACCTGCTGATCGAGCGGGTCTCCGGCGATCCCGGCGCTCCGATCCGGCACTGTCTGCTGGATGCGCCGATCCTGCTCGGACCCTCGACCGGCGATGAATCCCGCATAATGGGCCTGCATGGCTGAACCCAAGGTTGTCGTTCTCCCTGGCGACGGCATCGGTCCGGAGGTCGTGGAGCAGGCCGTTCGCGTGTTGATCGCGGTCGCACCCGATGTCGCAGTGGAGGAGAGACTGATCGGCGGGGCGGCTCTGGACGCCGTTGGGCACCCTCTGCCTCAGGAGACGCTCGACGCCTGCCTGCGCTGCAACGCGGTGTTGCTCGGGGCGGTGGGCGGTCCGAAGTGGGACTGCATCCAGCCGGTGGAGCTGCGTCCAGAGGTCGGAGGCCTGCTGGCATTGCGAAAGGCTCTGCGGCTGAACGCCAACCTCAGGCCGGTTCGCACGTTTCCGGCCTTGGCGGCTGCCAGTCCCCTCAAGGCTGAGAACGCTCTGGTCGACTTGGTGGTCGTGCGCGAGCTGACGGGCGGCATCTACTTCGGCCGTCCTCGGGAGCGGCGGGAGGGCGGCCGCGTAGCGGTCGACACGTGCCTGTACTCGGTGGACGAGGTGGAGGCGGTGGCCCACGTGGCCTTTCGGCTGGCGTCGCAACGGCGCCGACGGGTCACCAGCGTGGACAAAGCGAACGTGCTCGAAACCAGCAGGCTCTGGAGGGAGACGGTCGAGCGGGTCTCTTCGGCCTACCCAGAGATCGAGCTCGAGCACATGCTGGTGGACAACTGCGCGATGCAGCTCGTGCGCAATCCTCGGCGTTTCGATGTGATTCTCACGGAAAACCTCTTCGGGGACGTGCTGAGCGACGAGGCGGCGGTGCTCACGGGTTCTCTCGGGATGTTGCCGTCCGCCAGCCTGCGCACCGGGCAGGGGTCGAGCCCATTCGGCCTGTACGAGCCCGCGCACGGATCGGCTCCCGACATCGCGGGCACGGGAAGGGCCAATCCGCTCGCGACGGTGCTGAGCGTCGCCATGCTGCTGCGGACTTCCCTGGCCCGCCCCGAAGCCGCAGATCGTGTCGAGAGGGCTGTGGAGAGGGTGCTGGACGCCGGAGTCCGGACGGCGGACCTGGCCGAAGCGGGGCAAGCCTGGGTCGGCACCCGGGAGATGGGGGACGCGTTGCTGGCGGACCTGAAACTCGGACGATGAGCGTTTCCGCAACGGTCATCGGCGGAGGTCTGGCAGGCTCCGAGGCCGCATGGCAACTGGCCCGCCGGGGATTCGAGGTGCGTCTCGTGGAGATGCGGCCCGCTCGGATGACGCCGGCGCACCGCACCGGCGACCTTGCGGAGCTGGTCTGCTCGAACAGCTTCAAGAGCGACTTGGAGACGACCCCGGCGGGTCTGCTCAAGCGCGAGATGCGGTTGCTCGGCAGCCTTACGCTCCAAGTGGCCGAGACCTGTCGCGTCCCAGGCGGCGAGGCCCTCAGCGTCGACCGCGGTCTCTTCGCGTCCGGCGTGACCGAGGCGCTGGCGAACTGCGGGAAGGTCCGCATCGAGAGGACCGAGGCGAACGCCGACAGAATCGAGGAATGGCTCGCAGACGGTCCGCTGATCGTCGCGACCGGACCGCTGACCTCCGACGCCTTGGCCGATTGGCTCGCCAGAGCCACAGGAAGCGAACGGCTGTTCTTCTTCGACGCGGTCAGTCCGACCGTCGTGGCAGAGAGCATCGACCGCACGGTCGCCTTCGCCGGTAGCCGATACGGAAAGGGCGGCGACGACTACCTCAACTGCCCCTTCTCCGAGGACGAATACGGCGCCTTCGTCGACGCGTTGCTCGCCGCCGAGAGGGCGCCCCTCCACGACTTCGAGCAAGGCATCCGGTACTTCGAGGGTTGCATGCCGATCGAGGAGATCGCTGAGCGCGGCAGACGGTCCCTAGCCTTCGGGAACTTCAAGCCGGTGGGTTTGATCGATCCGCGCACGGGCCGAAGGCCTTACGCCGTTCTGCAGCTCCGACCCGAGAACGCCGACCGAACGCTTTACAGCCTGGTGGCGTGCCAGACCCGTTTGAAGTGGGGCGAGCAGAAGCGCGTGTTTCGCTTGGTTCCGGGTTTGCAGGAGGCTGAGTTCGTCCGGTTCGGCGTGATCCACCGCAACACCTACCTCCACGCGCCCAAGGTGCTGGGCCCCACCCTGCGCCTTCGATCCATGCCGATGGTGCGTTGCGCCGGCCAGCTCACCGGAGTGGAGGGCTACATGGAGTCGGCGGCGACGGGCCTCTTGGCGGGGCTGTGGACGGCCCTGGAGCTGTCTGGAGAACACCCCACGGAGCCGCCCGCGGAGACGACCTTGGGCTCGTTGCTCGCCTACCTCGCCGATCCGACGGACAGGGACTTCGCTCCGATGAACGCCAACTGGGGTCTGTATCCTCCCATGGAGCAGGCCCCGCGGGACAAAGGCCAACGCCGGACGGCGCTCGCCCACAGGGCCAAGGTCCGGTTCGAATCTTGGTTGCGCGATCTGCCTTGAAGCCGAGTTCTCCGTTAGGAGGGCCGCGTGTCCGCTCCGACCCTTCCCGGTTGCGGCTCGAGCGGCGGCCACCGGCGCTCTCCGGAGCCAGGACGCCAGGCGTGCAGGAACCGCCTCAGCTCGTGCGCGAAGCGGTACACGCAGTCGCGCTGGTCGTCCCGCGTCAGCCGAGACCAAGGGTGGAAGCAAAGCTCGACCAGCTTTTCCGGGTGGCGTAGGGCGATCCTCGGCGACGACTCCATGGAGACGAACGGCGGCTGAACGGACGCGCACGAGGAAACGAACCGGATGTCCTGCGTCCCAATGGCGAACTCGGTGGAAAGACCGACGAAACGCAACAATCCGTGCTCGAACCTCGCGATGCCATCGTCCGATCCAACCTCCGAGCCATCCGCTCGGATGGACACACGCACGGGCAGACCCCTCTCCAAGCCCCGCTCCGAGGCGAGCCTCGCGACGCTGTCTGGTGCTACGGAGCCGCCTCCGACGTGCGCGAGCAGACCGAGCATCGAACCGATCGCCAGAAGCGCGATGGCGAGGTACCAAGGACCAAGCTGATCGCTCGAGGCTCCTTGCGACGCCTGGGCCATCGCACCCAGAACGAGCGCAAACAGCGCTCCCGCCACGATGATCCAGCCAAGGATCCATGAGACCGTCGGACGGATCGAGCGACGCTCCTCGGACGGGGGCGGGGGGCATCGCCAGTAGCCCGGCTTTGGGGGCTCCAGCTGGGCCGCCTCCAGATGGGGGTGCAGCTCCACTCTCGCGAAGGAGCTGAGGTCGTCGTACTCGGCTTCGTTGCCGTAGCGTCGAGAGACCGCTTCCATGGCAACCTCCTACAACCATTGTAGGTCAGGTTGCCTGCCTTGGGCGAAAGGATTACGCCGCTTCGTCCTCTTCCAGATGGAGGCTCTTGGCTGGCTCGGCGCTGGCGAAGTCCCAGTTGTCGCAATCGAGCCGTCGACAGTAGATCATCCGTTGCAGGTTGCCCGCTTGGTCCTCCACGTCGGCCATCTGAGCGAACCGACAGTCGAGACAGAGTTCAGGTTCGATCAAGCGAACGATCTTCAGCTGCTTCCGTGCCATCGGATGACTCCCCGAGAAGACGATCGGCTTTCCGTGCCCCTCCCGTCCCAACGGAATCTTCGGGACTGGAAAAGGGGGTGTTCCGGTTAGAATTGCCGGGTTCGCATGCCGGTCGGACGAGGCGACCACGCGGTGTCGGACCTGAGCCAAGCGGGAAGAAGCAGCTCGTACAGGCTCTGAGGGCAAGGAACCGCCCCGAGCTGCAGCTTGTAGGGCATGGTCGTCTGCGTGTCCACGACGGCGAAGCCGATCTCGAAGCACTTCTCCACGAGGGCCGTCAGAGCGACTTTGGACATGTCCGTCTCCCGGCGGAACATCGACTCCGCCGAGAACACCCTCCCGATCCCAAGACCATAGATCCCGGCAACCAACCGGCCTTCGGCCCAGACCTCGCACGAGTGGGCCCAGCCTTGCCGGAACGCTTCCTTGGTCGCAGACACCAACGGCTCGTGCAGCCAAGTGTCCTCCCGATCGGCGCAACCCCGCAGAACTTGGTCGAAGGCTCGATCGAAGGTGATGGTGAACCCTCCCTTGCGGATCCTGCGCGCCAGCGAGCGACTCACGTGGAGCGTGCCGGGAAAGAAGAGCGCCCGATCCTCCGGGACGCACCATTCCCAATAGCCGCCCTGCTCGGCGTACACAAAGGCGCCGCGACTGAACCCCAGCCAAAGGTCCCTCGACGTGAGCCTCTCGCGCACGAGGGC
This sequence comes from Fimbriimonadales bacterium, assembly GCA_026418055.1. Taxonomy (GTDB): domain Bacteria; phylum Armatimonadota; class Fimbriimonadia; order Fimbriimonadales; family Fimbriimonadaceae; genus UBA8783. Next base: position 9,767 of record JAOACB010000037.1, read on the forward strand.
ATTGTGCAACAACCGGAGGTATACTGCGCAGGTTCATTTCACACGGGCCTGACACCCCGCAGGGTCCCGCCACGCGGGTCGAGGGGCGCCTCCCACCGGCGAGGCCCGGAGGAACGAAAACCCTGGAGGAAACATGCCACAGCTCAGCATGAAGGAACTGCTCGAGTCTGGAGTCCATTTCGGCCACCAGACTCGGCGTTGGAACCCCAAGATGCGCCGCTACATCTACGGCGCGCGCAACGGCATCTACATCCTGGACCTCTACCAGACGATCGAGCTGTTCAAAGAGGCGCTCGACTTCATCAAGCAGCGCGTCGAGGACGGAGGATCGGTGCTCTTCGTCGGAACGAAGAAGCAGGCTCAGTCCGCCATCAAGGAGGCCGCCATCCGATCGGGCCAGTACTACGTCTGCGAGCGCTGGCTCGGTGGAACGCTCACCAACTGGAGCACGATCCAGAGCCGCATCCAGCGGTTGAAGGACCTGGACCGGATGGAGGCCGACGGCTACTTCGAGCGGCTCCCAAAGAAGGAGATGCTGAAGAGGCTGGAGGAGAGGGAGAAACTGAACCGGTACCTGAGCGGCATCCGCGAGATGGAGACGATGCCCTCGGTGATGTTCGTCGTCGACGTGAACAAGGAGATCATCGCCGTCCGGGAGGCCCGCAAGATGGGCATCCCGATCGTCGCGATCGTCGACACGAACTGCGACCCGGACCTTGTGGATAAGGTGATCCCGGGCAACGACGACGCCATCCGGGCCATCCGACTGGTCACTGGGAAGGTTTGCGAGGCGATTCTCGAGGCGAGGCCGGTCTCCGAGGCGATCACGGAGGGCTTCCTGACGGAGGAGCCGACGGAGGAGGAGCCGGTCTTCACCGGCGACATCGAGAGGGAGATGCTGGAGCGTTACGAGCAGGTCGCCGGGCACGCCGAAGGCGCCCCGGCCGAAACCGACTCCGCGGCGTCCGAGGACGAGCCGGAGTCCATCGCCGAGCAGCTCGCGGAGAAGATCGAGGAGGCTTGAGAAACAACCATGCCAGTGAGTGCAGCAGACGTCAAGAAGCTGAGGGATGAGACCGACGCGCCGATGATGGAGTGCAAGAAGGCGCTCGAGGAGGCCGACGGAGATTTCGACAAGGCCAAGGCCATCTTGCGCGAGAAGGGAAAGGCCGCGGCGGCCAAGCGCGCCGATCGGGAAACGAAGGCCGGCGTGGCCCTTCTGGCATTGTCTCCTTGCGGGAAAAAGCTCGGCGGCGCGGTGCTGACCTGTGAAACCGACTTCGTCGCGAGGAACGAGGACTTCCTCTCGGTTGCGCAGAAGCTCGCCGAGACCTTCGCCGAGACGGATCCCGGCAGCGATCCGCTGGCCGTGGAGACCGGCGAGGGGTCGGTCGGCTCTCTCATCGAAGGAGCCGTCGCGAAGATCCGAGAGAACATCCAGCTGGCCAAGGCCGTGCATTTCGAATCCACTGGAACCTGGTCGGTGTACGTGCACCACAACAAGCTGAAGGCCGCGGCGGTAGCCCTGGAAGGTTCGTCGGAGGCCCACCAAGGGATCGGGCACAAGATCGCTATCCAGTGCGTGGCCTTCCCTCCGCAGTACCTCCGCCGGGAGGAGGTCCCGCAGGAGATGGTGGAGCGCGAGCTGGAGATCGAGACGCAGCGCGCCCTGAACGAGGGCAAGAAGGCCGAGATCGCCGCCAACATCGCCAAAGGCCGCGTGAACAAGGAGTTCTTCAGCAGGGTGGTTCTGCTGGAGCAGCCGTTCTACGAGGATGCAGGGATCACCGTGGGACAGTTCCTCAAAGACCATGGCAATCTGAACGTCGAGCGGTTCGTCTACCTCGCAGTCGGTGAGTAGCGGAATGGCGGTTACCGGCGAGCGCGGCCGCTTCCAGCGCGTCCTCGTCAAAATGAGCGGCGAAGCGCTCGCCGGTCCCGCAGGGTTCGGCATCGACGCCTCGGTTCTCGCCTACGTTGCCAAGGAGATCGTTTCGGTCAGGGCCGAAGGAGTGGAGTGCGCCCTGGTGGTGGGGGGTGGGAACTTCATCCGGGGGGCCGGCATGTCGGCAGAGGCCGGCATCGAGCGTTCGGTCGCCGATCAGCTCGGCATGCTCGGCACACTGATGAACGCGCTCGCGTTGCAGGCGGCGATCGAGAAGGCTGGAGTGCCCGTTCGGGTGCAGAGCGCGATCGGAGTCTCGCAGGTCGCGGAGAGCTTCATCCGCCGTCGGGCCATCCGTCACCTGGAGAAGGGACGCGTGGTCGTGTTCGCAGCCGGAACCGGCAACCCATACTTCACCACGGATTCGGCGGCCGCTCTGCGCGCCCTGGAGATCGGCGCCGAGTGCCTGATCAAGGCCACGAAGGTGGACGGAGTCTACGACCGCGATCCGCGCAAGCACGCCGACGCGGTCCGCTACGACAGCGTCACCTTCTCGGAGGCCTTGGAGAAGCGCTTGGCGGTCATGGACCAGACCGCCTTCACGCTCTGCAGGGAGAACAACCTGCCGGTCATCGTGTTAGACTTTGGCGTAGCCGGAAACCTGCTTCGAGCCGTTCGCGGCGAGGCAGTCGGCACGCTCGTTCGAGGTGATTCATGACGGTCGAACAGATTCTTCCAGATGCTGAGAACCGCATGCGGCATGCGATCGACGCGATGTTGCACGATTTCGGAACGTACCGCACAGGTCGCGCGAACCCGGCGGTTTTGGAGCGCGTGCACGTGGAGTACTACGGCGTGGAGACGCCGGTGAACCAGGTCGCGAACATCAGCGTGCCCGAGCCGCGCCAGCTCATGATCACTCCCTTCGACAAGAAGATGCTCCCTGTGATCGAGAAGGCCATCCAAAAGAGCGATCTAGGGATCAATCCGTCCAACGACGGCCAGAACATCCGCCTGGTCTTCCCTCCCATGACCGAGGAGCGCCGTAGGGAGATGGCCAAGCAGGTGGCTCACCGCGCCGAGCAAGCCTGCGTCGCCATTCGGAACGTGCGGCGCGATGCGATCGACCACTACAAGGCGGCCGAGAAGCGCAAGGAAATCAGCGAGGACGACCTCAAGCAGTACGAGTCCAAAGTTCAGAAACTGACCGACAAGTACATCGCCGAGGTGCACGAGCTTCAGAAGAAGAAGGAAGCCGAGTTGCTGGAAGTGTGAGCCAGAGGGTGGGCACCAAAGCGCGCACCATTCGGGAAGACGCCGAGCGCCTCGGCATCGACCTCGATCGCCTTCCCCGCCATATCGCCATCATCATGGATGGCAACGGGAGATGGGCCCAGAGGCGAGGCTTGGGCCGCCTTTTGGGGCACCGCGAGGGCTACCGGGCGTTGCGCTCGGTCCTGCTCCACGTCGCAGAGCTCGGAGTCCCCTACCTCACCGTCTATGCCTTTTCGGCGGAGAACTGGCGGCGCCCGACGGAGGAGGTCTCCGGCCTCATGAAGCTGATCGAGCGCGCGGCGCGGGATGAACTGGACGTCATGCACCGCAACAACGTGCGGGTGCGCTTCATCGGCAGGATGGACGGCTTGCCCCACGGCCTACGCGACGCGATCCTCCAGGGAGTCGAAACGACCCGAGGAAACACCGGGGTGACGTTCACCCTCGCGATCAACTACGGCGGCCGGGCTGAGATCGTCGACGCCGTCCGCAGCATCGTTGCCAGCGGCGTGCCACCCGAGGCCATCGACGAGGAGACGATTCGCCGGCATCTTTACCAACCGGATCTGCCCGACCCAGACTTGATGATCCGCACCGCGGGGGAGATGCGCTGGAGCAACTTCCTCATCTGGCAGTCCGCGTACTGCGAACTGTACGTCACCGACGTCGCATGGCCGGACTTCAGCAAAGACGAGTTGCTGGAGGCGATCCACACGTTTCAGCACCGGGTCCGGAAGTTCGGCGGGGTTCCCGAAGCCTAAAGGATGCCTTTCGGCGGCATGAGCACGAGCTCGTCGTAGGCCCTGTCCTGAGGCGCGAGCGCGATCTCCGCGATCGCCTCGGCGACTGCCTGTGCCGGGAGCATGTCCGACCGATTCGGACCGGACCCGGGTTGCCAGATGGGAGTGTCGACGGCTCCGGGAAGGATCGACGTCACCAGAACTCCGGAGCGCCGCAACTCCTCCCGCATCACCCGATCGAACGCGAGCAACCCCGCCTTCGATGCCGAGTACACCGAACTGCCGGGGAGTGGCCTCACCGCCGCGATCGAGAGGACGTGGATGATTCTTCCGCCGCCGCCCCTCATCCATGTGGCCGCCAGCGAAGCCAGACGCATCGCTCCGAGGAGGTTGGATTCCACGGTCTCTCTCGCGGCGTCCTCATCCCAACGGGCGGAAGAGCCGAAGCGTGCCACGCCGGCGGCCTGAATCAGAACCGGCAAGCTTCCTTCGGATCGCCGCTGGAATTCCGCTGCGAAGGCCTCGCAGGCGCCCGGATCCGAGACATCCAGCCAACGAAACCACACCTGAGCCCCAAGGGATCGCGCGCCTTCGGCGGTGGCTTCCAGCTCCCTCTCCCGCCGCGCGCCGAGCAGAAGACGACAACCCGCCTCGGCAAGGCGCAGAGCGGTGGCTCTGCCGATTCCGCTCGAGGCTCCCGTGATGGCGACGAAACGATCGGCGCTCACGACCAATCCTCCACCTCGAAGGCGTTGCGGGCGGTCTCGAACAGCCGGACTCTTCGCAGCCTGCCGGGAACCCGTCCTTCCAGTTGCCGCCAGATCGCGATCGCGACGTTCTCCGAAGTCGTGACTCTTCCCTGCAGCTCCGGCACGTCGACATCCAGGTTGCGATGGTCGTACCGTTCGAGAACACGCTCCGTGACGACGCGGTCCAGCTCCTCAAGGTCGACGCTCATGCCGGTCACGGGATCCGGCGTGCCCTCGACGCCAATCTCCAGCACGTAGTTGTGGCCGTGGCCAGCCGGATGGTTGCACTTGCCGTAAAGCTTCAGGTTCTCCTCGGTTCCCAGCTCCGCACAGTGCAACCGATGGGCCGCCGCAAACTCGTATTGGCGGCACACGACGACTCGATCTGCCATCTTCGCCTCGCTGTCAGGGGTCAGCTCGACCCACAGGTCCTCTTTCTCGTACAAACGGACTCCCTCGAGATGGAGTCCGGGTTGCAGCTCGTTGCGCACGGCTCCGCCGATCCATGCCGCAAGGTTCTCCAGGGTGGTGGGAACGCCCGTCAGCTCGGGAACCTCGTCGTTCAGGCTCCGGCCGTCCACCAGAGAGACGATCCGCCGCTTCAGCAGGTTGTCGATCTCCTTGATGTTCACCAGCATGCCCTGCGCGGCATCCGGCACCCCTGAGACCCCCACCCACAGGACGTAGTTGTGTCCGTGGTTGAACGGAGAGGCCCACTTGCCGAACACGCGCTGGTTCTCCTCCGCCGAAAGGCCCTCGACCCAGTAGCGGTGGCCGCTGGAGAAGGCCACGCGCCGCCACATGCACACGCGGTTGCTCATCCGGACCTCCGGTAGGGGATCGCCAAGGCCGCCGGGGCCCTTCCTCCCCGTCCGAAGAGCGCGAGAGCCAGCAACGAGGTTGCGTAGGGCAAGGCCAGCAACAGCTCCTGCGGCAAGCCCCCACCCGCGGCCTGGAGACTGAACTGAAGCGACTCCAGATAGCCGATCAGCAGGCAAGCGGCGAAAGCTCCGAGCGGGTTCCACCTCCCGAAGGTGACCATCGCCAAAGCCACGAAACCTCTGCCACTGGTCATGTTCTCGGCGAACGTGGAGGAGACCACCAGCGCGAGATGGGCTCCGCCAGCAGCTCCCAACGCGCCCGACACCAGAAGGCCGACCCAGCGGAGCTGGAACACGGAGCGCCCGGAGGCCTCCACGGCTTTGGGGCTCTCGCCGCTCGCCCTCAGAGCCAAACCGAAATGCGTGCGCCTCAGCAAAACGAAGGCTCCCAAGGCGAGGAACGGAACCGTCCACGCGATCGGATCCAGTCCGCCGATCTTGGGCAGAGTAGGCACGGTGAACAGCTTGCCGCTCTGGCCGAACAGGCTGCGAAACCAGGCACCGGTCAGTCCCATGGCGAGCAGGTTCACTCCGGTGCCGACCACCACTTGGTCCGCCGGACGGGAAACGCACAAGAACGCCGTCAGGGCGGAAAGCGCTGCGCCCGCAGCTATCCCCGCCGACAATCCAAGCCAAGCGTTTCCCGACCAAAGCGCGACCATCGCCGCGCAGACGGCGCCGGCCAGCATCGTGCCCTCCAAACCGATGTTGAGCACCCCGGACCGCTGGCCCACCGTCTCGCCGATCGCGGCGAGCGAGATCGGCGTAGCGAACATCAAGATCGCCAGCCACGCGTCCATCAGCCCTCAGCCTCCACGGGTTTGACCCTTCCTTGGCGCGAGGCGACGAACGCGAGCAGAGCCACCGCCTGAAACGCGGCGACCAGCGCCGAACCTGCCGGCGTGAACCGCAACAGGTCTTCCGATCCCGCGAACAACCCGCCGAACACCAGAGCCGTGGCCACGACGCCGAGCGGATCCAGACCTCCCAGCAACGCCACCGGAATGGCCAGAAAACCCCAGTTCTGGGAAATCCCCGCGCCCACCTGTCCGAGGGATCCGGCGTACTCGACACCCCCGGCCAAACCACACAGTGCGCCGGACAGGGCCATGGCACCGAGCTGGACGAGACGGATCGGCCTTCGATTGGCTCGCGCCGCGTCCGGATTCGAGCCCGCGAAGCGAATGTCCAGACCCCAGAAGGTTCGGTAGAGGATCACCCACAAGACCGGCGCGAGCAGCAAGCCGATGAGAAAGCCAGCGTGCAGGTCGGCCTGACGGTCTAGCCTAGGGAGCATCGCGTCATGGGGCAGCCTCCGCGAGAGCGGCACTCCCAGCGAGGGGTCCTGCAACGGGCCTGATACCAGCCAGAGGAGCGTCTGCACCATCACGAAGTTCAGCAGAATCGTCGTGATCACGGCGGGAACGCCGCGGTATGACTGCATCCACCCCGCGAGGGAAGCCCAGACGGCTCCACCGAAGGCGCCAAGCACCAGGAGCAGCCACGGCGTGAACGTCCCAGCGAAAGCGCCGCCGGCTTCGAAGGCGAGAGCCCCGGCTAGAGCGCCGGCGATCAGTTGCCCCTCTCCGCCGATGTTGTACACCCCGGCTCGCCATGCGACCGTCATACCCAGCCCGCAGAGAAGGAGCGGAGTGGCCTTCAGCAACGTCCTAGCGATGGCGAAGCGGTCTCCCACGGCGCCATCGATCAGAGTGGCGACGGCCTGAACGGGAGAAAGCCGGAAGAGCGCGAACACCGCAAGCCCTGCCGCCAGAGCGATGCCGTAGGAAGCCAGACCGCTCGCTCTCAGCACGGAACCAACTCCTGCACCGCCGCGGTTTCCCAAGGTTCCAAGCGCCCCATGCTGATGCGGAACGCTCGGTTGGCCAAAAGCGCCACCTCCTCCCGACTTCCAGAGATCAGCACCACCGCGGCGCCGCCCTCCGCAGCCTCGAGAAGCAGGTTGTGAACGGCGGCCGTCGCCTTGAAGTCCAGGCCGCGGGTCGGGTCCACAGCCACCAGAACCTTGGGAAACGGATCCAGCGCTCGGGCGAGAACGATTTTCTGCTGGTTGCCACCGCTGAGCGAGGCGACGGTCTGATCCGGGCCTGCGCATCGAACCCCGAAACGGTCGATGAGTGACCGCACGTGGTCGGCAAAGCTCGAGGCGTGCAGAAACGGGCCGCGGAAGAACCGGCTCCCATTCCGTAGGCCGATGAGAACGTTGTCTCCGACGCTCATGACGAGCGAAAGGCCATCCCGCTGCCGATCCTGCGGCACGTAACCGATCGACTGGGCAACCTTCGCTGGAGGCTCGCCGTCCACCATGACCTGCCCGCTGTCCGGGCGCCGAATGCCCACGATCGCCTCGGCGAGCTCCACCTGTCCGTTTCCGTCCACCCCGGTGATGCCCACGATCTCTCCGGCGCGAACGTCGAAGCAAACCTGTCGAACCCGCAGCCTGCCCAAGTCGTCGCGCACGTGCAGATTGCGGACGGAGATCCGAACCGGCTTCTCCTCGGCGGCTCTCCCAGGCCGGATTTCGGGCAGCTCTCCCGCCATCCACTCCGCCAGAGCCCGCTCGTCCGCCTCGCTCCTCTCAACGGTTCGCACCGCTCTGCCTCCCCGGAGCACGGTGATGCGGTCCGCCACGGAGAGAACCTCTCGCAGCTTGTGGGCGATCAGCACGACGATCCTCCCCTCCGCCGCCAGACGCCGTAGCAGCACGAACAGCTCCTCGGCCTCCGTCTCCGAAAGGGTCGCAGTGGGCTCGTCCAGAATCACGATCGAGCTCTCGCCCCACAGAGCCTTCAGGATCTCCAGCTTCTGCTTCTGACCGACCGAGAGGGAGGCGACGGCGGCGCGAGGTTCCAGCTCCCAGCCGTAAGCTTCGCAGAGACGTCGGAACTGGGCCTCCAGCTGGCTGGCCGCGATCCATCCACGACCGCCAGCCGACAGAGCCACGTTCTCCAAAACCGTGAGCCCGTCGACCAGCGTGAAGTGCTGATGCACCATCGCGATGCCACGGTTGCGGCACCCGAGCGGGTCTCCGGCCGGCAGAAGGTCACCGCCGAGGCGGATCTCTCCACGGTCCGGCACGAGGAAACCCGCGAGGTGGGCCATAAGGGTGGACTTGCCAGCTCCGTTTTCGCCCACCACGGCATGGATTTCTCCCGGCCGAAAGTCGACCGATACCGAGTCTAGGGCAACGAGACGTCCGAACCGCTTGGTCAGGCCGCGGACCGTCAGCAGGGAGTCCATGATCAGAATTCGTCTTTCGGGACGATTAGCTCCCCGGAGAGGATCTTCTCCTTGAGGCCCGCCAACTTCTGCTTCACGGCCTCTGGCACTCGGCTCTCAAGCTTCGGGTTCAGCACGAAGTCGATCGCGCCCTTCTCCATGCCGATCAAACGGATCGATCCTTGATAGCGTCCTTCCTTGACTTCCCGCGCCAGCTCCACGAACGCTGGCTTGGCCACGATGACCGCCGAGCCGACCACGACGCCGGACTCGTTGTCGTTCTGGTTGGCGTTGCTCCCGATCGCGAGCACTCCCTTCTCCCTGCAGGCTTCGAAGACGCCTTGCGCGGCCGCATTGGCCTGATGGATCACCACGTCCGCCCCTTGGGAGATCGCCTCGAGCGTCGCCCGCTTGGCCGCCGCGACGTCCGAATCCTGACCGGTGAACAACGTGATCACCCGGACGGAGGGTCGCGTGGCTTTCGCCCCCGCCTCGAACGCCTTGAAGGTCGACTCGATCGAGGGCACCTTGGGACCGCCGATCATCGCGAGAACCCCCGACTTGGACAGGTCCGCGGCCATGGCGCCGGCAAGGTAAAACCCTTGTTCCAGGTAGAAGCGGAAGGCGCCGGCGTTGGCGGAGGTCTTCCCTCCCGAGCTGCTCACGAACACGGTGTCCGGGAAGTCCATCGCAAGTTCGACTCCGGGCTCGTTGTACTCGAAGCCGTGACCGATCACGAGGCGGAAGCCGCGCTGAGCGTAGGAGCGCATCGCGTCGCGAATCTGCGTGCCCCTCGCCTCCTGGTTGCTGATTTCCGCTCCCAGCTCGTCCCGAATCGCGACCAAACCTTCGTAAGCCATGGCGCTCCAGCCGGAGTCGTTGACGGGCCCGGGCGTCAGCAGCGCAACCTTGAAGCCTTCGTTCGATCCTCCCTTCGAGTCGATGGACTTTCCACCGCCGGAGGAGCATCCCATGAGACCTACGGCAACGAGCGCGAGCAGAATCCTCCTCATACGACCCAGTTTACGGATTCCCTCGCGCGACATCGGCGCACTCGGGACCCTGAGGCTAGCTTTGGCGCTGATAGATGCTCACGTACGGCTCGTCCGCTTGGCCAGGGTATTCCTCGAGCAGCATCTCCTTGGTGTAGACGAAGCTCTCCCGCTTGTAGTCCGCAAGCTCGAAGTTCTTGCGAAGCACGATGGCGCCCGTGGGGCACGCCTCCTGGCAGTAGCCGCAGAAGATGCAACGGATCATATTGATCTCGTAGCGCTTCGCATACCGCTCGCCGGGAGAATAGCGCTCCTGGTCCGTGTTCTCGGCAGCCTCGACGTAGATGCAACGGGCCGGGCAGGCGCCTGCGCAAAGCGAACAGCCGATGCAGCGTTCCAAACCGCTCTCGTACCGCGTGAGGAAGTGCCGCCAGCGGGTTCTCGGATACTGCTCGCGGGTCTGCTCCGGGTACTGAACCGTCACCTTGGGGTGCTTCAACCTACGCCCAGTGATGCCGAATCCCGCTAAGATCGGCTTCGCGACGTCTCGAATCACATCGATCGCCATCGCCTACGCCTCCGCCCTAGCTTGCGGCTTCAGGTCTACCAGCCGCAGGTCAGCCAGAGTCTTCGCCTTTTGCCGCTTGATCTTCTCCTGCAGTTTCAGCACTCCGAACATCAGGGCGTCGGGCGAGGGTGGACACCCTGGCACATAGACGTCGACGGGCACGACCTGGTCTGCCCCCTGCACGATCGCGTAGTTGTTGTACACGCCGCCGGACGACGCGCACGCTCCCATGCTGATGACCCACTTCGGCTCGGGCATCTGGTCGTAGATCTGGCGGAGAACAGGCGCCATCTTCTTGCTGACCCTGCCCGCAATGATCATCACATCGGCCTGGCGAGGCGTCGCTCGAAAGGCCTCGGAGCCGAACCGGCTCAGATCGAACCGGGACGCTACCGTGCTCATCATTTCGATGGCGCAGCACGCCAGACCGAACGTGAGCGGCCAAAGGGAGTTCGCGCGCGCTTGGTTGATCAGCGTCTCCACCGTGGTGAGCACGACGCTACCGCCCTTCTCGATGTCGCCGATCACCGGAGTGGTGCTGTCGTGCAGAACGAGCGTCTCGATTCTCTTCGGCATGGCTTTCCTCGGGCATTCTACCGAACATCTGAGTCTACGCTCGGACCCGCGGCTCGTTGGCGAGTAAACTGCGTTCTCGCATGCGCTTCAGCGACTGGGTCGCTTCCCTCCTCAAGAGTCCCGCCCTTCAACCTTTGTTCGAGGGCGGGCCGACGCGGGTGGAGTGGGCCGAGACCTGCCCAGCGAGCCGTCCTCCGTTGTTGGCGGCGCGCTGGCTGGCGAACCCAACGAAGGTTCTCGTGGTTGCACCAAGCTACGAGAAGGCGTTGGCTTGGGAGGCGAAGCTCACGCTGTCGGGCATCCCCAAAACGCTCGTGCGGCAGTTGCCCAGCGGACTGTCTGCGCTGTTCGAGGACGCCACACCGGAGTATGCCGCGCTGTCCGACCGGATGGGGGCGTTGCAGGCGTTGGCTTCCGACGAGCCGTGCGTCGTGGTGGCGACCCCCGGCGCGGCTCTGGAACGAACCCTGCCCCGCGAGCTGATCCGAGAGAGTCTCCGAAGGATCTTCCCGGGCCTGCCGATGTCTCCTGAGAACCTCGCGCAGACCCTTGTGAAGCTCGGTTATGAGTTCCAAGAGCCGGTGCGTCTGCCGGGGCAGTTCAGTCGGCGCGGAGGCATCGTCGACGTGTACGCCGCTGGCCAGGAGCTCCCGATCCGCATCGAGTTCTTCGGCGACGAGGTGGAGACGCTGCGAGCTTTCGACCCCGGCACGCAACGCTCCGTGGGACCCGTAGAGGCGCTGGACCTGATGCCTGCAAGGGAGACCATCATCCCTCCGGAAACGGGCGGCTTGGGCGATCTCGTTCGCTCGGCGTTGCTGAGGGAGGCTGCGAGCCTGCCGAGCGAGGCGGCCTCACGCCTCGAGGAGCTGGTCTCGGCCGACGCCGAGTGCCTCGATGCGCGCGAGTACTTCGACCGTCTCGATCTCTACCGGCCCCTGCTTCTGCCCGACTCGGGTTGCGCCGTGGACCTCCTTGGTCCCACGGGCTGGCTCGTCTTGGACGAGCCGCTGGAGCTCCAGACTGTGGCCGAACGAGTGGAGTCCGAACTCTCCGACGCGCTGGACGCCCGCAGCCGCAGGGGCGAGATCCTCTCGGCGAAGCCTCAGGACTTCCTGTTGCCCGTGGAGAAGCTCGGCTCGCACGAGCCTCTGTTGGCGCTGAACCTGCTCTCGGGTCTGCCGCCATGGGTGGGGAGTCTTGAGGCCGTCTCCGTTGAAGCGAAGTCCTTGGAGCCCTACGCGGGCAGATCCGAGGCGCTCGCCTCGAACCTGCGCAACTGGCTGGATGCCGGCTTCAGCGTCGCCATGGCGACGGATCAGCCCAACCGCGCGCAGACGGTTCTCCACCGCGCGGAACTGCCAGCTTCCGCGCCGGAGTCTCCGTGGGACGACGCCCCGCCGCGCGGCCTGTGGCTGGTCGGCGGAAACCCCGCCGGAGGGTTCGTGCTGCCAACCGCCAGGACTGCCCTGCTGACCGACGCGGAGCTGTTCGGCGTGGCCAGGCTTCGGCTTCCTCAGCGCCGCTTCTCGGAGGGCGCTCCGATCGCCACGGTGCTGGACCTCAAGCCAGGCGACTACGTGGTCCACATCCACTTCGGGATCGGGGTGTTCCGAGGGCTGGTCAAGCGCAACATCGACGGCATCGAGAAGGAGTTCCTGTACCTGGAGTACGCGCCGCCGGACAAGCTGTTCGTGCCCACGGACCAGCTCGATCGGGTTCAGAAGTACCTCAATCCGGGCGACGCCCACCCGAAGCTGAACCGGCTCACCGGCGGCGACTGGCGCAAGACCATCGCCAAGGCGAAGGAGGACGCCCGCCAGTTCGCGAGGGAGCTGGTCCAGCTGTACGCCGCGCGCTCCTCCGTGGAGAGGCCCCCGATCGCCGGCGACACTCCGTGGCAACAGGAGATGGAGTCCACCTTCCCCTGGGTGGAAACGCCCAGCCAGTTGCGGGCGATCCAGGAGGTCAAAGAGGACTTGGCCCGTCCGTACCCTATGGATCGCTTGGTGTGCGGCGACGTGGGCTTCGGGAAGACCGAAGTCGCCATCCGCGCCGCCTTTCGAGTCGTCCAAGAGGGGCGTCAGGTGGCCGTGCTCTGTCCGACCACCATCCTTTCGGAGCAGCACTTCCGGAACTTCCGCGAGAGGTTGGAGTCCTTCGGGGTCAGGCTGGAGTTGCTGAACCGGTTCCGAACTGCCAAGGAGCGCAAGGCCGTTGTGGACGGCTTGCGGGCCGGTGAAGTGGACATCGTGATTGGCACCCACTCGCTACTGACCAAGGAGATCGCCTTCAGACACCTCGGTCTGGTGGTGATCGACGAGGAGCAGAAGTTCGGGGTGAGGCAGAAGGAGGCGCTCAAGAAGCTCCGAACGCAGGTGGATGTGCTGTCGCTGTCGGCGACCCCCATACCGCGCACGCTGAGCATGGCGCTGATGGACATCCGCCAGCTGAGTTTGATCAACGATCCGCCTCCGGGACGGCTGCCCATCCGCACGTTCGTGCGCCCCTATTCCAACGAGGTCGTTCGGGAGGCGATCCTGCGAGAGCTTGCGCGGGGCGGCCAAATCTTCTACGTTTACAACAGGGTCGAATCGATCGGCCACGTAGCCGAGAGGCTGCGTCGGATGGTGCCGGACGCAAGGATCGGCGTTGGGCACGGCCAGATGTCCGAGGACCAGTTGGAACCCGTGATGATCGGGTTCATCCGCGGTGAGATCGACATTCTTCTCTCGACCACCATCATCGAGAACGGCATCGACATCCCCAACGCCAACACGCTGATCGTTGAGAACGCCGACCAGCTCGGAATGGCCCAGCTGTACCAGTTGCGCGGAAGGGTCGGCCGCTCAGATCGCCAAGCCTACGCCTATCTGCTGTACCAGCCCTCCAAGGCGTTGACGGAGGGCTCGCTCGCCCGTTTGGAGGCGCTTCAAGAGTTCAGCTCGCTGGGCTCGGGGTATTCGCTGGCGTTCCGCGACCTGCAGATCCGTGGCGCCGGCGACCTCCTCGGCGCCAAGCAGCACGGTTCGATGGCCGCCGTGGGCTACGAGCTCTACACGCAACTGATCAACGAGGCGGTTCTTGCGCTGAAGTCGGCCGCGGACGGCCAGCCGGCGTCGCCGGGCGAGGTCGCGGACCCCCTCGCCTCCCTGCAACCGTTGCCCACGCTCGACGTGCCCGTGCCCGCGTTGATCCCCGCAACGTACATCGCCGATCAGGCTCAGCGCCTGTACTACTACCAGCAGATGATGACGGCGCGATCGTTGGAGCAACTGGCCAGCGTGGCGGGGGAGATCGAGGACCGCTATGGTCACCCGCCGCAGGAGGTCAAGAACGCCTTCACAGTGATGGCCTGCCGTTTCCTGGCGGATGAGCTGGGAATGGAGAAGATCGACGCCAAGGGAGGACGCGTTGCAGTGACCTTCCGCAATCGGTCTGCCGTGCCGCCGATGGTGTTCAGCCTTCTGGCCCGACGCCAAAGAGCGTCCTACGTGACTCGGGAGATGCTGGTGTGGCCCTACGAGGGCGATCCGCTGGTCGCGGTGCAGTCGATGCTCGCGGCGTTCCAGAGGGCGATGGAGGAGTATCGGGCGGCAAGGGCCGCCGCCCGAACCTAGCCTTCCTCCGCCCGAACTGAGACCCTGGCTTTGGCGTCGGTTCCCTGCATGCCGGGCAGTCCTGTAAGTTCTGCCTCGAGCCGCAGCAATCGGCCGGAACCCACCTCGAGCCAATAGCGCCCCAAGGCCTGCAGGGGATCGCTCTGGGGAGCCTGCTCCCGGAATTCGAAGCGGATCCTGGCCGCGGTTCGGCTTCCCAGGGCCTCTGTGCCCTCGAACGTGTACTGCGTTCTTGCCGGCGGTGCCAAGGGCTGGGAAGAGGCCGGTTGCTCCAGGCTCCACGGTCCGCTCGCAGAGAGGACGCCCGTGATGGCGATCGCACGCGCCAAGCGGAAGGCCTCCGCGTCGTTGGAGAAGATCGACAGGATCGCGCCGTCGGGTCCCACCAGCGTCCGATCGTCGGGCCGGTTCCCGGCGGTCGAGCCGCCGATGCGCACGGAGAGGTAGCGCGTGCGGATCGTGGCTCGGCCGTTCGAGTCGACCTGCTCCACGGTTTCCTGAACCCGGCTCTCCACCGAGCTCACGGCCTCGCCTCGCTCCAGCTCGATGCGCACAACGAACGTTTGGGTGTCTCCCTGACGCAGAACCCTCCGGACCTCGATGGTGTCCTGAGCCGACGGCATCCAAAGCGTCGTGGCGAGGGTCGACGCCAGCACGCACGCATTCACGGTCCATAATTGTAGCCGCCCGCATGCCGATTCGAGCCGTGTCCTTCGATTGCTTCCAAACCCTGGTGCACACCAACTGGGATCCTGTGGAGTTCGGGCTCGTCTGGTTGCTGGCGCGGGTGCCGGATGCGAACCCGATCGATGCGAGGGAGGACTTCCAGCGTCTGCTGGCGGCTTCGCGTTCCGAGTACGTTCGCCTCCACCAGCAAGGGTCGACGGAGGCGCTCGACGCCTTCTGGATCCGGCTTTACAGCGATTGGGCGGCGGGCTACGGTTGGAGGGGAGATGCCAGCGACCTGCGCGAGCAGCTGTCGGAAAGCCTCTACGGGCCCGGAGCCCGTTGCTTCCGGGTGTACGAGGACGTGCTGCCATGCCTCGAGGACTTGCGGCGCCAGGGCTTCCGTCTGATCGTGCTCAGCAATTGGGACTACACGCTCGAGCAAGTGCTGGAGGCGAGAGGCCTGAGGCCGTGGTTCGATGAGGTGTTCGCTTCGCTGCTCGTGGGAGCCGAGAAGCCCGATCGCCATCTGTTCCGCATGGCCGAGGAGCGCCTCGGGATCGCCGCGGACCAGATGCTCCACGTCGGGGACCATCCGGTGGACGACTACGAGGGAGCGTTGCGCGCCGGCTGGCATGCCCTGTTGCTCGATCGCGGCTGTGCTCGGCCGACGGACCATTCGGTGGTCTCCTCCCTGCTGGAGGTTCCCGAAAGGCTGGTGGAGCTGTGAGCTTCCCCGACTACGAGCTCCCCGAAGACCTGATCGCCCAAGAGCCACTCGCCGATCGGTCCTCGTCGCGGTTGCTCGTCGTGGATTCCAGCGGTCGCCTTCGCGACTCCGTGTTCCGAGAGTTGCCGGCTCTGCTGAATCCTGGCGACCTGCTGGTGTACAACGACACTCGCGTCACCGCGCGCAGGCTGCAGGGCAGCAAGGAGAGCGGCGGCCGGGTCGAGCTCCTTGTCCTCCGCCGCAGCGGGCCGGGGAGCTGGGAGTGCCTGTGCAAGCCGGCTCGGAGGCTCCGCATCGGGGCCCGCGTGTGGCTCGATGCCGGAGCATGGGTGCGCGTCGTCGGACAGGGCGAAGGTGGCCTTCGCACGGTGCAGTTGGAGGATCGCCGGATCGCCGAGGAAGCCTTGCTCGAGGCGGGAGAGGTTCCTCTGCCTCCGTACATCCATCGGAGACTGGA
>JAOACB010000038.1 GCA_026418055.1 Fimbriimonadales bacterium
GCGTATAGCCCACCATCGCCGAGACGATGGTTCCCAGCATGCCGCACACGAACACCGCCTTGAGTCCCGGCGGCAGCATCTGCTCGCCGAACGCGGGGAAGATCTGCAGCGCCTCCGCCGGCCTCTCCCTCAGCCAGGCCATCGCGTACATGCCGGTGGACATGCTGAGCGAGTCGAAGACGAACCAGCAGGCGATCGAAACCAGCACCCCGCGACGACCGACCGCGGGAGAGGCCGCGCTCGCCACCCTCTGGTGGAACCCGGGGTCCACGAGCGTCCAGACGCCCAGCACGAAGAAGCTGAGCACGTACAGCGGACCCATGCCGCCGTCCCACGCCAGCAGCGTCCTCGGCTCGAGGGCCCGCCAAGCCTCCCAAGGCGCCGAGCGCGTCCAGCAGGCGGCGACCATCACCGCGAAGCCCACGTACATCATCGCGAACGCGAGCAGCGACACCCGGGCGTCCGCCAGCAGGCCGCCCTTGTACAGGAACAGCGTGCCCACCACGGCGCCCACCGCGATGCTGGGCAGCGTCGGCCAGCCGGTGAACGCCTGCACCAGCACGCCGAGCATCAGCACGTGGGCGGCGGGCAGCGCCAGCAGGAACACCAAGCCGGCGCCGACCAACGCCATCGGCCGACCGAAGCGCGACTCCATGCGCTCCGGAAGGCTGATCTGCTCGGCGCCGCGCACCCTCTCGGCGAACCACAGGGCGTACACCGCCGCGAACACGTAGTACGGCAGGCCGAGCATCACCCACGCGCCCAGGCCGAAGTAGGAGACCGACTCTCCCACGCCGAGGATCCCGCCGTACCAGGTGCTGACCAGCGTCGCCACGAACACCGGCAGCGTGAGGCCCCGACCGGCCGCCAAGAACTGCAGGATCGAGTTGTCGCGCAGGCGAGCCGAGAACCCCAAGGCCAGCAGCGCGGCGACGAACAGGGCGAACACCGCGTGGTCGAGCGCCGAGAAGCTGAGCACGGCTACCAAAACGGAACCTCCTCCGCCGGGTACTGGACGAACAGCAGCGCGGCGCCTGCCGCGAGCCGCGCCTCGATCCGATCCGACTCGGCTCGGTTCGAAAGGCTCACCAGCCCGGTCCAGTCCAGCTCGGCGCCGTCCAGGCGCCAGCGCACCCCCTCCAGGCGCACGCCGGTGCACCGCAGCAGGGGCATCAGCGACACCCTCCGGCCCGGCGACGTCGCCGCTTGCAACCGGGCCGGCGCGCGCAGCACCCAGGCGACGCCGGTCCGCAACGCCAGGCGCACCGACAGCGGAGACCGCAGCGCGCTGGACAGCACCGCAAGCAGGTGGTCCAGATAGCCTCCCTCCACGCAGGCCAGCGTGACGGCCGAGGCGCCGCACTCCTCCGCCAGCCGCAGCAGCTTGTCGCAGTCGCTGCAGTCCTGATCCGGGTCGTGCCGGACGTCCAGCCCCAGGCGGCGGGCCCGCTCGGACAGCGAGTCCAGGTCGCCGACCACCCGGTGCGGCCTGCGTTCCACGGCGAGCACGCGGTCGGCCCCTCCGTCGGCGGCCAGCACCAGGGTCGCCGAGTCGCACCAGGCCCTCAGCACGTCGGCCGGAAGGCTCTCTCCGGCCAACACCCCCAACACGCGGTCCACGGGGGAAAGTGTAGCCGGTTCTGCCGTCCTGTAGACACCCGTTCATGCCACCGGACGCATCGAACCCGCCGAGGTAGAAATCCGCCGCTAGACGGAGCAAACAGACCACAAACGGCTCCGGATCCTCCCGTTTGGCGCAGAAAGACTCTGAACGGCTCCCGGTTGCCTTCCGCAGGGCGAGGTCCGCCGGAGAGCACGTGTATAATGCGGTCCCGCCCTTGGGAGGGCCGGCCACGGCCGGGTGGGCGGTTGCGTCATGAGCCAGCAGAGTCTCTTCGAGGACCCCGAACTGCAAAAACTGCGCGAAGCTTGGAAGAGGGTCATGGCCAAGCTGAAGGACGAGGTCCACCCCAGCTTGTACCGCAAGTTCCTCGCCCCGTTGCGCGTGGTGGCTCTGCGCGACGACGTCGCGGTGGTGGTGGCCCCGGGGCAGTTCGTCAAGAGCTGGGTGGCCGAGCGGTTCTCCGCCACGATCGAGAGGATGCTCGAAGAGGAGATGGGGCGGCCGATCAGGCTGCAGCTGGAGGCCCGCAGCAACCCCCGAACCCGCGACCTCGAGGCCGAGGAGCCGCGCCTCGAGGCGCCGCCCGCTCCGGCGTTCCAGCCGAACGAGCGGTATCGCTTCGAGACCTTCATCGTCGGCCAGAGCAACCGTCTGGCCCACGCGGGGGCCAAGTACGTGGCCGAAAACCCGGGCAAGCGCTACAACCCGCTGTTCATCTACGGACCGCCGGGACTGGGCAAGACGCACCTGCTGCACGCCATCGCCCACGTGCTGCTGGCCAAAGGCGGCCCGGAGCCCCAGCTCATCACCGCTCAGCAGTTCGCCGAGGCCTTCGTGCTGGCCCTGCAGTCCGGCCGCATCGAGCAGTTCCGCCGCAGCCAGCGCAACGTGGGCGTTTGGCTGGTGGACGACATCCAGATGATCGCAGGGCGCGACAAGACTCAGGAGGAGGTGTTCCACACCTTCAACGCTCTGCACAACTTCGGCAAGCAGATCGTGCTCACGAGCGACAGGCCGCCGCGCGAACTGCTGGTGATGGACGAGCGGCTCCGCTCCCGCTTCGAATCCGGACTCGTCGCGGACGTCAGGATGCCGGACACCGACCTGCGCTGCGCCATCCTGCAGAGCAAGGCCGAGCAGGAAGGCGTGCGGCTCGACCCCGAGGTCGCCAAGCACCTGGCCATGAACGTGCCCGGCAGCATCCGCACCCTGGAGGGAGCGCTCAACCGATTCCTGTTGCTGGCGGGCGTCGAGGAGGTGCCGATGGACCTGCAGCTGGCCGAGCGCGTGGCGGCCGACTTCCGGAAAGGCGCCGCCAAGCCCAGCTTCGACCAGATCGTGGACGCGGTGGCTCAGCGCCTGCAGGTGCCGAAGGAGGAGATCCTCGGCTCGTCGCGCAGGGCGCCCATCGCGCACGCGCGCCACGTGGCGATCTACGTCGCTCGGGAGATCACCAACGCCAGCTGGAAGCACCTTGGGGTCCAGTTCGGCAACCGCGACCACACCTCGATGATCCACGGCTACACGAAAATCGGAGAGATGATGCTGCGGGACCAAGAGCTGGACGCGACGGTGCGCGCTCTGATCCGAGACCTGTACCCCGAGGCCTGAGAGGTGCCCTACTCGGCCGAGTTCCTCGCCAAGGTGCAGACCGCGCTCGCTCCCCGGATGAGCGTGGAGGCCAGGCCCCTGTTCGGCGGGGCGGGCCTGCTGAGCGAGGGCCTGCTGTTCGGCATGGTGGTCGGATCCAAGCTGTACCTTCGGGCCGGGCCGAGCAGCCTGGCGAAGTTCCGGGAGGCCGGAGCCGAGCCGTTCGCGGTCGGCGACCAGCCGGGTCTCGCCCTGTTCGAGACGCCGGAAGAGGTGGTTGGCGACGCGGAGCGGCTGGGCGACTGGGCCGCCGAGGCCTTGGCCGAGGCTCGCCGAGCGGTTCAGTAGACCGTGAGACCCAACAGGCTGAGTCCCGAGTGGCGGTTGGCTGCGGTCAGCGCCACCTCCCGCACCCTCTGGGAGCGCTCGCCCAGCGGCACGGCCACGAGGCACGCCCCCTCCGCGGCGCGCTCCGCCTCGGCGAGCGCTCCCCGGTCGCTCGGGGCGCGCACGTGCGCCCCGTAGCGGATCGGCAGCTCGAGCTTCCCTCGGTCGGTGCGCACCGCGAGGACTCCCGCCAGCTCGCCGTCCTTGCCGCGGGCCGCGGCGGCGAGAGCCACGACCAGGGTCCTGCCGGAGGCGGACCAAGCCACGCGCGCCTCCATCGGCAGCGCCTCGCCGCCCTCGCGCGCCACGGTGGCCAAGGCCAGCGGCTCGTTCAGCGCCACGCGCGATCCCGCCGCCTGCGCCTCGCGGCCCGTCGGCCGCCACAGCGCGAAGGCCCCGCGCCGCGGCTGGACCCTGCCCGGCCGGTCGCCGATCAGGCGGCGCAGCAGGTCGCCCGCCACGTAGTCCAGCTCGGCGATCGTTTCCCGTCGGCCGCTCCAGGCATAGTCCGCGGAGAGCACGTAGGCGGCGGCCTGGGCCCACTGCTCGCGCATCGCCCGCTCGGTGGAGGTGTAGCCGGCCCAGGTGGTCTGCAGCGTGCCGCAACCCTCCTCGATGGCCGCCAAGGTGAACGAGCGCACGTTGTCCGGCGCGTACCACGTGCTCGCGACCGGCTCGAACCCCTCGGCCTTCCAGATGCCCAGCGAGCGTCGGAACGGCTCGGGGCTCGGGCGGGCCGCGTAGTGCCAGTCGGCGATCATCCATCCCTTGGGAATCGCGGCGCGTCGTCGCCTCGCCTGCTCGGGCGAATGCCCGTTCGCGGCGTCGGGGGCCTCTCCCGGGGCCAGCGCCATGTCTCCCCACAGCATGCCGCGCACGCCGTGCCTCTCGGCGATCGACCTCAGGATTCCCAGGCCGCTCTCCCAGAGCTCCGTGACCAGCTCGGGATCGTCCGGGAAGCCGACCATGTCGATCTCGTCCAGCCCGAAGTGCACCGTTTCGGGCCTCAGCAGGCGGATCGCCTCGTCCCAGATCGCCTCCAGGGCGCGCCGCGCGCCGGGCTTGCGCGGGTCGATGCCGTAAGGCTGGCTCGGGTTGAACGCCAGATCGAGGTTCTGGCCGTTGGCGAAGAACCACTCCATGTGGCCGAGGCTCTGGATCAGGGGGATCGGCTCGATGCCCAGGGACCGCACGAAGGCGAAGCGCTCCGCCAGCGCCTCGCGGCCCATCGTGAGCTCCGTGCGGATGGCCGGGAAAGCCGACCAATCGGTTCGCTCGCACTGGAACACCGCGCGGTTCATCTTGAGGGCCCGCAGCACCCTGCGGAACAGCCTCTCCTGAAACTCCTTGGACTCCGGCCCGACGAACAGGTGCACGCCTCGGAACCTCGCCGAAGGCCAGTCGCGCACCGTGCCGATCGGCACCTGCAGCGCGCCCTTGGAGGGGCGTGCCAGCAACGCCAGCGTGTACAGCGCGTTGCGCGCCCCCTCGGCGTCCTGACCTGCCGCTTCGATGCCGTCGGGTCGGATCTCCAAGAGGTAGCCCTCCGGCGGCAGGCCCAGGTCTCGGATCCGAACGTCGACGGTCGCGGAAGGCCCTCGCGAGGGCTCCCAGAGCGAGGCGTAGAAGTCTCTCCAGTGCGGCTCGAACCCTCGCAGAGCCCTGGGCAGCCGCAGCTCGGGCGCAGGCCCCAGCGGCCGGAGGCTCTTCGTCAACCGAACCTCCTTAGGCCGGGGAACCAGCGGCGGCGGGCCGTCGGCGTCCGCCGCCCTCGCCGCGGCGCGCGATCGGGCGCGCACCTCCGCCGGCCCCACCTTCGGCACCGGCTTGGACTTCCAACGAAAGTCCAGGCTGAACCGCAACGGCCGCCCGGGCTCCAGCGCCAGTCCCGTATGGCCGAGCCAGAACAGGTCGTCGTTCTCGGCGAACGGCTGGCCGTAGCCTCGGGCGTCGAACACCACCCAGCCCGGAGAAGACGCCTCCACCTCCAGCTCTCCCAGAGGACCCGCGAAGCGGAACCGTCGGCCCTCGCCGTAGGAGCGCTCGGCAAGGTCGGTGGAGCTGGCGTAGGCCTGACGCGCGAGCGACCGCGCCGGCCTGCCGTCGACCTCGAGTCGGCCGCGGTCCAGCGCGGGAGCCCACAGCAACGCGCCGGCGACCTCCGCCGCGGCAGGCTTGGGCCCCTTCCACAGAAGCTCCCCCTCTAGGCGGTAGCCCTCGGCGGCGCGTGTGGCGCGCATCGAGCCGGAAGCCAGGCCATCCGGGGTCTCGAAACGCATCTCGAAGCCTCCGTCCGGAAGCCGCTCGACGCGCTTCTGGCCGTAGGTGGACGAGTAGTAGCCCTTGGTCCAGCCGGGCTCGTAGATCTGCAGCGACGACCCACGCACCAACGGCACGCCGGAGAACGACGCGGTGATGCCCGCGTTCCACTCGAAGCCAAGCACGATGCCTGCGAGGAGGGCGTTCATGCCGGGGGGCCTTCGTAAGGGGATAAGCCGAGTTCCCCGAAGCCGCAGTACTCGGCGTAGCGGGCGAACAGGTTGCGTGCGGCGGGATAGCAGGAGTGCGGCGACGCGAAGTGCGGGAACTCGAAGGTGACGATCTTCTCGGCTACGGTGGCGGCTGCCTCGAGCTTGAAGCGCAGGTAGCGCCAGTCGGCGGGAGGGAACTTGATGGGCATGTCGCGATCGAACGTCTCGACGTTCGACCACACTCGGATGCCGTGCCGGTGCCCGAGCTCCGCGATCCCCTTGAGGAAGCTGGGCAGCTGCTGGTAATGGATCTGTCCGTCCTGGAACGCGCAAACGTCCAGCACGCCGCGCGTCTCCGCGAAGATGCGGTCCCAGTGCTCGAGGGCCTCGGCGAGCCGGAACGCGCCGGGGCCGAACTGCTTGTCGCCCTCCGGAAACGGCGAGATCAGCACCGGCAGGTTCTTAGCCGCCTTGCAGTGGCCGCCGATCCTGCGGAACAGCTCCGTGATGTAGGCGTGGTTGCGGCTGGTTTCGTGGCAAAGGTACCAGCCTTGGAACGCGGGGTGCTCTCCGTAGCGCCGCACCACCTCGTCCACGAAGCGCTGGTTGATCTCGACTTCGCGCCACCACGATCCTCGGTGCCAGTGGTAGCCCGAGTCGTACGTGCCGAAGTACAGCGCGAGGCCGTTCTCGTGGGCCAAGTCCAGGAACACGCTGGCGAGGTCCTCGTACACGGGCAGCAGGTCGGGCAGGGAGCGAGCGGGAAAGATGCACTTGTTCTGGTAGCCGGCGCGGATGATGATCACCGTGTCGATGCCGATGCGCCGGTACAGGCGGAACTCCCTGCGCCAATCCTCCACTCCCCAGTTCTGCGACGGGATGTCGTGCGTGATCTCGTCCAGGAAGGTGCCGGTGATGCGGGGAGCGATCGGGCTGGCCATGGGCTTGCAGGCGATCTTACCAGCCTGCCCTTTCGGTACACTGGCGGCCCGGGGGCATTCCATGAACCGAATGGTTATCGACGCCGATCGAAGCCCGTTCCGCGTGAGCCGGCACCTTTACGGGCACTTCGCCGAACACCTGGGCCGGTGCGTTTACGACGGGCTGTGGGTGGGCGAGGAGTCGCCGATCCCGAACATCGGCGGCCTGCGCAGGGACGTGCTGGAGGCGCTGCGCCGGTTGCGGGTGCCCAACCTTCGGTGGCCCGGCGGCTGCTTCGCCGACACCTACCACTGGAAGGACGGAGTCGGGCCCCGGGAGGCCCGACCCCGCATCGTGAACGTGCACTGGGGAGGCACGACGGAGGACAACTCCTTCGGCACCCACGAGTTCCTCGACCTGTGCGAGAAGCTGGGTTGCGAGCCGTACATCGTGGGCAACCTCGGCTCGGGAACCGTGCGGGAGATGGCGGAGTGGCTGGAGTACCTCACGCACCCCGGGCCCGGGCCGATGGCCGACCTCAGGGCGCGCAACGGCCGACCCCAGCCCTGGAGCGTCACCTACTGGGGCGTCGGCAACGAGAACTGGGGCTGCGGAGGAGGCATGACCGCCGAGCACTACGCCAATGAGTTCCGCCGCTACGCCACCTACTGCCGCCACTTCGGAGGCGGGCGGCTCTACAAGATCGCCTGCGGCTTCGACGACGACTGGAACGAGACGCTGCTCCGCCTCGCCGCGAGGCACATGGACGGACTCAGCGTGCACTACTACGCGTTCGTCGAGAGCTGGGAGGCGAAGCGGTCGGCGACGGGATTCGACGAGACCCAGTGGTACAGCCTCCTCCGCAACGGCCTGGCGATCGAGGGCTTCCTGCGCTCGACGCGCACGCGCCTCGACCGCTACGACCCGGAGGGCCGCATCGGCATCGTGATGGACGAGTGGGGCAGCTGGTACGACCCCGAGCCGGGCACCAACCCCGCGTTCCTGTTCCAGCAGAACACCATCCGCGACGCGGTGCTCGCCGCGGCCACCCTGCACGCGTTCCACCGCCACGCCGACCGGTTGCACATGGCGAACATCGCCCAGACCGTGAACGTGCTGCAGGCCATGGTGCTCACCGACGGCCCCAGGATGCTGCTCACGCCGACCTTCCACGCGTTCGAGATGCTCCGGGAGCACCAGGACGGCGAGCACCTGCCCATCCACGCCAAGCTCGCCCGACCGGTTGGAGCCCCCGAGGGAGTTCCGCAGCTCAGCGCCGCGGCCACCCGATCGAACGACGGATCCATCCACGTTTCGTTCGCCAACCTAGACGCTTCGGAGGAGGCCGAGGTGGAGGCCGAGCTGCGCGGCGCGGAGGCCCAGACGTGCCGGTCCCGGCTGCTGCACGGCTCGACGCTCGACGCGCGCAACACGTTCGAGCAACCCGACTCCGTGCGGCCGACCGATTGGGACGAGCCGAGCCTGCAGGGCGGCCGGCTCCGGCTGAGGCTCCCGCCGAGGAGCGTCGCCGCCCTGCGTCTCTGCTGAGTCCAGTGAGCCGGCGGCTCAGCGGTGCTTCGGCACCACCGCTTGGCCGGTCTTGGAGGACTCCTCCGCCGCCACGATCACCGCGATGGTGCGGCGCGACTGCTCGGGCTTGACCTCCAGCTCGCCGCCGCGCAACAGGTGGTCGGCGACGTTGTCGTAGTAAGCCTGCCAGCTGCCGGGCCGGAGCGGCACCTGGATCTTGGCCATGTGGCCCTGGTGCTCCACGGTCACGTCGAGCGGCTGGCCCCAGTTCACGACGATCCCTCCCTTGGTTCCCAGCACGCGCCACTTGGGCTTGCCCACGGCCGCAAGGTTGCTGACCTGCAGATCGGCCATCGCGCCGTCCTCGAAGCGCACGATCGCCTGCGTGTGGTCCTCGTTGGTCATATCGTGCCAGACGCGCTTGTGGAAGAACCCGGTGACGTTCTGCACGGGCGCCGGCATCAGGTTCAGGATCCAGTCCAGGAAATGGGCTCCCCAGTCGTACAGCGCCCCTCCGGAGATCGTCTTGTCGTCCCGCCACCATCCCCTCGGGCCGTGGTAGCCGCCGATGAAGCACTCGACGTGGAACACGTCGCCGATCAAGCCCGAGCCTACGACCTCGCGCAGCGTCAGGTAGTCGTCGTCCCACCGTCGGTTGTGGAACACGGAGAGCATTTTGCCCGCGCGGCGCGCGGCCTCGATCATCGAGTCGGCTTCCTCCACCGTGATGCACATCGGCTTCTCCGTCACCACGTGCTTGCCGGCGTTGCTGGCTTCGATGCACACGGAAGCGTGCAGGTTGTGGGGCAGAATGTTGATCACGATCCCCACCTCGGGGTCGGCGAGAAGCTCCCGGTAGTCCTGGTAGGTGCGGACGCCCGGCAGCTCCTGCCGGGCCGCCTCGAGGCGGGCAGGGTCCAGGTCGCACACCGCCACCGTGTCGATGCCGGCCTTCTTCAGCGACTCGGCGTGCGCTCTGCCCATGTGGAAGGCGCCGCCGTATCCGATGATTCCTGCGGAGAGCTTCGTTTCAGCCATGGCGCCGCCAGTTTATCGCGCCACCCCGACGGCTCGCCCAGCGAGGTTGCCGGCGCGGAAAAGGGCGGCGCCCGCGAGGCGCCGCCCCGTCCTGCGCAAAAGGGCTGGTCTCAGCGCTTGTCGCGCTGCAGATACGCGTAGGCGTTGTGCGCGTGGATCGACTCCTGGTTCTCCACCTCGATTTCGTACCAGGTGATCCGGTCGTCCTTCTCGAAGGCCAGCGCCACCTCGCGCACCATGTCCTCGACGAACCTGGGGTTGTCGTAGGCGCGCTCCGTCACGAACTTCTCGTCCGGCCGCTTCAGCAGCGGATACAGGTCGCAGGAGGCGCACCGCTCGATCATCTCGATGACCTCCTCCATCCAGAGGGCTCCGCGGAACCGCAACCGGGCCGTGACGATGCCGCGCTGGTTGTGCGCGCCCCGATCGCTGATCTCCTTGCTGCAGGGGCACAGGGTGGTGACCGGAACCTTGACCTCCATGACCAGGTCGAAGTGCGAGTTGCCCGCGGCCAGGAAGCCGCAGTCGTACTCCATCAGGCTCTCCTTGCCGGTCACGGGAGCGGCCTTCTTCTTGAAGAACGGGAAGCGAACCTCGAGGTGAGCCTCCTCGGCGCGCAGACGCTCCTTGAGCTGGTTCAGGATCGCCGGGATGCTCTCGACGCTGAACTCCTCCTTGTGCTCGCTCAGCACCTCGATGAAGCGGCTCATGTGCGTGCCCTTGAACTCGCGCGGCAGGTCGACCGTCAGCGAGAAGGTCCCGACCGTGTGCTGGAAGATGCGCTCCCTGTCCCGCACGGCGATCGGATAGCGAACGTTGCGCACACCGACCTTGTCGATCGGAATGTTCCTTTCATCGCGGCTGCTCTGGATGTCGACCAACGGTTCCATCGAACCGATTTCCTTCAATGCCATTGTGTGCCACCCTGCGGAGCGGCTTGCGACCCCGCCCGTTCCGATGCTTACGCCGGGCCTTCCCCGTCTGTTGGCGCGGAAGGTCCAGGGTCCCACCGGCCGAACCGCCGCAGCGACTCTCCCTCGAGCCGGCAAAACCGCCAGTCGGGCAACAATCGGGCGCCGAGCGACTCGTAGAAGCGGATCGCCGGCTCGTTCCAATCCAGCACCGACCACTCGACGCGCCCTGCGCCGCGCAACCGGGCGATCCGCACCACCTCGGAGAGCAGAGCCTTCCCCAGGCCCCTTCCCCTCCACTCCGGCAGCACGAACAGGTCCTCCAGCCACACTCCGGGCCTCGCGAGAAAGGTGCTGAACGTGGGGAAGTACAGCGCGTAGCCCACGACCGCCCCGTCCTCCTCCGCCACCAGAGCCTCGGCGCACTTCCGGTCGAACAGGGCACTCTCCAACTCGCGGGGACCGCCGTCAAGCTGGTGCTCCAGCCGCTCGTACCTGGCCAGCCTGCAGACCAGGCTCCAGATCTCCGGGCAGTCGCGCCGCTCGGCGGGCCGGATCACTTGCGGCCGCGCCCCTTCCCGAGGAAAGCCGCGTCCAGACTCAGCTGGCCGGCGCCGATCAGAAGGATCGCCAAGGACCCCGCCAGCAGCACGAACGGGAAGAACACATCGCTGGCAACCTCCACCGCGCTCACCCCCTCCTGCGGCGCCACCATGTTGCGCAAAGCCTCCGGCCGCGCCTTGATGAACGTCGCCACGGCCATCGTGCAGACAGCACCGAACGCGGCGAGCCTGGTCAGCGCTCCGAACACCAGCCCCAGTCCGCCGAAGAACTCGGCGAACACCGCCAGCGCGCCCAGCCACCGCGGCACGCCCAGATCGCGCTCGAAGGCTTCGATGGTTGGGAGGAACCCGAAGCCGCCGAACACGCCCAACAGCTTCTGGGCCCCATAGTAGGCCAGCGTCAGACCGACGCCGACCCTGAGAGCCAGCAATCCGACATCCTGCAGCTTGGCGGACATGACGACTCCGATTCTACTGGCAGTCCGCCCGCCGCCGTCGGGTCAGCCCAGCTCCACCTCGACGCTCACCTCGGTCCCGCCGAGGTCGGGCGGCAACACGTCTCCCTCGATGGGCCGACCATCGACCAGCACGCGCCGCACTCCGC
The DNA here is from genome assembly GCA_026418055.1 of Fimbriimonadales bacterium. Classification (GTDB taxonomy): domain Bacteria; phylum Armatimonadota; class Fimbriimonadia; order Fimbriimonadales; family Fimbriimonadaceae; genus UBA8783. Next base: position 11,640 of record JAOACB010000038.1, read on the forward strand.
GGCAAACCCCGTGCGGGTTGTGCACGCGGATGCGGTAGGTCTTGCCTCGGTAGCGGCGCACGACGCTGTAGGACCGCCAGGACGAAGGGATGCAGGGGTCCAGGCGCAACCCCTGCAGCGTGGGCTGCACGCCCAGGATCGCCTGCGAGACCGCCACGAAGGACCACGCAGCGGTGCCGGTGAGCCAGGAGTTCTTCGCCTCGCCGCTCGTGGGCGCATCGGGACCGGCGGTCATCTGGCTGTACACGTACGGCTCGCACCGGTACGTGTCGATCTGCTCCTCCTTGCGGGAGGGGCAGATGGCCAGGTAGTACTCCATGGCTCGGTCGCCGCGGCCCACCATCGTCTCGGCGATCTGGATCCATGTGTTGTTGTGCGTGAAGATGCCCGCGTTCTCCTTGTAGCCGGGTGGATACGAGGAGATCTCCCCGAGCTCGACGCGGTACTCGGAGTACGCGGGCTGCTGCAGCACGATGCCGTTCGGCGTGGCGAGCAGCTCGGCCACGCTGTCCAGAGCGCGCAGCGCGCGGCCGTCCTGCAGGCCGATCCCTCCCAGGATGCACCAACCTTGGCTTTCGATGAAGATGCGGCCCTCGTCGCACTCCTTCGATCCAACCTTGTTGCCGCGGGCGTCGTAGGCCCGCAGGAACCAGTCTCCGTCCCACCCGTGCGCGTCGATGGCGCGCACCATCTCCTCCCGCCGGGCCAAGGCCCTCTCGGCGTCCGCCTCGCGGCCGAGGTGGCGGTAGAGGTCGGCCATCTTGAGCGAAGCGTAGCAGAAAAGACCTGCGATCATGCACGATTCCGCCACGCTGCCCTCGATGTCGCCGGCAGTCTGGAAGCTCTCCCCCGGGGTGGTGGAGAAGCAGTTCAGGTTCAGGCAGTCGTTCCAGTCGGCGTGCCCGATCAGCGGCAGGCCGTGCGGGCCCCGGTGCCGCCAGGTGTAGTCCATCGACAGCTCCAGATGGTCCATCAGCGTGGCCTGGGAGTCTGGCCGGTCGCTGTAGGGGCAACGCTCGTCCAGGATGGACAGGTCTCCGGTCTCGGCCAGATAGGCGTGCACGCTCAGCGGCAGCCACAGCGGATCGTCGTTGAACCCCATGCCGATCTCGGCGTTGCCCTGCTTGGTGAGCGGCTGGTACTGGTGGTAGCAGGAGCCGTCGCTCAGCTGGGTGGCGGCCAGGTCGAGGATGCGCTGCCGGGCTCGCTCCGGCTGCAGGTGCACCACCCCCAGCAGGTCCTGGTTGNTGTCGCGGTAGCCCATGCCGCGGCCGATGCCCGACTCGTACAGCGACGCCGAGCGGGAGAGATTCAGCGTGGCCATCACCTGCGCCTGGTTCCACACGTTGGCCATGCGCCGCACGTGCTCGTTCGGCACGTCGCACTGGAACACCCCCAGCAGCCGCTCCCATCGCCCGCGCAGGGCCTCGAAAGCCGCGTCCACCGCATCGGAGTCGCTGAGGCGCTCGGCGACCGCGCGGAACGGCGCCTTGTTCGCCACCCCCTTGGCCTCCCACTTGGCTTCGGGAGGGTTCTCGGCGTAGCCCAGCAGGAAGTGCAGGCGCCGGCGCTGTCCGGGATCCAGCTCCAGGTCGACCTGGTGCACCCCGACCGGCTGCCAACCGTGCGCGATCGAGCCGCGGCACCCCCGGCGCACTCCCTCGGGATCGGCCAGGGTTCCGTAGAATCCCACGAACGCGTCGCGGCTCGTGTCGAACCCCGACGTCGGCGCGGAGCAGTGGAAGTAGGCGAAGTGGTTGCGCCGCTCGCGGTACTCGGTCGTGTGGAACACGGTCTGCGGCTCGACCTCGACCTGACCCGTGGAGTAATTCCGCTGGAAGTTCGTCATATCGTCCAACGCGTTCCACAGGCACCACTCGACGAAGCCCCACAGCCGGAGGCGCTTGGGGCGGGAGGAGAGGTTGCGCACCTCGACGTCCCACACCTCGCAGTCGAACCCGAGCGGCACGAAGAACCGCACGGCGACCTCGACGCCGCCGCGCGCGCCGGCGATGCGCGTGTAGCCGAGGCCGTGGCGGCACTCGTAGGCGTCCAGCGGCGCCCGCACGGGCTTCCACATCGGGCACCACACGTCTTCGCCGTCCCTCACGTACAGGCGGCGGCCGTTCGAGTCGAGCGGCAGGTCGTTGTAGCGGTAGCGCGTGAGGCGGCGCAGGCGCGCGTCCTTGTAGAAGCAGTAGCCTCCTGCGGTGTTGGACACGATGGAGTAGAAGTCCTCCATGCCCAGGTAGTTGATCCAAGGCAGCGGGGTGTCCGGGCGGACGATCACGTACTCGCGGCGCTCGTCGTCGAAACGGCCATACGGGTTCATAGGTTAAAGTATGAACCTTCCCGGAGCGGCGCGGCGCGCTTACAGCTCGCCGTTCAGCGCGGTTTTCAGCAGATGGTCGAACGCCTCGTTCGGCATCGGCCGCGGGCCGCCGAGAAGCCGAGCGACCAGCAGCATGTGCGCCACCCGCTCCAGGGTCTCCATGCGAGCGTAGGCGTCGAACGGGTCGCGACCGAGCGTGAGGGCGCCGTGGTGGCTCAGCAGGAACGTCTTGTGGTCGTCCAGCAGGTGGTCGATCGCGGCGGGCACCTCGGGCGTGCCCGGCAGGGCGAAAGGCACGAACGCCACGCTCCCGAGCACGACGGCGGCCTCGGGCAGAACGTTGTCGGGGATGTCCTCGCCGGCCAGAGCGGTTCCCGTGGCCACCGGCGGATGGGCGTGCACGATCGCTTGGCAGTCCGGCCTGCGGCGGTAGATGTGCAGGTGCAGCCGGGTCTCCACGCTGGGCTCGGCGCCGCGCACGACGTTGCCGGCGGTGTCCACCACCACGATGTCGTCGGGCTTGAGGTGGCCCTTGCTGACTCCCGAAGGCGTGCAGAGGATCTGCCGGGCGCTCAGGCGAGCGCTGAGGTTGCCTTCGGCGGCGCCGATCAGGCCCCTCTGCCACAGCCGGCGTCCGATCTCGCAAAGCGCCGCCCGAAGCTGGATCTCCGTCATGCGCAGGGGATTATAGCCCCACGTTCTGCTCGGCGAACTGCTCCCAATGCTTGGGAGCCCTCCAGATGCTGGACAGCAGCAGCTGCTTCACGTGCAGGAACTCCTTGGGCAGCCGATCGTAGAGGCGGTTGAACAGTTCGGTGTGCGCGAGGATCTCGGCCTGCCACTGCTCGCGGTCGACGGCCATCATCCTGCGGAACGTCTCCCTGGGGAAATCCAAGCCGCGCCAGTCGAGGTCCTCGTAGCGCGGCATCCAGCCGATCGGCGACTCGATGGCGTGCGCCTCGCCGCGCACGCGCTCCACGATCCAGCGCAACACCCTCATGTTCTCGCCGAAGCCGGGCCACAGGAACCGGCCTTGGTCGTCCGTCTGGAACCAGTTGACCACGAAGAACCTTGGCGGGTCGGCCAGCTCGCGGCCGAACTGCAGCCAATGGGTGAAGTAGTCGCCCATGTGGTAGCCGCAGAACGGCAGCATGGCGAACGGGTCGCGCCGCACCCTTCCGATGAGGCCCGCGGCCGCGGCGGTGGTCTCGCTGCCGATCGCGGCCGCCATGTACACGCCGAACGTCCAGTTGAACGACTGCACGACCAGCGGCACCGTGTCGGCGCGGCGGCCGCCGAAGATGAACGCCTCGACCGGGACTCCCTCGGGGTTCTCCCAGTCCGGATCGATCGACGGACACTGGGAGGCTGGCGCGGTGAAGCGGGCGTTGGGGTGCGCGGCCTTGCGACCGCAACCCGGCGTCCAGTCCTGGCCGGTCCAGTCGATCAGGTGCGCGGGTGGCTCGTCGGTCATGCCCTCCCACCACACGTCGCCGTCGTCCGTCAGGGCCACGTTGGTGAAGATCGAGTTCGCGCGGCAGCTGGCCATGGCGTTCGGGTTGCTGCTCCAGCTGGTGCCGGGAGCGACGCCGAAGTAGCCGGCCTCGGGGTTGATGGCCCTCAGCTTGCCGTCGGGCGTGCGCTTGATCCACGCGATGTCGTCGCCGACCGTCCAGACCTTCCAGCCTTGCATGCCGGCGGGGGGCACGAGCATGGCGAAGTTCGTCTTGCCGCAGGCGCTGGGAAAGGCCCCCGCCACGTACGTCTTGCGGCCTTGAGGATCCTCCACGCCCAAGATGAGCATGTGCTCGGCTAGCCAGTCCTCGTCGCGGGCCATCACCGAGGCGATGCGCAGGGCGAGGCACTTCTTGCCCAACAGAGCGTTGCCCCCGTAGCCGCTGCCGTACGACCAGATCTCGCGGTCCTCGGGGAAGTGCACGATGTACTTCTGCTCGTTGTTGCAAGGCCAAGGAACGTCGGGCTGGCCCGGTTGCAGCGGCATGCCGACGCTGTGCATGCAGGGCACGAAGTCGCCCTCGCCCAGCACATCCAGAACCCTGGAGCCCATGCGCGTCATGATGCGCATGTTGACGACCACGAACGGGGAGTCGGTGATCTCGATGCCGATTCGCGAGAGCGGCCCCCCCAGCGGGCCCATGCTGAACGGCACCACGTGCATCGTGCGGCCGCGCATGCAGCCGTCGAACAGCCGCAGCATGGTGGCGCGCATCTCCGCGGGATCCACCCAGTTGTTCGTCGGGCCGGCGTCGTCCTTGCGCCGGCTGCAGATGAACGTCCGCTCCTCCACGCGCGCGGTGTCCGCGGGGTCCGACCGGCAAAGGTAGCTGTTGGGGCGCTTGTCGGGGTTGAGGCGCAGGAAGGTGCCGCTGGCGACCATCTGCTCGCACAGTCGGTCGTACTCCTCTTGGGAACCGTCGCACCAGTGGATCGCGTCGGGCTTGCAGAGTTCGGCGGCGCTCCGAACGAAACGAAGGACCTTTTCGCCGACGGGGAAATCGGGTTTCGGAATGCTCGTCATGGCATGGTGCTCCGCGCCGTTGCGGTCGCACCCCGAATTATAGGCTCGGACGCTGGCTAGAACAACCCTTCGACCGACAGGTAGCGCTCGCCGGTGTCGTAGCTGAACGTCAGCACTCGGGTGCCCTTGGGCTGCCCCTCCAGCGTGCGGGCGACGGCGGCCAGGCTCGCGCCCGAGGAGACGCCCACCAGAAGGCCCTCCTCCTTGGCGGCTCGCTGCGCGAACGCGAACGCCTCTTCCTCGGAGATGCGGTGCACCCCGTCCAGCACGCTGGTGTCGAGGTTCTTGGGGATGAACCCCGCGCCGATGCCCTGGATCTTGTGCGGGCTGGGCTCCCCGCCGCTGATCACGGGCGACTTCTCCGGCTCGACCGCCCACACCTTGAGGTTCGGCCAGGCCTGCTTGAGCACGCGGGCGCAGGCGGTGATGTGCCCTCCCGTGCCCACTCCGGTCACCAGGAAGTCGAACCCCTCGGGGAAGTCCTCCAGGATCTCCCGTGCGGTGGTGCGCTCGTGCACCTCGATGTTCGCGGGGTTCTCGAACTGCTGCGGCATCCAGGAGCCGGGGGTCTCCGCCAGAACCTCGTTGGCCTTCTCGATCGCTCCCTTCATGCCCTTCTCCCGCGGGGTGAGCACCAGCTCGGCGCCGTAGGCGGCCATCAGGCGGCGCCGCTCGATGGACATCGACTCCGGCATCACCAGGATCAGCCGGTAGCCCTTGACGGCGGCCACCATCGCCAGGCCGATGCCGGTGTTGCCGGAGGTCGGCTCCACGATCACGCCGCCGGGCTTGAGCGTGCCGTCGCGCTCGGCCGCCTCGATCATCGACAGAGCGATGCGGTCCTTGATGCTTCCGCCCGGGTTGGCCCTCTCGAGCTTGGCCCAGACCTCGAAGTCGGGGCCGTAGAGCCGGTTGAGACGAAGGTGCGGCGTTCCGCCGATGGTTTCAAGAATATTCAGCGCCTTCATCCCTTCTCAGTTTGGCGATCGCGCGGCTCCCGTCGGCGGGACGGGCCCGGCGCTCGGGGTTTCGGAGCGCCCGCCGAAGGTCGAGGCCGCCGACCGCGGAGCCGGACTTGGCATTCCGATCCAAACTGCAATATAGTAAAGGTTCCGCGGGTGACGGGGCCCGTCGGGTCGGTTGCTACGGCGCAGCCCCCTCGGGTCGGACCACCATGAGCCAGAACCTCGAACCCCACCAGCGCGGATTGCCGCCCGCCAGCGGTCTCTACGATCCCGCCAACGAGCGCGACGCCTGCGGCATCGGATTCGTCGCGAACATCTCGGGCGAGAAGACGCACGCCATCGTCGAGAAGGGCATCGAGATCCTCATCAACCTGACCCACCGCGGCGCGTGCGGGTGCGATCCGGAGACCGGAGACGGCGCGGGCCTGATGATCCAGATCCCGGATCGGTTCTTCCGCCGGGAGTGCCGCCAGCTCGGCTTCGACCTTCCCCGGCCGGGAGAGTACGCCGTGGCCATGGTGTTCCTGCCGGTGGAGCCCGCGCCGCGCCTGGCGTGCGAGGCCGTGCTGGAGACGGTCGCCGCCCAGGAGGGCCTCGAGGGGCTCGGGTGGCGCGACACGCCCGTGGACGGCGACGCCATCGGACGCGTGGCCAGGGTCTCCCAGCCGTACATCGAGCAGTTCTTCGTGCGCCGGCCGGAGGGCATGGACCAAGACGCCTTCGAGCGCCGTTTGTACGTGGCGCGCAAGCGCGCGTCCAACGAGGTCCGAGCCTCGGACATCGCGGACAAGGAGTACTTCTACATCCCTTCCTTCAGCAGCCGCACGATCGTGTACAAGGGGCTGCTGCTCGCGCCGCAGATCGCGAAGTTCTACGCCGAGCTGACCGACCCCGACGTGGCCAGCGCGATGTGCCTCGTGCACCAGAGGTTCTCCACCAACACCTTCCCCACCTGGAACCTCGCCCACCCGTACCGGTTCATCGCCCACAACGGCGAGATCAACACCCTCAAGGGCAACGTCAACTGGATGCACGCCAGGCAGTCGGTGCTCGCCAGCCCGCTGTTCGGAGAAGACATCCGCAAGCTGTTTCCGATCATCGAACCGGGCGGAAGCGACTCCGCCTGCTTCGACAACGCCCTGGAGCTGCTCGTGATGGCCGGAAGGTCGCTGCCCCACGCCGTGGCGATGATGATCCCCGAGGCGTGGGTGCACGACGCCTCCATGCCGCCCGAGCGCCGCGCCTTCTACGAGTTCCACGCCGGCCTGATGGAGCCTTGGGACGGGCCGGCCGCCGTGGCGTTCAGCGACGGCCGGGTGATCGGCGCGACGCTCGACCGCAACGGCCTGCGTCCGGCGCGGTACGAGATCACCCACGACGGTCAGATCGTGATGGCCTCGGAGACCGGCGTGCTGGCCAGCAGGCCCGAGAACGTGCGCGCCAAGGGCCGCCTGCAGCCGGGACGCATGCTGCTGGTCGACCTGGAGCAGGGCCGCATCGTGTCCGACGACGAGCTGAAGGATTCCCTGGCCCGCCGCCAGCCGTACGGCGAGTGGATCGCCCGGCACCAGATCCGCCTGGAGGAGCTGCCCGAGCCGCCGCACGTGCACCCCACCGACCACAAGACTCTGCTGCAGAGGCAACGGGCCTTCGGCTACACGGACGAGGACCTGAAGTTCATCCTCGTTCCGATGGCGGAGCAGGCCGAGGAGCCGGTCGGCTCGATGGGCTACGACATCCCACTGGCGTGCCTGAGCGACAAGCCCCAGCGGCTGACCGACTACTTCCGCCAGCTGTTCGCCCAAGTCACGAACCCGCCGATCGACCCGATCCGCGAGGCGTCGGTGATGTCGCTGGTCAGCCACATCGGAACCGAGCGCAACATCCTGGAGGAGACGCCTCAGCACGCGCACCTGCTGAAGATGCCGCAGCCGATCCTCACCAACGCCGACCTGGAGCGTCTGCGCCGCGTCTCGCAGGGAGACTTCCTCGCCACCACGCTACCCTCGCTGTACCTGGTCGAGGGCGGCGCCAAAGGTCTGGAGCGAGCCATCGAGAGCCTGTGCCGACGGGCCTCCCTGGCCATCAAGGCCGGCTACACGGTGCTGATCCTGAGCGACCGGGGCGTGGACGAGGAGTACGCGCCCATCCCCGCGCTGCTCGCGGTGTCGGCGGTGCACAACCACCTGGTGCGCGAGGAGACCCGCACCCAGGTCGCGCTGGTGGTGGAGTCGGGCGAGCCGCGCGAGGTGATGGACTTCGCGCTGCTGATCGGCTACGGCGCCAGCTCGGTGAACCCCTACGTGGTGTTCGAGACCTACGAGGACCTGGAGAAGAACGGCCTGCTGCCCGACGGCCTGACCGCCAAGAAGGCGTCGGAGAACTTCATCAAGGCCGTCGGCAAGGGTCTTCTCAAGACGTTCTCGAAGATGGGCATCTCGACCCTGCAGAGCTACAAGGGCGCGCAGATCTTCGAGGCGATCGGGCTGGACCGCGAGTTCGTCGAGCGCTACTTCACCGGGACGCCGTCGCGCATCGGCGGCGTGGGCCTCGAGGTGATCCACCAGGAGGCGGCCATGAAGCACGCCATGGCGTTCGAGCGCGTGCGGTCCGTCGACCTCGAGCTGCCGATCGGTGGCAAGTACCAGTTCCGCCGCGGCGGCGAGCCCCACCTGCTCAGCCCCGAGGCGATCGCCAAGGTGCAGCACTCCGTGCGCGAGGGCAGCTTCGAGAAGTTCCAGGAGTTCTGCCGCATGATCGACGAGCAGAACGAGCGGCTGATGACGCTGCGCGGCCTGCTGACGCTCAAGGAGGCCGACCAGCCGGTGCCGCTCGACGAGGTGGAGCCGGCCGAGTCGATCGTGCGCCGCTTCACCACCGGCGCGATGAGCTTCGGCTCGATCAGCCGCGAGGCCCACGAGGCTCTGGCGATCGCCATGAACCGCCTGGGGGGCAAGTCGAACACCGGCGAGGGAGGCGAGGAGGAGGAGCGGTTCCACGACGAGCGGCGCTCGGCCATCAAGCAGGTGGCGTCCGGGAGGTTCGGCGTGACCACCAACTATCTGGTGAACGCCGACGAGCTCCAGATCAAGATGGCCCAGGGGGCCAAGCCGGGCGAGGGGGGCCAGCTGCCGGGGCACAAGGTGGACGAGGTGATCGCCCGCGTGCGGCACTCCGTGCCCGGCGTCACGCTGATCAGCCCGCCGCCGCACCACGACATCTACTCCATCGAGGACCTCGCCCAGCTGATCTTCGACCTGAAGAACGCCAACCCCGAGGCGCGCATCTCCGTCAAGCTGGTCTCGGAGGTCGGCGTGGGAACCGTGGCCGCCGGAGTGGCCAAGGCGCACGCCGACGTGGTGCTGATCAGCGGCGACTCGGGCGGCACCGGCGCCTCGCCGCTCAGCTCGATCCGGCACGCCGGGCTTCCGTGGGAGCTCGGCCTTGCGGAGACGCAGCAGGTGCTGGTGCAGAACGACCTGCGCGGCCGCATCCGCGTGCAGACGGACGGCAAGCTGCAGACCGGCAAGGACGTGGCCGTGGCGGCGCTGCTCGGAGCCGAGGAGTTCGGTTTCGCCACCATGCCGCTCATCGCGCTCGGGTGCGTGATGATGCGCAAGTGCCACCTGAACACCTGTCCGGTCGGCATTGCGACCCAGGATCCCGTGCTGCGCGCCAAATTCACCGGGCATCCGGACCATGTGGTCAACTACTTCTTCTTCGTGGCCGAAGAGGTGCGAGAACTGATGGCGCAGCTCGGGGTGCGCAAGTTCGACGAGCTGATCGGCCGCAGCGACTGGCTCGATGTGCGTGCGGGGGTGGATCATTGGAAGGCGCGCGGGCTCGACTTCTCGCGGATCTTCTACAGCCCGCCGATGCCGCCCGAGGTGGCGCGCTACCACTGCGAAGCGCAGGACCATGGGCTCGAACGCGCGCTCGATCACCGTTTGATGGCCGAGGCGGCTCCGGCATTGGAAAGCAAGCGCAAAGTCGAAATCGAAAGCCCGATCACCAACCGCAACCGCTCGGTCGGGGCAATGCTCTCAAACGCGGTGGTCACCCGCTACACCCATGCCGGGCTCCCGGAGGACACGATCCATGTGCGCTTCAAGGGCGTGGCCGGGCAGAGCTTTGGTGCTTTTCTCGCGCGAGGCATCACCTTCGAGCTCGAAGGGGTCACCAACGACTACACCGGCAAAGGTCTCTCGGGCGGGCGCATCATCGTCTACCCCGACGCACGCTGCCCGGCCAAGCCCGAGGAGAACATCGTGGTTGGCAACACGGTGCTCTATGGCGCCATTGAAGGCGAGGTGTTTTTCCGCGGCGTGGCCGGCGAGCGCTTCTGTGTGCGCAACTCCGGGGCGACGGCCGTCGTCGAGGGCACCGGCGATCATGGCTGCGAGTACATGACCGGTGGCACGGTCGTTGTGCTCGGGCCTACCGGGCGAAACTTTGCCGCTGGCATGTCCGGCGGCATCGCGTATGTCTATGATCCGCAGGGCCGCTTCCGCGAGCGCTGTAACCTCGCGATGGTGGCGCTTGAGCCGCTGTTGAGCGAGATCGAGCAGATCGGTGTCGAGCAAGAGCTGATCGCCCAAGGCAAAGGGCGCGTGCGCCATCGCGACCAAAGCGATGAGGCGCTCGTGAAGAGTTTGATCGAGCGCCATCTGCGCTACACCGGCTCGACGGTGGCGCTTGCGATCCTCGATGACTGGGAGCGTGCACGCAAGCACTTCATCAAGGTCTTCCCGCACGAGTACAAGCGTGCACTCACCGAGCTTTATGCGCAGCGCCTGAGGGAAAGCGCAACCGCGCGCGAAGCGGTGGCCAAGTAACCAAGGCTTTCTTCTCGACCATGGGCAAGATCACCGGCTTTCTCGAATACCAGCGTCTCGCGGAAGCGGCCGAAGCGCCACAGTCGCGCATTCAGCACTATCGCGAATTCGTCTTTACCTTGAAGCCCGAAGAGGCCAAGGTGCAGGGCGCGCGCTGCATGGATTGCGGCATTCCGTTTTGCCAGACCGGCTGTCCGATCAACAACATCATTCCGGACTGGAACGATCTGGTCTACCGGGGGAATTTTCGCCAAGCGCTTGACACGCTGCATTCGACGAATAACTTCCCGGAGTTCACCGGTCGGGTGTGTCCCGCGCCGTGCGAAGCGGCCTGTACGCTCAACATCAACTCCGACCCGGTGGGCATCAAGTCGATCGAGCACTTCATCATCGACTACGGATGGGAGCAGGGCTGGGTGGTGCCGCAGCCGCCCGCGCGCAAGACCGGAAAACGGGTGGCGATCGTGGGCTCAGGCCCTGCGGGCCTGGCTGCGGCGCAGCAGCTTGCGCGTGCGGGTCATGAGGTCACCGTGTTCGAAAAGAACGATCGCATCGGCGGCCTCTTGCGCTACGGCATTCCGGACTTCAAGATGGAAAAGCACCTGATCGACCGGCGCCTGGCGCAGATGGAGGCCGAGGGCGTGCGTTTCCGGCCGGGGGTGTTCGTCGGCCGCGGGCCGCTGCCGCCCGGGGTCACGAATCTTGCCACCGAGACGGTCGAGCCTGAGCTGCTCATCAAGGAATTCGACGCTGTGCTGCTCGCCGGCGGCGCCGAGCACCCGCGCGATTTGCCGGTGCCCGGCCGCGAGCTCAAGGGCGTGCACTTTGCGATGGAGTTTTTGCCGCTTCAGAATCGCCGGGTGGCCGGTGACCCTGTGGAAGTCATCTCGGCCAAAGGCAAGCATGTGGTCGTCATCGGCGGCGGCGACACCGGCAGCGACTGTGTGGGCACCTCGAACCGCCATGGAGCGGCAAGCGTCACGCAGTTCGAACTGCTGCCGCAACCGCCCGAGAAAGAAAACAAGGCACTCACCTGGCCCAACTGGCCGCTCAAGCTGCGCACCTCCACGAGTCACGAGGAGGGGGCGATTCGCGATTGGTCGGTCATGACCAAGGAACTCATCGGCCGCGACGGCCAGGTGGTTGGCTTGCGCGCGGTGCGTCTGGACTGGAAAGACGGCAAGATGAGCGAAATCCCCGGCAGCGAGTTCGAGATCAAGGCCGATCTTGTGCTGCTCGCCATGGGCTTTCTGCATCCGGTCTCGCCTGTGCTCGAAGCCTTTGGGGTCGAACGTGATGCGCGCGGCAATGCCAAGGCATCCACCGATGATGTTCCCCACGGCTACGCGACCAACGTGCCGAAGGTGTTCGCCGCGGGCGACATGCGCCGTGGGCAGAGCCTCGTGGTCTGGGCCATTCGTGAAGGGCGTCAAGCGGCGCGTGCGATCGATGCCTATCTGATGGGCTCGAGCAACCTGCCGCGCTGACAGGCTAAAGCGCATGCGCGCGCCCCATGGGCTCGTACCTCTGGGATCCGGTTGCGCTGCGACCACGCATGGCGCGGTCCGCAAGTGCAAGCGGCGGTGAGCGTTCTGGAGCCTCCGAATGCTTTGAACTGCCGATAACTGGCCTCGCCCGCGAATGGAAGTCTTGCCTTCATCGAAACGCACACCGAGACCCCCTGCCGTACGTTTCGAGCGCGGGGCAGCCAACTTCTCCCACCGGGAGAGGGTGGCCCGAAGCGCCGGGTGAGGGCGCTGAGGGTGGCTGCCCTCACCCCTGCCGCTCTCCCAGAGGGAGAGGGAAACAGCATCAGGCCCGCAGGCGAGGAATCGAAAGATCGCGGTGCTTTTTTCCCTCTCCCACCGGGAAAGGGTCGCCCGAAGGCCCGGGTGAAAGCGCAGACACTAGCCACCCTCACTGCTGCCTCTCTTGCCAAGCGAAGCGGGGACAATTGTGACTGGTCTAGTGAGAATTGCCGCGAAAGTCGTTCGACCCGCGGTTTGGCGCTGGCAGTACGTTGTGCAAGCTGTCGGTGCCGCATCTAAGGTGCTGTGCGCTGTTTGAAAGGATCTTGGATGGATCGAGGTTTTTTCTGGGTTGCCGGGTGGTTGCGAGCGTTTAGCGTGTTGGGTGTAGTTGTGCTGTCTTGGCTGTCTGGGGTGGCATTTGCCAAGGCTGCTGCGGTGGGGGCATGGGCTGATGCGGTGTCGCTGGATGCTGCGAGCAAGGCGGCTGTGGTGGCGCAGATTGCGGCGGATCGTGAGGCGCGTGCTTATGCGGTGCGTGCGCTGTCTGGGCGGCAGGGGGTTGAGGGGCCAGGCTTTGCGTCTGAGGGGTTTGAGGCGCGCAATGATTATCAGGGCTATCGTGTGCGCTGGCAATCTGAGGGGTGGGTGGATGTTGAGCTGATGCGCGGTGCGGTGGGGCGGATTCGGCTGCGCACGGAGGCCTTGGGACGTCCGGGCTGGATGGTGCCGGTGTTGCGGCAGGCGGGTTGGAGTCTGTCGGCTGAGGTTGAGGCTGCTCTGGTGGCGGCGCGTGTAGAGCAGCGCGTTGAGCGGATGCTGGGGCCTGGGCAGCGCGAGTGGTGGCGGCATGGGCCGCAGGGGGCGCAGCACTGGCTGTGGTTGCAGGAGCGGCCTGCTGGGTTGGGGCCGCTTGAGGTTGAGTTGGCGCTGGAGGCGCCGGGTTATCGGGTGGCTGTGGAGGCTGGGCGGCTGGTGTTGGCCAATGAGCGTGGTGCGGTGTATTTCGAGGGGCTCAAGGCTTGGGATGTGCGTGGTGTGCCGCTACAGGTGAGTTTTGTGTATCAGGGTGGGCGGCTTGCCTACCGCGTCGAGGATGCGCAGGCGCAGTATCCGCTCACCATCGATCCCACGTTAGCTCAGCAGGCCTACATCAAGGCGAGCAACACTGGGGCGGGCGACGAGTTTGGCACCCGGGTTGCCCTTTCTGCCGATGGCAACACGCTTGCGGTGGGGGCGCGGTTGGAAGACAGCAACGCCACCGGTGTCAACGGGAATCAGTCGAACAACTCGGCCAGCGACAGCGGGGCGGTCTACATCTTTACGCGCAGCGGCAGCACCTGGAGCCAGCAGGCCTACATCAAGGCGAGCAACACTGAGGCGTTCGACAATTTCGGCTACTCGGTTGCCCTTTCTGCCGATGGCAACACGCTTGCGGTGGGGGCGCCGGGGGAAGACAGCAACGCCACCGGTGTCAACGGGAATCAGTTGGACAACTCGGCCAGCGCCAGCGGGGCGGTCTACATCTTTACGCGCAGCGGCAGCACCTGGAGCCAGCAGGCCTACCTCAAGGCGAGCAACACTGAGGCGGGCGACGGGTTTGGCTTCTCGGTTGCCCTTTCTGGTGATGGCAACACGCTTGCGGTGGGGTCACGGTTTGAAGACAGCAACGCCACCGGTGTCAACGGGAATCAGTGGGACAACTCGGCCATCAACAGCGGTGCGGTCTACATCTTTACGCGCAGCGGCATCACCTGGAGCCAGCAGGCCTACATCAAGG
>JAOACB010000039.1 GCA_026418055.1 Fimbriimonadales bacterium
GATGTGTATAAGAGACAGGGCGGGTGCTGTTCGAGATGGCGCTGGCGCAGGGAAGGGCGCGCGCGGCGGGAAGGCTGGCGCCGCTGCACCCTCTGCTGGACCGACTGGTCGGACGGAAGATCCGCGAGCGCACGGGCGGGCGCATCCGGTTCTTCGTGTCGGGCGGAGCCGCTCTGCCGCCGGCGGTCGCCGAATTCTACGCGGCGTTCGGCCTGACCGTGCTGCAGGGATACGGGCTCACGGAGACCACCGCGGTGGTCAGTGTCAACCACCCGGACGACAACCACCCGCACACGGTGGGCCCACCGATCCCCTGCAACGAGGTCAAGATCGCCGAGGACGGCGAGATCCTCTTCCGGGGCCCGGCGCGCATGGTCGGCTACTACAACCTGCCCCAGGAGACCGCTCAGGCGATCGACGAGGAAGGCTGGTTCCACACGGGCGATCTGGGCAGGTTCGATGGCAGATACTTGGTCATCACGGACCGCAAGAAGGACCTCATCGTGCTCGGCAACGGCAAGAACGTCGCGCCCCAGCCGATCGAGAACAAGCTGAGGGAGAGCCCCCTGATCGCGGATGCCGTGGTGGTGGGAGACGGCAGGGACCACATCGCTGCGCTCATCGTGCCGGACTTTCAGGCGCTGCGCCGCCAGGCCGGGGCGGGCGCGGCCTCGATGAGCGACCAGGAGCTCGCGACGAGCGAAGCGGCGCGAACGCTCATCAAGGCGGAAGTGGCCAGGGTCAACCAAGGCCTCGCGGACTTCGAGAAGGTCAAGCGGCACACGATTCTGGACCACCCGTTCACCATCGAAGGCGGCGAGCTGACGCCCACGATGAAGGTGAAGCGGAACGTGGTGCGCGAGCGCTACGCCAGCCTCATCGACTGGATGTACGGCTAGCTCCGCGACAGCAGAGGGTCCTCCACCCGGAACGGCCTCGGGATCGGCTCTCCGCGCAGCAAGGCAGCGGCCAGCTCGATGGGCATCTGGTTGGTCCTCAGGAACTCCGCGTGGAAGCGCTTGGCGGGCCAGCCCGCTCCCAGCAGCTCCCGTTGCAGCGCATACACCTGCTTTCCGCCGATCAAGTAGGCGGCCTGGTACAGCGGCTCGTACCCGCCGCGGAAGCTGCGACGGACCTCTCCCTCGGCGTTCGAGCGCTCGTGTCCGACCCTCTCGACGAGGAAGTCCACGCACTCGGCGGCCTCCATCGCGCCCATGTGGAACTTCAGCGAGAACACCACGCGCGCCGCCCGATGCATGCGCCAGAACAGCATGCCGATCCGATCCTCCGGGCCCCTCGGGAAGCCCCGGTCCCAAAGGTACAGCTCCCAGTACAGCGTCCAGCCCTCGATCCAGAACGGCGTGCGGAAGACTTTGCGGTGAGGGTGGAACCGCTCTTGGTGGAAGCCCTGCAGGTGGTGTCCGGGGATCAGCTCGTGGTGCACCGTGGCGCGGGAGAAGTGGGGGTTGTTGCCGCGGAGACTCATCAGCTTCAGGCCATGGTCCATCGCGTTCGTGGGATAGGACACCACGATCGTTTCGCCGCCGTAGAAGAAGGGCGCCACCTTCTGCTGCTCGGCGGACATCATCGCCATCTGCCACACCTCCCGGGCCAGGTCCGGAACGTCCATCAGGTCGTTCTCCAGCAGATAGCGTTCGGCCTCCTCGGCCAGCTCCGCCACCATCTGAGGCTGCAGGCCGGGAGCCACGGCGGAGTCCTTCACCTTCTCGATGGCCGCCTTCCAGTCGTCGCCGCAACCGAGCTCTCGGGACGCCTCGCGCAGCCGCCGCTCGCACCAGTCCATCTCCGCCTCGCCGATCTCCAGCAACCGCTCGGGGGTCTCGGAGATCCACTCCCGTGCGAGGCCCTCCACGAGGCCTTCCCTGCCCACCCGGCGGCCTACGATCGGCGGGTGGTCTCCGCTGTCTCCGATCGCCCGCTTCAGGGTCTCGGTCAGGCCCTCCCAGGCGCCCACCAGGCGCTTCCACGGCTCGGCGACCCACCAAGTGAACTCGGGGTCGTAGCCATCGTAGAACGCGTGCCAGTCGTCCAGGCTTCGGCGCAGATCCTGCAGCACGTCCGCCGCTCCGGCCAGCATCGGGAGGTCCGAAGGCGTCCCGCTCGAGAGGGAGTGCGCAACCTGCTGCAGGCGGTCGGCCATGCGGTGCAGCGCCTCGGCCGCGTCGCGGCCGCCGATCCAGCGGCGGTCCTTGCGGGCGAGCTCCAGGGCGCAGGCGTCCTCCACGATCCCCAGGAGGCTCTCGGCCTCGGCAGCCAGCCTGCGGTCGGCGGCGATCGATGCCAGAGATCCCTCGAGGTGGTTCTCGAGCAGCAGCGCGTCCACCCTGCCCTGCGCGCCCAGCCGCTCGAAGTCCACCGAGCGCACACGCTCCAGCCAGAGCTCGGCCAGGGCCTGCTTGCGGTCCATCGTTCTGGACGACCACCGGCACGGGTACCGGCGTCCGATCGCGGCCCGGTCGGCGGCGTACTCCTCGACCCAGGCTCTCAGCTCGCTCTCGGCTCCCAGGGCGGTCAAAGGCTCGTGCATCGGCCTAGGCTAGCACGAGGAGCGGCGCCGGGCCAAGCGGGGAGGCGTCGGTAAACTGCGGCGCATGCGCGGCACGCTGTTCAACACCGCCACCGTGGTGTGCGGGGCGTTGGTGGGGATGGCCGTCGGCCGCTTCCTGCCGCCGGCGACGCGGGACATCGCGATGGGAGGCTTGGGTCTGCTGAGTTTGGCCCTCGGCGTCCGCATGTTCCTGGGAGGGCGCAGGGTGCTCGGCACCGCCGCGGCCATCGCCGGCGGTGGCGTGCTGGGCCACCTCCTCGGCATCGGCGCGGGATTGGAGGCGTTCAGCGAGTTCGCGCGGCGCAACCTGGGGGGCGGCGGCGAGTTCAACCGCACCGTGGTGACCACGACGATCCTGTACTGCGTGGGTCCGATGACCCTCCTGGGTTGCCTGAGGGACGGCTTGGAGGGGGACTGGGAGCTCTTGGGGATCAAGGGGATGATGGACGGCATCGGAGCGGTGTTCTTCGCCGCCACCATGGATCCGGTGGGCGTTCTGGTGACGGCGGGCGTCTTGCTGGTGTTCCAAGGGTCGCTCACCTTGATGGCCAAACCCCTGCGCGCCTTTCTCGAGGACGAGGAGTACGGGTTGGAGATGGCCGCCGCCGGCGGACTGATGATGGTCTCGATCGGCCTTGCTCTGCTGCGCGTGCGGGAGTTGCCGACGGCCGACTATCTGCCGGCTCTGGCTCTGGCGCCGCTGTTCGTTTGGGCCGGCCGCCGGTGGGCCCGCTTCCAGGCAGGCAGGAGGTCCGTGTGAGGCGCAGCGCGACGCTCGCCCTGCTCGCGCCGGGTGCGGCCTGGGGTCAGACGCTGGCCGACCGCCTGAAGGGTTGGGCCGCCGAGGGGTCCTTCGTCGGCTGGGAGGCTTGGCAGTGGCTCGGCCTGGGTTTGGCGATGCTCTGCAGCGCGGCCGCCGCCCTCGTCGCGTGGGTCGTCATGCTGGGCATCCAGCGGGCGCGCTACCGCCTGGCTCCCAAGGACTTCGCCCCGCAACCGAGGCGCGGCATGCGGAGGGGAGCCGGCCTTGCGGCGGCTGGTTGGACGCTGCTGCAGTTCCTGGAGCCCCTCCAGATGGCGAGGGTGCGTCCGCTCGAGGCGGGTGCCGTGACGGTCGCGACGATCGGCCTGACCTGGCTGGCGATCAGCTGGTGGGACGCGTTCTGCGAGGCCATCGCCGACCGGGCGGCGGCCATCGATCGTCGGGCGGAGCGCATCCTCATTCCGGTGCTGCGCAAGTTCGTGCGGGCGCTCATCGGCGCGGGCGGCGTGCTCACGGGCCTGTGGTGGCTGGGAGCCAACGTGCCGGGCATCGTGGCGGGCCTGGGCATCGGCGGCGTGGCGTTGGCTCTGGCCGCCAAGGACAGCGTCGAGAACGTCTTCGGGTCCCTCACGATCGTGTTCGACATGCCGTTCGCGCTCGGCGACTGGGTGCGCATCGGCGACGTGTACGGCAAGGTGGAAGAGATCAACCTGCGCAGCACGCGCATCCGGCTGCCCACCGGCGCGCTGGTCACGCTGCCGAACAGCAACCTCATCCGCGCTTCGGTGGAGAACGCCGGGGACCTCTCGCGCCGCCGGGTCGCCATGAGCCTGCCGCTGTCCCTCGATTCCGCGCCCGACCGCATCCGAGCGTTCTGCGCCGCCGCCCGCGATGCGCTGCAGAAGGTGCCACAGGTCGACCCGGAGACGGTGCGCGTGGCCCCCACCGACATCCAGTCCGCCGGGCTTCTGGTCACCGCCGTGTGCTGGCTGGACGCCCCCACGTGGGACGAGGAGCTCGAGGCCAGAGAGGCGATCATCACCGAGCTGCTGAGGCTCGCGGACGAGAACGGCGTCGTGCTGCAGGGCGTTCCGCGCTGGGGCCCTGCGCCGGGCTGAGCGTCCGAGCACAATCCGCACCGATGTTCGCCGCCCTCGCGCTGCTCGCGGTTTGCCATTCGTTCGACGAGAAGAGCAAACTGGACGCCATGGCCGTCCCGGACACCCACGAGAGGGTTCGCAGGCTCTACCAGAGCCTGGTCGCCCGCAACGACTTCCCGCAGGCCGAGTGGCTCTCGGAGGATCGGTTGCGCTTCGTGCGCGACAAGCGCCAGTTCGTCCTGGAGCTCGCCGAGCCCGAGACGCAGGTGCGACCCGCGCGCCCCGCGGAGCGTCAGGCCCGCGATCCCAACCGTCCGGCGAGGGGCCGCCAATACCTGCAGACCGACAGCCCCGACGGAAGGTGGCGCGCGATGCACCGCGACCGCAACGTGTGGCTGGTGGACCGCAAGACGGGACGAGAGAGGGCGGTCACGCGGGACGGCAACGAGCGCGACCGCGTCAAGTACGGAACGGCCAGCTGGGTGTACGGGGAAGAACTGGGAGTGCGCGAGGCGATGGGTTTCTCGCCAGACTCCAAGCGCCTGTGGTTCTACAGGTTCGACGAGAAGGACGTCCGCGACTTCTACCTGACTCTGGACCAAACCCAGGTGCAGAACCGGCTGGACGCCGAGCCCTACCCCAAGGCAGGAGCGCCGAACCCCAGGGTGTCGCTGCTGGTCCACGACCTGGCCTCCGGGCGCACCGTGACCGTGGCGACCTCGACGCACAGGGACCCGATGAAAGACCTCGGGCACTACGTGTACGCCGTGCGCTGGTCGCCGGACGGCGGGGAGCTGCTGTTCCACCGCACCGACCGCCTGCAGCGCACCATGGAGTTCTGCGCGGCGGACCCCTCGACGGGCAAGGTGCGCGTCGTCGTGCGCGAGGGCGTGCTCGACGCCTGGACGGACAACGCGCCGCCGCTCGTGTGGCTGGACGAGGAGGGCGGCAAGCGGCGATTCCTTTGGATCCACGAGCGAAACGGCTTCCGCAACCTCTCGCTGGGCTCGCTCGACGGCGGGCCCCTGCGGCCGATCACGGCGCATCCGTTCGACGTGGAGCGGGTCGTGCGCGCCGACCCCCGTTCGGGCTGGGTCTACTACACGTGCAGGAGCGCCCCCAACCCCTACCTCATCCAGCTGCATCGGATCCGTCTGGACGGCAGCCGCGACGAGCGGCTCACCGATCCTGCCTTCAGCCACAGCGTCACGGTCTCCCCGGACGGCACGCGGTTGCTCGACACCTTCGAGAACCTCACGACCCCGCCCAAGACGGTGGAGATGGACTTGGAGGGCACGGTGCTGCGAACCGTGGCCGAGGCCGACGCCTCCCGCATGGAGGCCGCGCGCCTGCAGCCGGCCGAGAGGGTGCTGTTCCGATCCGCCGATGGCAAGTGGGAGCTCTACGGCTACGTCAGCAAGCCGGTGGGCTTCGACCCCTCCAAGCGCTATCCGCTGGTGGTGATGGTGTACGCCGGGCCTGAGTCGGGCGTGGGAGCGGAGCGGTTCGTCGGCCCCCACCCGCTGAACCACTACGGGTTCGCGGTGGCCTGGTTCGAGGGGCGGGGCACGGTCGGCCGCGGCCGCGAGTTCCGCACGTCGATCTACGGAAGGCTGGGAGTGGTGGAGATCGACGACCAGGCGGCGGGCGTGCGGGCCGCGCTGTCGGCCCTGCCGTGGCTGGATCCCCAGCGGGTGGGCATCACCGGCACGTCCTACGGCGGCTACGCGTCGATCATGGCGCTGCTGCGGCACCCCGACGTGTTCCACGCCGCCGTGGCCTCCTCCAGCGTGACGGACTGGCGCAACTACGACTCGATCTACACCGAGCGCTACATGGGCACGCCCGAAACGAACCCCGAGGGGTACCGCGAGGGCTCGGCGATGGAGCACGTGCAAAACCTCCGCGGAAAGCTGCTGCTCTTCTACGGCACGGCCGACAACAACGTGCATCCCAGCAACACGCACCAGCTGATCCGGGCGCTCGACCGGGCAGGCAAGCGGTACGAGCTCCAGGTGGGGCCGGACGCCGGCCACGAGGCGCTGGATTTCCGCCGCACGGCGGACTTCTTCGCGCGGGCGTTCCTGACGCCGGATCGCCCGGACGCGCTCGAGCGAGCCCTGAGGCGTGGCCGCTCGCTGCTCGCGAGGGCTCGGCGAGAGGCGCTCGCGGAGGTTCGCTAGCCATGGCGGGTCTGCGCGCGCCGTTCGAGGCGGCGGCCTACTGCTGGGTGCCGGGCCTCGAGCCTGCGCGCAACCAGTTCGTGTCGTTCGAGCGGCGGTTCCGCCTGGATCGGCCGCAAACGGTGGCGCTGCACCTCTTCGCCGACACCCGCTATCGGCTGTGGGTCGACGGTCGGTTCGCGGCCTACGGTCCGGCGCGCTTCGTGACGCAGAGTCCAGAGTACGATACGCACGAGCTGGAGCTGGAGGCGGGCGGCCACGTTCTGCGGGTCGAAGTCAACTTCTACGGAGCCTCGAGCTACCAGACGATGCCGGACGGGCGACCGGGCTTCCTCGCGGCCGGAGGTACCGAGGACGGCTCGGTTCGCCTCGACTCGCCCGGCGAATGGCGCTCGCGGCTGCACCGGGCGTGGGATCCGGAGGCCCCGCTCTTCAGCTTCGCCCAGAACCCGGTGGAGATCTGCGACACGCGGATGCTCGAACGCGAGCTGGCCGAGCCTGCGGACGGCCCCGTGGAGGCGCTCCCCGCCGAGCGGTGCCCCTGGGGCCAGCCGCTGCCTCGTTCCGTGCCCTACCCGGGCTACGAGCCGATGCGACCGCATCGCGTGCGGTGGCGAGGCCGCCTCGCCGCGGCGCCGCGATGGGGCTTCCAAGTACGCCACCCGGCGTTCCTGCAGGGCGACCGGCGCTCGGAGCGTCACGACTGCCTGTTCCGCACCTGGATCCTTTCGCCGATCGACCAGGAGGGCCTGATGGAGTGCTTCTGGAGCGACCTGTGGCTGAACGGCGAGCCGCTGAGGCCGGAGTACGGCTCCGAGCGGTTCGGCAACCACGGTACGGCTCGGGTTCGCCTCCGCGCTGGCTGGAACCGTCTGATCGGGAGGGTCGAGGTTCTGACCGAGCACTGGTCCTACCTTCTGGGCTTCCCGGGTTTCGAGCGCGTGAGCCTGCACTCTCGGCCGGATCCGGGAGCGAGGGAGGCCTTCGAGCTGTTCGGCCCCATGCCGGCGGCGGCGCTGCCCGACCCGATGGAGGCGCCGGAGGAGGGCTGGCGCTGGGAGAGCGGAGACCCCGCTTCGGTCGCGCCCGGCCGGTGGGTTGCCTGGCAGGCCGGCGAGGGCCCCGACTCGGGCGGCCCGGTGGCATCGGCGCACGGCGCTCTCTGGTGCCTCGACTTCGGCGACGAGTACTACGGCCAGCCCGTGCTCGAGGTGGAGGCTCCGGAGGGCACGCTGCTGGACGTGTCCTACGACGACTGGACCCACCCCGATGGCCGCGTGCGGCTGTACGGCTCCAACCCCTTCGTCGACGCCACCGACCGCTTCGTTCTGCGCGGAGGCCGCCAAACGGTGCACGCCGCCAACCCGCGAGGCGGCATCGCGCTGCAGCTGACGTTCACGCCGCCCCCGGGTCTGCGGGAGGGTCGGTTCGACGTGCAGGACGTTCGGATCCTCCGGCGCACCCTGCTGCCGGAGCCGGAGGGTGCGTTCGCCTGTCCGGCCTTCCCAACCCTCGAATGGGCTTGGGGGAGGTCCCTGCACACGCTCGCAGCGAGCACCGACGAGGGCTATGCCGACTGCCCGTGGCGCGAGCGCGGCAGCTACATCGGGGACGGGTGGGTCAACCTGCAGCTGCACCGCCTGGCGACCCCGGACCTCCGCGTGGCCCTGCGGACGTTCGACCTGTTCGGCCAGGCGCAGCTTCCCGATGGCCAGCTGCCCTGTTGCGCTCCCGCCTGGCTGCGCCAGCCGCACGAGGACTTCTCGCTGCTGTGGGTGCTGGCGGTGAGGGAGCTGGCGGACTCGCCCGACGGCCTTCGGTTCCTCGAGCGGCAGTGGCCGAGGATCGAGCGCCTGTGGGCCAGCGAGCGGTGGCGCACCGACCCCGAGACCGGCCTGTGGGACGCCTCGGGTCTGCGCGTGTTCCTCGACTGGGGCGTGCCCCGGCCGGAGCGGGAAGGGCGCGCCAACGCCGCGCTGAACGTGCTGCGCGTCGAGGCGCACCGGGCCACGGCGGACATCGCGAGCGCGATCGGCAGGATCCGAGAGGCGGAGAGCCACCGGCTAAGCGCCGAACAGGTGTGCGACCGTCTGTTGCGCCATGTCTGGTTGCGGCAGGAGGGGCGCTTCGCCGCCAGCCTCGGCGCCCAAACCCCCGCCCTGCACGCCAACACCCTGGCCCTCCGCTTCGGCGTCGGGCCGAGGGAGCCGATTCTCCGCTACCTCGAGCCTCTGCTCCGCGAGAACCTCGAGAGGGGCCTGCGCGGTGGAGAGAGCGCCGGCCACCTCGAGCTGTATTTCCTCTCGTTCGCGCTGCCGGCGCTCGCCGAGGCAGGCCGACCGGACCTGGCGGAGCACGTCATCGAGGGCCACTACGGCTACCTCCGCTCCCTCGGCCTGCCGACGCTTCCCGAGTGCTTCCACAGGGTGGAGCGGGGCGCCGGCTCCTGTTGCCACAGCTGGAGCGGCGCGGCGGCGATCTACGGAACCGCCTACGTTCTGGGCCTCCGTCGGCCCGACCCGTTCCAGCCGGAGCGTTGGGTGCTGGACCCGATCGTGTCCGATGCCTTGGCCGGGGCCGGCGGCCGCGTGCCCACCCGGTTCGGGCCGATCGAGGCCCGGTGGGAGCGCACGGAGCGGGGCATCGAGGCCAGGGTTCGGGCTCCGAACGGAGTCGTTCTCCAGGCCGGTCCCGGCGTCGCGCGCCTCCGCATCGATTGAGCGGGTACACCCGACGCAGCCGTGACGAAGACCAGGCTCGTGGAGCAGCTGCTGGCCCGCTGGGCCGTCACGCACCCCCTGAGGAGCGCGCCCAAGGTCGAGTGGAGCCGCCGGATGACCCGCGCGGCCGGTTGCGCCTATCCCGCCAAGCAGCTCATCCGGCTGAGCGCGCGGCTGCTCACCGACGAGCGGCGCATCGAGGACACCCTGGCCCACGAGTACGCCCACCTGCTGGCCCACGAGCGCCACGGACCCGGCATCCGGCCGCACGGGCCCGAGTGGCGCGCGGCTCTGCGCTCGATGGGCTACGACCCCAAGCGCTGCCACGACTACCCCGAGGCAGCGACGCTGGGAGCCCGCCTGGTGTACGCGTGCGAGCGCTGCGGCTTCTCGTTCCGTCGCCGCCGAAGGCTTCCGCTCCGCCGGACCTACGTGCACCGGCGGTGTGGCGGGCGGATCGTCCTCTTGCGCCGCGACGCCCCCTAGGCGCCCCACCCCGGCTCGCGCAGGCCGCCGAACGGCGGCTCACTCGCCGGGGCCGATGCGCTCGACCCCCATCCAAGGCCTGAGGAAGTCCGGCACGTCCACCGACCCGTCTTCCCGCTGGTAGGTCTCCAGCACCGCGGCGAACAGCCGCGGGCACGCCAAGCCGCTGCCGTTGAGGATGTGCACGAACTCCGGTTTGGCGCCCTGCTCCCGTCGGAAGCGGATGTTCGCCCGGCGCGCCTGGAAAGCCTCGAAGTTGCTGCAGCTCGAGACCTCCAGGTAGCGGCCCACCCCCGGGGCCCACACCTCCAGGTCGTACTGCTTGGCTCCCTTGAAGCCCATGTCCCCGGCGCACACGGCCACGACGCGGTAGTGCAGTCCCAGGGCCTTCAGCACCGCCTCGGCGTCCGCCGTCAGCTTCTCCAGCTCGTCGTAGCTGTCCTCGGGCTTGCAGAACTTCACCAGCTCGACCTTGTCGAACTGGTGCACGCGCAACAGGCCCCTCGTGTCCTTGCCCGCCGCCCCGGCCTCCCTTCGGAAGCATCCGGAGAACGCGGCCAGGTTCAGCGTGAGGTCCTCGGCGGTCAGGATCTCGTCGCGGTACAGGTTCGTCACCGGCACCTCGGCCGTGGGGATCAGCCACAGGTCCTCGTCGGCCCGGTAGACGTCCTCCTCGAACTTGGGGAAGTTGCCAGTGCCGACCATGCTGGCCCGGTTCACCAGGTACGGCGGGTAGACCTCGGTGTATCCGCGCTCGCGCGTCTGAAACTCGATCATCGACTGGAACAGCGCCCTCTGCAGGCGCGCGCCCAGGCCGACGTAGCACGGGAATCCGCTGCCGGCCACCTTGGCGCCGCGCGGCAGGTCGAGCAGCCCGAGCGCCGCGCCCAGATCCCAGTGGGCCTTCGGCTCGAAGGCGAACGCCGGCTTCTCGCCCCACTCGCGCAGAACGACGTTGCACGTTTCGTCCAGGCCATCGGGAACCGAGTCGTGGGGCAGGTTCGGGATCAGCAGCTCGGCGTCGCGCAATGCGGCGTCGATCTCGCGGAGCTTCTGCTCGCCTGCGGCGATGGCCTCCTTCAGGTCCTTCGTGTGGGCCTTGGCCGCCTCGGCCTCTTCGCGCTTGCCCTGCGCCATCAGCTGGCCGATGGTCTTGCTGATGCGGTTCATCTCGGCCTGCTGTCTCTCGAGCGTGGCCAGCAGCTCGCGGCGCTCGCCGTCCAGCCGAATCACGTCGTCGACGGGAGCCTCGATGCCCTTGCGCGCGCACCCCCGGCGGATCAGGTCGGGGTCGGTGCGGAACAGCTGGCGGTCGAGCATGGCGAGGTTTTACCTTGGGACCCCGGAGGCACGCGGTGCGTTCGGGGCGGGGAATCCGTCTCCTTCCAATGAGCGGCCCGATGGGGCCGCTCGGACGGAGTGGACCGAATGAAGGCGAACCTTTTCGAGAACCAGGCGATCCTCAAGGTGATCGGCATCGGCGGGGCGGGCTCCAACGCCGTGAACCGCATGATCGACGAGGGCCTGAGCGGCGTGGAGTTCGTCGCGATGAACACCGACGCGCAGGCCCTTGCGCTGTCGAAGGCCGACGTGAAGCTGCAGCTCGGCGAGTCGCTCACCCGGGGCTTGGGCGCGGGGGGCAATCCCGAGATCGGCGAGAACGCCGCCAAGGAGAGCGAGAAGGCGATCCAGGAGGTGCTCGACGGCGCCGACATGGTGTTCCTCACGGCAGGCATGGGCGGCGGCACCGGCACCGGGGCCGCTCCGATCGTGGCGGAGATGGCGCGCCGCATGGGCATCCTCACGGTCGGCGTGGTCACCAAGCCGTTCGTGTTCGAGGGGCCCAAGAGGCGGCGCCTGGCCGAGCAGGGAGCCGAGAGGCTGAAGAAGCACGTCGACACGCTGATCACCGTGCCCAACGACCGCCTGGTGCAGTTCGTCGAGAAGCGCACCACCATGTCCGAGGCGTTCGCGGCGGCCGACGACGTGCTGCGGCAGGGGGTGCAGGGCATCAGCGACATCATCCTGCTGCCGGGCGTGATCAACGTGGACTTCGCCGACGTGCGCAGCGTGATGACCGACGCGGGCGTGGCGCTCATGGGCCTGGGGAGGGGCATGGGCGAGGCGCGCGCGCGCATGGCCGCTCAGGCCGCCGCCACCAGCCCGCTGCTCGAAACCAGCATCGAGGGAGCCAAGCGGCTGCTGATCAACATCACCGCGGGCCCCGACTTCAGCATCGGAGAGGCCCACGAGGCCATGGAGTACGTGATGCAGTTCTGCGACCCCGAGGAAGCGGACATCATCATGGGCCACGTGCTGCGGGACACCCAGGACGGAGAGGTGCAGGTCACGCTGCTGGCCGCCGGCATGACGCCGCGGCCGGAGGCGGCGGCCCGACCCGTCGCCGTGGTCCAGCAGGCCGTGGCCTCGGACCGCGGGGCGCGGACCGAGGCGCGCCGCCAAGAGCCGGAGAAGGTCATCGAGGAGATCGACCTGGACATCCCGGCGTTCCTGCGGAACCGCCCGAGAACCTGAAGGCTCGTCGTTTCCTTCCGCGATTCGGAACACTCTGGTCCAAACACTTGGCCCCGCCCTCCGGCGGGGTCCTTTTTTCGCTCGGCATGGACTATTCTGGAGCCCATGCGGCTCGACGATTGGCTTCGAGAAGCCGTGCGGAGGCTGGAGCTTGCGGGGGTTCCCGAGCCCTCCACGGATGCCCAGATGCTGGCCGCCCTCGCGCTGGGAAGGGACCGCGTCTACGTGCTGTCGCATCCGGAACAGCCCGTGCCTGCCGAGGCCGAGGAGCTGCTGAGGAGACGGGAAGCCAGGGAGCCCCTGGCGTACATCCTCGGCTGGCGAGAGTTCTACGGGCGGCGCTTCGCGGTGGAACGCTCGGTGCTGATCCCACGCCAGGAGACCGAGCGCCTGATCGACGTGTGCCTGGGGCTGCCGCTTCCCGCCGAGGCCGACGTGCTGGATCTGGGAACGGGCTCGGGCTGCATCGCCGTCACGCTCGCGCTGGAGCGCCCCCTGTGGCGCGTGCTGGCCACGGACCTGTCGATGGAGGCCCTGGGAGTGGCCAGCGCGAACGCCGCCCGCCTCGGTGCCAAGGTCGGCTTCCGCTACGGCGACCTCTTCGAGGCGATGCGCGGCGCGGCGTTCGACCTGATCGTCTCGAACCCGCCATACGTGCGCGAGGGCGAACCGCTGCAGCCGGAGATCGCTCGGTACGAGCCCCCTCAGGCGCTGTACGCCGGTCCCGACGGCGACGAGGCGTACCGCCGGATCGCCGCGGAGGCGGGGGAGTGGCTGCGGCCCGACGGCTGGCTGGTCGTCGAACTGGGCGACGCGCAGCGCGCGGTTGAGGCGTTCGAGCGCCACGGATGGAGCGTTCGCGTGGAAAACGACCTCGCCGGCCTGCCGAGGGTGCTCGTGGCCAGCCGTCTTGCGCGATCCTCCCGCCGGAGCTAGATTGGCGGGTATGGAACGCCTTCGCCCGCTCGCTCTCGGACTGCTCTGGCTCTGCGCCGCCGGAGCCTTCGCCGACACGCTGGAGTTCGCCGACGGAACCGTGCTGCGCAACTGCTACGTGCGCGACGAGGGCGTGCGCATCCAGTTCTGGAGGAGACTGCAGGACGTCGGAAAGCCTCCGGAGAGCGTGCCGCGCAGCGCCATCAAGGGCTACAAGATCGAGCGGGGCCCCGCCTGGGACGTCGCCCCGCGGCTGCCCGACCTGAGCGTGCTGTTCCTCGAGATGAGCCCCAAGCTGGCCGGCCTGCACGGCCGCGTGGCCTACGACGTGTTCGGCAGGCCGTCGATCGAGGGCGCCAAGGCGCTCGCCACGCCGGAGGGCGAACGGCGGTACACGCACCCCGAGGAGGCCGTGCGCAACCTGAAGCTCGACTACACGCCCGGGGAGAGGATCACCTTGACCGCCAACGTGCGCAACCTGGGGTTCGCCGACGCCAGGCCGTTCGAGTACGTCTGGAAGATCGACGGCACAGAGGTGGCCCGCGGTCGGTTCGGCAAGAACCTGCGGCCGGGGGAGTACGCGCAGATCCCCTACCGGTGGCGCTGGCAGGCAGGCGAGCACACCGCGACCTTCCAGATCCTGACCGACCAGCCGCAGATCGCCACCATCAACGACGAGATCCACGACCCGCTGTGGGGCTGGAGCCTCGAGTTCGTGGTCAACCGCGGGAGGGTCGAGGCTTGGCGCAAGGCGCGCACCGCCTACGGCACGTTCTCGTTCGAGGACTTCTACCGCTGGCACGTCGACATCATGAACCTCCTGTTCGAATCGGCCAAGTACCCGTCGGTTCCCGACGGCTGCAGGGCGCGGGTGAGGCTGGACCGCATCCTGGTGACGCCGGACGTCGACGAGCCGCAGAAGGAGGCCGAGAAGCTGTTCCGCGAAGACGGCATCCGCTACAACCAGGGCATGTGGATCTGGCAGGACGACCAGGACCGCAGGAAGGCTTGGGAGCCTGCCACCCACGAGTGGCGCAACCAAACCGAGTGGTCCCTTCCGCACGAGCTCGGCCACCAGCTGGGGCTGATCGATTGGTACAACACCGACTACCCCGGCGACGAGCGGTTCGTGTGGGCCGACACCGGCGAGAGGGTCGGCCACTTCATGTCGTTCCCGAACCAGATGATGCACTGGCACGGTCCGCACGTGTGGGGAGAGGTCGACGCGGCGAACCTGCATCGGGCCTACCGCTCGCCGCGCGGCTTCTTCGGCGACTACGTGTTCCCGATGCCCGACGAGTGCTTCGTCCGCTTCCTGGACGTCAACGGCCTGCCGCTCGCGGGCGCCGAGGTCGAGGTTTTCCAGCGCGGAGCCCAGGTGGACCCCAACGGGCAGCCCGGCGAGGACCGCGGCACCCGGTGGTGGCCGGTGATCGAGGACGGCAACTTCTTCACAGGCAGGCTGTCGGAGCGCCCCGTGATGGCGGGGCGAACGGACGCCGACGGACGCTTCCGTTTGGCCAACCGCCCCACCCGCCAAGTCAAGAGCCTGGCTGGCTACGAGCGGAAGGACAACCCGTTCGGCAACATGGACGTGGTCGGCCCGCGCCAGCTGATGCTGATGAAGGTGACGAGGGACGGCCGCACGGAGTGGTTCTACATCGAGGCGTACCAGTTCAACGTGCTGTGGTACCGAGGTGAAACCCGGCGCGGCGAGGTCGTCTACAGGACCCCGTTCGGCTCGCCCGACTCGCCTCTCAAGCCTGCCTCCGTGACCGCCGAGCGCGCCCCGGGGGATCGGATCCGGGTTTCGTGGAGACCCTCGCCGACCGTGCGCGAACAGAACCCGCTCGATTGGGTCGTCGGGTTCCGCGTGTACCTGCGTCGCACGAGCGACGGCTTGGACAACCGCCCTTGGATGCCCGTGGCCACGTTGGGGCCGGGCGCCCGGGAGGCCCTGATCGACCCGAGGTCGATCCCCGCAGACAACTGGTGGAACAGCGACACGCTGCGCGTGGCCGTGGCGGCCATCGGCTTCAACGGCCGAGAGAGCGAGCTCGTGTCGGCCGTCGTGCCCAAGCCCTAGCGCTCACAGCTTCACCGAAGGCAGCTCGAGCTCGGCGCAGGCCGCCATCGTGGCGGAGTCCGGTCCCGCGAACACCCGCACGGGGCCGGGCTCCAGTTCCCAGCCGTGCGACCGGACGCTCCAAAAGGCCAGCTCCTGCAGCGGCGCGACGAGCCGCACGGTCCGTTGCCCACCGGCGCGGAAGCTCTCCCTGCGGAAGGCGAGCAGCCGCTTCTGAGGCCTGCCCGGGCGGGCCTCCGGCCAAGCGGCGTACAGCTGCACGACCTCCTCGCCGTCGCAGCTTCCGGCGTTGCGCACCGTCAGCTCCGCAACCAGGGCTTCCTCCGTCAGTCGGGCGCGCAGGGGACCGTATTCGAAGCGCGCATAGCTCAGACCATGTCCGAAGGGGTACAGCGGCTGGCCGCGGAAGTGGCGGTAGGTGCGGCCGTTCCGCACGTCGTAGTCCATCATCGGAGGGAGGTCGGCCTCCGAGCGGACCCACGTCTGCGTGAGGCGCCCCGCGGGGTTGTCGTCGCCGAACAGAGCCCTTGCCAGCGCAGTGCCCTCCTCCTGGCCGCCGTGGGCCAGCTGCAGGATGGCCGGGGCGTGCCGCTGGGTCCAGCAAAGCGCGTAGGGGAAGCTGCTGCGGAGCACCACGACCGTCCTCGGGTTGGCCTGCAGCAGCCTTCGGACGAGATCCTCGTCCTCCAGGCGGAGGGTGCGCCGGTCCACCGCCTCCTTGCCCTCGCTCGGGCGGTCGACCTTGGCCCAGCCGGCGTGGCCGACCGGGTGGTTGCCCACCACGGCCACCACCAGGTCAGCCTCGCTCGCGGCCCGCAGCGCGTCCTCGCCGTCCTCCGCGTGCAGCACGCGCGTCCCCGCGCCGAGCCTCTCGCGCAGGCCCTGCAGCGGCGACACGCGGTAGGGAGGCAGCCCGCTGTACCAGTCGAGCAGCACCTCGTCCGCGTGCCTTCCGACGACGGCGACGGTCCGGCAAGCCCGCGGGTCGACCGGCAGCAGCCCGTCGTTCTTCAGCAGCACGATCGACTTGCGGCTGGCTTCCAGAGCCAGCTCGCGGTGCGGCCTCGCGGTCCAGGGTTCGGGCCCCGATCCGATCTCCTCGTAGGGACCGCTACCGGGAGGATCGAGCAGGCCGAGCCGCAGCTGCACCCTGAGGAACGGCCGCAACCCCTCGTCCAGCTCGTCCTCTCTCAGCAGCCCCCTGCCCAGAGCCTCGCGCAAGGGTCGTTCGAAGTCGTCCAGGAACCGGCTGATGCCCGCCCGCACGATCTTGGCGGCGGCCTCGGGCAGGTCTTTGGCCGCCCTGTGCGCGGAAGCCAGCAGTCGCATGCCGCCGCCGTCGGTGCACACGAAGCCGTCGAAGCCCCATTCCCTCCGCACGATCTCGCGGTGCATCGGGTGGATGTGGCAAGGCACGCCGTTCCAGGCGTTGTAGGCGGCCATGTAGGCCTGCGCCCCGCCTTCGGTGGCTCCTTTCCAGAAGGAGTAGGCGTAGTACTCGCGCCAGAGCTCCTCGTCGAAGTCCGACGAGGAGCTCTCGCGGCCGTCCTCGTTGCTGTTGGCCAGAAAGTGCTTCATCAGCGACGCGGCCCGCAGGCGCCTGGGATGGTCGCCTTGGATCCCCCGGACCATGGCGACGGTCAGCCTGGACGCCAGCAGCGGGTCCTCGCCGTAGCACTCCTCGGTGCGGCCCCACCGGGGATCCCGCCCGAGGTCGGCGTTCGGGGTGAGCAGGATCAGAGCGCCCTGGCGGTACTCCGGGCTCTGGAACACGTACCGCGCCTCGGTGGCCTCGGCCCGCCCCACGCGCAGCAGCAGGTCCTCGTCCCAGGTTTCCCCCAAGCCGTAGCCCTGTGGGAAAACGGTGGTCGGCACCTGGCGTTTCGGCGCCCAGTTGGCGGGCCCTCCCTGCGAGAGGCCGTGGATCCCCTCGCAGTGGCCGGAGAGGCGCAGGCCGAGCCGAGAGAGGTCCGGCTGGCGGCCGAACAGGCGGATCTTCTCGTCGCGCGTGAGCCTGCCGAGGAGGTCGTCGATGCGGGCTTCGGCCGGCAGGTCCGGGTTGCGGAAGGGTGCGGGGGCGCTGGGGTCCGCCATGGTTCTCCTCGTTCGACGGTCGCGTCGGCACGAGGATACATCGTTATATCGACCCGATGCCAGCCCGCGTCAGGCGCCTGCGGCCTTCCAGGCTTCCTCGGGAACCGCCATCAGCGTGGGCACGCCGCCGGTGTGCCAGAACAGCACCCTCTGCGGCAGCTCCCGGGCCTCGGCCAGCGCCAGCAGGCCGGCGAACGCCTTGCCGCTGTACACCGGATCCAGGAACACGCCCTCGCGCCTCGCCATCAGCAGGATCGCCTCCAGAACCGGCGTCTCGGCGACCCCGTAGCCGGCGCCCACGGCCTCGAACCGCAGCTCGAAGTCCTCCCTGCGCAGGCCGACCGAAGCGCCGAGCAGCGCGTCCTGGCCTGCGCACAGCTCCTCGAGCGTGTCGAACAGGTCCGGCTCGGGGTCGCACGACACGCCGATCACCCTCGTGCGGCTGCCCGCGTAGGCGTGCGCCAGCCCCGCGTGCGTGCTGCCGCTGCTGCTGGCGAACACCACGGCCTGGAACCCGTCGTCCTGGGCGCGCGCCTCGAGGCCCGCCTCGCGGAACGCCAGCGCCCCGAGCGGGCTCGAGCCCCCCACCGGGATCCGGTACACGCGGCGCCCCTCCGCCTCCAATCGCCGGGCCTCGCGCTCCATCTCCTCGAACAGCCGCTCCCAAGGACCGTCCGGCAGCAAGCGCAGCTCGACCCCCAGCAGCCGGTCCAGCAGCACGTTGCCGCCGTTCTCGGCCAGACGGCCGTCCGTCGGCTGGCCGTACTCCGGCTCGAACGGCAGGTGCATCGCCACGGCGACGCAGCGCAGCCCGTGCACCGCGCAAGCGGCTCCGAGCTGCCGCAGGAAGTTGGACTGCGCCGCGCCGCAGCTCACGACCGTGTCCGCGCCGACGGCCAGGGCCTCGGCGATCAGGTACTCCAGCTTCCGGCCCTTGTTGCCGCCCAGGGCGAACCCGGTGAGGTCGTCGCGCTTGATCCAGAGGTCGAGCCCGAGCATCGCCGAAAGGCGGGGCAGAGGGTGCAACGGAGTGGGCTTGCACACCAGCGGCACGGGTTGCGGGATCGGCATGGCAGCAGTCTACTGGATGCCCTCCGGAGCATAATCCAGCCATGAGCGACCGACCGAGCCGCAAGGGTTGCCGGGCCTGTCTCGCCGTGGCGGTGCTTGCGATCGTCGCCGCCGCGGCCCTCTACGGACCGGTGATCCGCGACTTCTGGAACGAGGGCATCCTCCAGACGTACCTGTTCCCGCAGAGGAAGCGCGCGTACGCAGGAGACTCCGTCGCCAACCTGAAGGCGCAGCACACGGCGCTGATGCTCTACCACGAGTCCGAAGGCCAGTTCCCCGAGGCGTCCGGCTGGATGGATGCCATCGAGAACCGTCTGCGAACGGCGGACATGGACCGGGAGGAGGCGCTGAAGAAGCTCCGGAGGCCCGACCTGCACGACCAGCCCCAGGCCTACGGCTACGCGATGAACGACGCCGCGAGCGCGAAGTACAAGGAGGACGTCCCCGAGCCCGCGAAGACGCCGCTCACCTTCGAGACCCCGGACACGGCCCGCAACGCCCACGGACCCGCCTCCAGCGGCCTGCGGGGCGGCAACGCGATCTCCATCGAGGGCGGACTCCTCAAGCTCTGAGCCCGCCCTCGGGCGCCCGTTGGGCGCGGGCCGTCACAGGCCCATGCGCCGCAGGTTCTGGAAGCTCTCCCGCACCGACTCGATCGGATCCTGCGGGCAAACGTCCAGCTCGATCGTGCCGTACTCCGCGCCAGCCTCGGCGCACGCCTTCAGCACCGCCGGCAGGTTCACGTCGCCCTTTCCGGCCTCCAGGAACTCGGGCTTGCCCGTGCCGAGGCGGCCGTCCTTCAGGTGGACCAGCGGAACCCGCCCCTTGAGGCGCCGGATCAGATCGGCCGGGTCGTAGCCGGCGTAGGCGACCCAGTACACGTCGATCTGCGCCAGCACCAGCTCGGGGTCGGCGCTCTCGTAGAACACCTCGAGGCCCGGCTTGCCGTTCTGAAGCTCGAACTCGAAGTTGTGGTTGTGGTAGGCGAAGCGCACGCCCTGCTCGCGGAGCGAGCGCGCGATCGGCTCGAGCTCCTTGGCGAAGCGGTCCCAGCCCTCGCCGTACGACTCCTTGCCGACCCAGGGGAGGATCACATAGGGGAAACCGATGGTCCGCTGGTCGCTCAGCACGCCCTCCAGGTTGCCCTGCAGTTCGCCAAGCCCGATGTGCGCGCCGATGGCCCTCAGGCCGAGCCGGTCGAGGTGGTCGCGCCACTCCTCCGCGGACCTGCCGTAAAGTCCTGCGATCTCGACGTTGCTGATGCCGATTTCGCGGATCTGCTCGAGCGTCCCCCAAGGGTCCCTCTCCATGGGGTCGCGGACGGTGTAGAGCTGGACAGCGATCTCCATGCCAGCATTATGTCCCGCCGCCCTCGGGTGTCGGCTCGCCCCCTGGCGGCTCCGAGGGGCGCGGATCCGCCGGCGGTTGCCCGCCTCCCAACGGCTCCGCGGGGCTCGGAGCGGCCGCGCCCGAGGCGTGTGCGGGCCAAACGTTGGTCAGTACCTGGTCGGGCCAGCCGTGCGGGGGCTGTCCGGCGTCGTGGAACCTCTCCGCCACGTCCTCGTCGACGTCCGCCACCAGGACGAGCTGGGTGCCTTGGCGCACCCTCAAAGTCAGCGCCGTGCCCCGCTCGAGCAGCGACACCGCCTCCACGGCCGCTTGGGCCGCCACGGTCTTCGGATCCTCTCCAGGGGCGGCTTCCAGGGTGAGGATCGCCCTGCGGTCTCGCGGCTCGACGAGGGCCGCCACCAAGCGGTTCGCCAGCTCGGGCGACTGGGAGAGCCTCTCGAACGCTCGCTGATCCTCGGCGAGCTGCGGCTTGGCCGCGGGCGCGGCGGGCCTGGGCTCGGGGAGGGCGATCTCGGCCTCGGGCTGGTCCACCACCAACGGCTGCTCGACCACGCCGGTGGCCGGGCCCTGCAGAGCCCGCCGGGAGCCCACCAGGTAGCTCGACACACCGACCACGACCACCAGCGCCACAAGGCCCAGGCCGTACAGCGTGAGCGCCCCCTTCCGTCCGATGCCCAGCAGCCTCGCCCCCGCCGCTGCCTCCCGCTCGGACATGCGCGTGCGCAGCGAATCCAGCTTCGAACGGATGGCCTGCGAATCCGGGCTGATCTCCAACGCCAGCTCGTACCACTGGATCGCCTGCTCCTCCTCGCCCATCTCGGCGGAGATGTCCCCCAGAAGGGCGTTGGCCGTGGCGTTGTTGGGGAAGCGCCGCAGCAGAGCGAGGCACACCTGTTTGGCCTGCTCGTACTCGCCGCGCATGCGCAACAGGTTGGAGCGCGCCAGCTCGGGGTAGATCTCGGCGTCGCTGCCCTCGGTGTAGCCTCCGGTCGGCATCGGCGCGCCGCACTCGGGGCAGTACTCCTTGTCCGAGGGCACCAGCGAGAAGCACTTCTCGCAGTAGCGGGGTTGTTCACGATCCTGTGCTGCCAAATCCTCCACCTCCTCGGGCGGTGGGCTCGAGCTCCTCCGCGCGGACGAACTCGGCGCGAGCGACCGGGGCGAACACCATCTGCGCGATCCGCTCTCCCGCGCTCAGACGGATCTCCTCCTGTCCCAGGTTCACCAGGATGACCGCGATCTCTCCGCGGTAGTCGCTGTCGATCGTTCCCGGAGCGTTGACCATGCCCAGCCCGAGGCGAAGAGCCAAGCCCGACCGGGGACGGATCTGACCCTCGTAGCCGGGTGGGATCTCCATGCGCAGTCCTGTTCGAACGAGCCTGCGCTCCATCGGGCGCAGAACCACGTCCTCCGCGGCGCGGAGATCCACGCCGGCCGATCCCTCCGTGGCGTAGTCCGGCAGGGGAACCCCTTCCTCCGACACGATGCGCACCGCGATGCGATCCATGCGACGCTCACCATTATGCGCGAGCCCGGGAGGGCCCCTGGGAAGGTAAAACGCCCGCGGAGGCGACGAAGCCATGACGTTCTGCGCGGTCGCGACGCTCGCGTTCCTGGGTGGATACCAGGCGGGCCTTCCCGAGGGGCAGCCGGTTCTTCCGCCGGACGGCCACCTGGAGACGCCGGTTGCCGGGCTGGAGCGCACCCGGGCCGAGGCGACGGTCGTGCCGGTGGCCGGCCAGCCGTTCCGGAGAGCCCTGAGGGTTTCCATCCGAGGCGAGTCCACCGAGACCAACGCCACCCAGCTCACGGTGCTCAACGCGGCACCCGTGCAGCGAGGCGACGTGATGCTGGCGGAACTGTGGATCCGCGGATCCCGGCCCGACGGCTCGCCCGCGCGGGCGGAGTTCCTCTTCGAGCGCAGCACCAGCCCCTGGACGAAGTCCGTGACCCGCGCCATCTCCGGGTCGAGCCGGGCCGACCGTTGGAGGCTGTGGCGCATCCCGTTCGAATCCGCCGAGGACTACGCGCCCGGTCAGGCGATGGCCTCGGTGCGGCTGGCGTTCGGACCGCAGACGGTGTGGATCGGCGGGCTGAGGGTGGTGTCGTACGGCCGCGGCGTGTCTCTGGACGCGCTGATCGAGCGCACCGTGCGGGCTCAGCCGCTCGGCGCCGTCGAGGTGCGCGTCGACCTCAAGGCCACGCGCCAGACGATGTTCGGCCTGGGAGGCAACTTCTGCCAGCCCCGCTACGGCCGAACCGAGGCGATGGACGCGGTGGGACGCTACTGCCTGGAGAACCTGAGCGTCGCCCACGCCCGCGTCGGCCTGCCGCTCGACTACTGGGCGCCCGAGCGGGGCCGCTACGTCGCCGAAGGCCAGGCGCTGGCGGCCATGGAGGCGATGGGCATCTTGGCGCGGCGTCGCATCCCGATCGTGGTCTCCGTGTGGGAGGGGCCGCAGTGGATGCTGCCCGGCAGGCGCGAGACCAGCAGGCCGCTGCCAGCCGAGCGGTACGACGACTGCATCGAGGCGGTCGTGCGGTTCCTGCTGGAGGCCAAGAGGCGCTTCGGAGCCGAAGCGGACTCCTTCTCGTTCAACGAGCCGGACTACGGCGTGAACTTCCGCTTCACCCCCCAGGAGATGGCTTCCTTCATCCGCAGGGCTGGGCCCAGGTTCCGCGAGGCCGGGCTCAAGACCCGCTTCGTGGTGGCCGACACGGCCAACGGAGCCAACTTCGCGAACTACGCCCAGCCGCTGCTCGAGGACCAGACCCTCGCGCCGTACCTCGGGCCGCTGGCCTTCCACTCGTGGGACGCGCTCAGCGCCACCGACGAGGCCTACCGACGGATCGCCGAGCTGGGGCGGATCCACCGCAAGCCGGTCTGGTGCCTCGAGGCCGGCCACGACGCCCAGCTGTGGCAGGCCCGCGACCCGTGGGGAACATGGGAGAACGCTCTGCGGACGGCCTTGGCCTACGAGCGGACCCTCAGGCTGACGGGCGCAGAGGTGATGGACTACTGGACCTACCAGGACAACTACCCGCTGGTCGATGGCCGCACGCTGCGCCCCCACCCGGTGTTCCGAGTGATGCAGGCGATGGAGCGCGTGTTCGTCCGCGGCTCTAAGGTCTGCGTGCCGCGGGTGGCCTCCGAAGACCTGCGGGCTCTGGCCACCGTCGGGCCCGGGCCTGGCCGGTTCGCCTTGCTGCTGGTCAACCCGCTGGGGCCCGGTCAGGCGAACCTGGTCGGACTGCCGGCCGGCGCGGTCCTTCGGGTGCGCGCCTACACGGCGGACTCCCTCGGCTCGCGTTCGACGGCGACGGTCGGCAAGGACGGCCGGTTGCGGCTGTCCCTTCCTGCGCGCAGCGTCCTCGAGGCGGTCGCGGGCGGATGAGGCCTCCCCGGCGCGCGGGACTCCCCGCGACCGCTCGCAGCGGGCCGAGCAGGCCCCTTCGTTACACGAAGATTAAGTCCGGATTCAGGGAGCGTTAAGGACGCCGCCTCCGCGCCCTCGGGCCGCGCGCGGGGGCGGATACTGGTGCGCGGAGGATTGCCTCACCTCATGAAAAGAGCGTTCACCCTGATCGAGCTTCTCGTGGTCATCGCGATCATCGCGATCCTCGCCGCGATTCTCTTCCCGGTCTTCGCCCAGGCGAAGGCCGCCGCCAAGAAGTCCAACGCCCTCAGCCAGGTCAAGCAGCTCGGCACCGCGTGGCAGCTGTACGCGGCCGACTGGGACGACCGCGCCGTGCACGTCAGCTCCGGCGGGCCTCAGTCGATCAACCGCAGCGACTTCTGGGTGTTCATGCTGCCGTACTACAAGACGGTGGACCTGCTGTTCAGCAGCGAGCGCACCGAGACCGGTTGCTACTACCACAACGCCAACGACCGCCTCAACACGCCCTGGGGGTACGCCATCTACAGGCTGAACCCGACGGGACGCTGCCTGGGCTACGGCTACAACTGGGGTCCGCAGATCTACGCCGGCGGCGGCGTGCTCGACCAGGTGCAGTACATCAACGGCGACCCGGCGCAGGGCACGGTGCAGGCCGGCCGCTCGCTCACGTCGTTCGTCGACCCGGCCAACCTGTTCGTGTTCGGCGACACCTACGACACGCCGCGCCCGACGATCGGCATGTTCCCCAACAGCGCCGGCGGCAAGGCTTGGATCCTCGACACGTTCCCGGTCTCGGCGTCCACGCGCCAGAGCCAGTTCCGCTGGGGCGGCAAGTTCAACATGGCCTACGCGGACGGCCACGCGGGCAGCGTGCAGTACAAGGGAGGCCTGACCGAGGGCGTGGGCTATGTGTACGTTCCCGCGGCTGAGAAGAACCGTCTGGCCTACTGCGCCAACCCCGACGAGCAGCTCGACGGCAGCCGCTTCAGCCTCGGCATGATCGCTTGCCGCGACTTCGTCAACATCCCCTACACCCGCAACACCCAATGGTCGCCCGAGTAGCCGCGTTGCTGGCCGCGTGCTGGATCGTCGCCGGCTGCGGCGAACCCGCCCGGAACCTCGAGGCCGAGCAGACGCAGCCTCCGGCGGACCTGGAGGCGGGAGCCAAGGCCAAGACGATCGAGGAATGGGCTAAGGCCAACCCGAACAACGGCTTGCCGGGAAGCGGCGAGGACGGGGGCAAGTAAAGGTCCCCGTCGCATGGAGCGGGCGCGCCGTGCGGCGCGCCCCGCCCCCTTCCCAAGATCAGTAGGCGCACTCCCGCGCTGCCTCGGCCATCGCCCGGAGGTTCTCGACGGGCGCGTCGAAGAAGTGGTCCGAGGCGCTGCAGATGTAGCCGCCGTACGGCCCGAACCCTTCGAACAGGCGGCGCACCTCCCGCCGCACGTCCTCGGGCGTGCCCGCGGTCAGCACGTTGTGCTGGTCCAACCCGCCGATCATCGCCACGCGGCCGCCGAACACCCGCCGCACGGCCTCGGGGTCGGAGATGTTGCCTCCGACGCCAGGTGGCGACAGCGTCTCGCTGGCGTCGCAGCCGTTCTCGACGATCTGATCCAGGATGTTCCTCATCCCCCCGCAGGTGTGGTAGGCCGACTTGTGGCCGACGGCGCGCAGGGCGTCGTGGATCTGCCGGTCGTAGGGCAGGCAGAACTCGCGGTGCAGGGCTGGGCCGATCACCGTGTCGCTGCCGGCGCCTCCGCCGGTCTCGATCAGATCGTACTTGGCTCCCCGCAGCGACTCCTCGATGAACCGCAGCTTCTTCTCCAGCAGGATCTTCAGGAACTCGTGCACCCAGTCGGGGTTGTCCAGGCACTCCAGCACCATCTCGGCGGTGTCCTTCAGCGTGCAGGCGTGCTGCCAGCAGCCGGCCTGGTCGCCCCACACCGCTCCCCGCAGGATGCCGTGGTCGCCGATGCGGTCGTACTCCCGCCGGATGCGATCCTTGTCCAGCTTTCCGACCGGCATGTATTTGCGGATCAGCTCGATGTCCTCGTGGCGCTTGACCAGGTACTCCGTCACCCAGACGGTCTTGCCGTCGCCCTCGGTCTGGTAAGTCAGCGTTCCCTCGGGTGTCTCGATCGTGTGCCGCACCACGGGGTGCGTCGGGGAGTCGTCCAGGATCGTGGGCTCGTCGCGCCACTCGGGCGTGCACAGGCCGCCGGTCAGGGGGTCGGCGTAGTACTGGCCCATCGGCTGGAAGTCCTGGATCGCGGCGTCCAGGCCGACGAAGCGGAACGCCTCGAGCGCGTCCATGCCTCCCATGTAGGTTCGGAGGTGGTAGTCCTGCCACTGGTGCAGAGTGGCGGG
>JAOACB010000040.1 GCA_026418055.1 Fimbriimonadales bacterium
ACCGTTAGACGATCCGCCAGCTCGCTCCCTATTATACTCCCCGGGGTCCCTCCAGCCCCGCAAGGTCCGCCGAGCACCGCCGGCTGAAACAGCCCCCGCCGCTAGAAGTGGGAGATGCAGCGACGTGCCGAACCTCGAAACGAGACCGCACGTCGCGAACACCCGACCCCGGAGGCAACACGATGAACCCCACCCGGACCAGCAACGACCATCTGATCGTCGAGGCCACGCTGCACGAGGACGACCATGACCGCCTGATCCTCTTTCGCTTGGAGACGATCGACCGTTCCGACCTGGAACCTGCCGAGCCGCTGCGGATCGCCTTGGTCATCGACCGGAGCGGCTCCATGAGCGGCGAGAAGCTGGAGATCGCCAAGCAGGCCGCCCTCGAGATGGTTCGATCCCTCGGCGCGGAGGATCGCGTCGGCGTGGTGGTTTACGACGACACGGTCGACCTGCTGCAGGAACTCGCGGCTCCCGGCAAACTCGTGGCGTCCAAGATCAGCCGCGTGCAGAGCGGCGGCTGTACCAACCTGCACGGCGGATGGCTCCGAGGCGTGCACCTCTTGCCGAACGGAGGCCACGTGGTGCTGCTCTCGGACGGTCTGGCGAACGCCGGCCTCTTCACCGACGCGGAGGGCCTGGCGAACGAGGCGGCCCGCGCCCGTCGCGAACACGGGGTGACGACCTCGACGATCGGCATCGGCATGGACTTCGACGAGCGCCTGATGGCCAGGATGGCCGACGAGGGAGGCGGGATGCACTACTTCGCCCGCACAGCGGCTTCGATCCGCCAGGCGTTCGAGAACGAGCGGTTCCTCATGCTGTCCACCTCGATCACCGACCTCGAGGCCGAGTGGCCGGGAGGCTCTCTGCAGATCGGCCGTCTCATCGATGGCGAGGTTCGGCACGCCGTCGCCGCGGCGCCGGACCCCGAGGTGCGCCAGGCTGCGATCCGCTACACCGACGCGAAGACGGGCGAGGCCTTCGAGCTGATCGTCCCTTTGCCCGACGAGCCGACCGTGGAGCCGCTGGCCACGGCCCACCTCCTGGCGCGGAAAGTCGGAGACCTCATGGCGCGCACGCTGGATCTGCACTCCGCCGAGGCGGCCGCGGCGCTCCACGAGGAAGCCAGGGTGCTGCGGGAGGAGATCGCGGCCCATCCGCTGGCGACGGGAGAGCTACTGGAGGAGGCTCGGCGCCTCGTGGACCGGCTCCTCGAGGAAACCGACGGGCTGCGCAGGCGCTTCGACGCTGCGAGCGCGGTGCTTTCGCGGATGCTCAGCTACGGGCGCAGACGTCGGATGGAGACCTCGTTCTACCCGCTGTTCGCCGAGGGCGCGACCTCCCTGCGGGTGTCCGACGTGGCGCGGGAGGACAGCCTGATCGCAGACGACACGTGGATCCGTGAGGTCGCCCTCCGCCTGCCGAAGGAGGAGTGGCGCAGGTTGCGCATGGCTCCGATCGGCTTCCGAGGCACCACCCTGGTCGTGGCGGCCCAGGACCCGCGCGACGGTATCGCCCTGGGAGAGCTGTCCCATCGGCTGGGCCTTCGCGTCGTGTCGCGGAGGATGCTGCACTCCGCCGAGGAGATCGACCGCCTGCTCGACGAACTGTTCCGAGAGCCCTAGGCCCGCTCGATGCGCACCGCTCGGGCCAGACGGCGAGCCGCCTCGACGTGCAGCCGGTGGCCCGAGCGCTCCGCGGCGACATCCAGCAGCATCGGCGGCACTCCCGCGAGGTACAGGTCCCCGATCAGATCCAGCAGCTTGTGCCGGGCGGGCTCGTCGGGAAACCGCGGCTCGTTGACGTAGCCGCTCTCCCCGAGGAGCAGGGCCTTGTCCAGGTCCAAGCCCCGCGCCAGTCCGAGCTCCCTGAGCCTGGGGAGCTCCCTCTCGAAGCCGAACGTGCGGGCCGGCGCGATCTCCGTCCCGAAGGCCTCGGCGATCCGAAGGAACTCCACCTCCTGCAGGCCGGGGAAGTCGGCCTCCGACTGGAAGGTGTAGCGCCACCGTCCGGTGCCCTCGGCGATCGCCACCTTGGCCGGTCCCTCGGAAGCGAACACTCGCGCGAAGGGTCCCCTCACGCTGAGCTCGCCGATGGTCTCCCGGCCCGCGTCCGACAGTTCCGTCCAGTACTGCAGCGCGCAGCCGTCGAGCGCGGGGAGCTCGGTGGCGTCGGCCTCGATCTCCGCGTCGGTGATCTCGAGCGCCGCCAGAGCGGCCATCAGGTGCTCGACGGTGGAAACTCCGCCCAGGCGCGTGCAACGCGCCGTCTCCTCGACCGCCTCGGGCGACACGGACCAACGCCGCTCGCCGAGCCGGAAGGCCAGGCCTTCCGAGCCCGGGTGGACCACGACGGTCACGGGCACACCGGAGTGCAGGCCCGATCCTTGGAAGCGGACCGGGCGGGCGACCGTACGGCGCGGAACCAAGCGGGTCATTCGCTCTCCAAGTCCCTCACGCGCTCCTCCAGGCGACGGAGCCGCGCCGCCAGCTCGGGAAGCTTGGCCGAAACGGCCAGGGCGCGCATCGCCTCTCCCAGCGGCCGCGCCGGAAAGCCGAGGTACTCGCCAGGCTCCCGGATGTTCTGGATCACCGCGCTGCGTCCTCCCAGCACCACGTCGTCGCACACCTCCACGTGGTCGGAGAACGCCACCTGGCCGGCGATGGTCACCCGGCTGCCGATGGTCGTGCTGCCGCTCACACCCACCTGGGCCGCGGCCACGGTGTGCTCGCCGATCCGCACGTTGTGCCCGATCTGCACGAGGTTGTCCAGCTTCGAGCCGCTGCCCACGACCGTCTCGCCCGCCGTGGCTCGGTCCACCGCCGTGTTGGCTCCGATCTCCACCTCGTCTCCCAGCACCACCCGTCCGACCTGGGGCACCTTGACCCGTCGATGGCCGTCCCAGACGAAGCCGAAGCCATCGGCCCCCAGCACCGCTCCGGCGTGCACCACGCAACCCCTCCCGGTCCGCACGTCGCGGTACAGCACCGCGTGGGGATACACCGTTGTCCCCTCGCCCAGCTGGCAGCCCTCCCCCACGTAGGCGAACGGATACACGCGCACGCCGGGACCGATCTTGGCTCCCGCCTCGACGACCGCGTACGGCCCGATCTGCGCCGTGGGGGACACCCGGGCATCCTCCGCCACGATCGCCGTCGGATGGACCCCCGGGTTCAGCGGCAACGGCCGATCGAAACGGACGAGCACCGCTCCGAAGGCGGCACGCGGGTCCTTCACCACGATGTGCGGCTTGGAAGACGGGCGCAGATCCTCCGGCACCAGCGCGGCGCCCGCGCCCGAGCGCTCGAACACCTCCAAAAAGCCCTTGCTCGAGACGAACGCCAAGCCCTCCGGGTCGTCGGAGTCCGCCGGAACGGGACGAGCCACCGGATGATCCTCCGGACCGTGCAGCTGCCCGCCCACCCAGCGGGCGATCTCGCCTAGCGTGGTCGCATCGCATCGAGCCATCCTGCGAACTCCTCCGTCGCGTCGCGACCCTGCCGGGGGTCGTCCGTCAACTTGTACCCGTTCCAGCCGGCCCACAGCTGGAGCGCCGCGCGCAGGCCGACTCCGCGCGGAACGCGGTCTGGCCCCGGTCCGAGCGCGGGCCCGGCCTGCACCGCCGGCAGCTGCTGCGATCGGGCCGGCAACCCCGGAGCCACCGCCTTGTCCGCGCCGGCGAGCAGGCTGCGCACGCCACCGCCATAGCCGCGCGCGATGCCTCGGGCCTGCTCCTCCGCCCTGCGGTCGGCCTCGGCCCTCAGACGCTCCAGCTCCACGGCCAGCCGCCCGGCTGCGTCGGCGTATTCGCGCGTCGCCTCTGCGGCCAGCTCCGCCACCGCGCCGCGGAACTCCCGGACGGCCGCCTCGCGCTCGGCCCTCGCCGCCGCCAGGCGCTCCCTTTGGCGGCGCGCCCAGGCACCAGGCTCGTCCGGCGGCTCGAGGCCGTCGTCGGGAAACCCTGCCGTCAGGGCGATCTCCGCCAGCGCCTCCCCCTGGCGCTCGGCGTAGCGCGCGAAGGCTAGGGACACGCCCTCGTCGACGCGCGCCGACAGCCGCCGCGAGAGATCCTCCAGCTCCGCGCGCCTCTCTGCCAGCAGCTGCTCGATCTCCCTCCAATAGATGGCCCGCAGGCGGGCGGCGACGAGCCTGCGCGTCTGCTCCTCCAGATCGCGCAGCGTCTCCACCGCGGCCCTGCGGCGTTGCTCGAGCGAGGGCAACAGGTAGGAGCGAACCTCGGCTCCGGGGAGCACGACGGTCTGGGCCGGAACGGCGCTTCCGGAGCGCGCCTCCGCGACCGCGGGAGACGGGGCTGCGGGCCCCGGGATCCGACCGAGATCAACGAAGACCAGCGTCGGCTCGCGGCGCGCGCAGGCCTGGCACAGCAGCGCCATGGCCAGCAGCGCCAGCCAGCGTTCAGTTCCGCGCGTTGAGCGCCCTGAGCACGGCCTCGTTGAGATCGTTCGCGCCATAGGGGGCGATGCCCGCCTCGAAGACCACCGTGAAGCCCTGCGACTTGGCGACCTCTTGGATGGCCGCCTTGGCCTTCTCGATGCTCGCGGCCTTCTGCTTGTCCGCCCACTGCTGGAGCTCGTTGGTGAACTCGCGGTACCAGCGCTGGGCGACCTGCTCCATCGTTTGGCTGCGGCGGGCGAACTCGTCCATCAGGGCCCGGTCTTCGGGCGTGGGGTTGGTCTTGGTCGCCAGCTCGGTCGAGCGGGCGTTGCTGGCGCGCACCTCGGCCTTGAGGCGCTCCAGCTCGTTCTTCTC
Organism: Fimbriimonadales bacterium; assembly: GCA_026418055.1. Taxonomy (GTDB): domain Bacteria; phylum Armatimonadota; class Fimbriimonadia; order Fimbriimonadales; family Fimbriimonadaceae; genus UBA8783. The sequence goes on from JAOACB010000040.1 coordinate 4,777, forward strand.
CTCGGGCTTGGGGTTGGGAAGCAGGCTCAGCTCCTTGATGCGCTGCGCCTGCTCGTTGGTCAGCACACGGTACGTGTCGATGAACTCCAGCAGGCCCTCGCGCGCCGCCTTCATCTGGTTGAAGGTCTCCTGGTCGCGCTTGCCGATGTTGCTCTGGCCGATGACCTTGGCGATGTCGACCACCCCGATCTTCTCCGAGGACCCTTGGAAGCCGCCCGCGAAGAGCGCTCCCGCCAAGGCCGCCGCAACGAGCCATCCGAAGTTCGCGAAGCTGATTCTGTTGGACATAGGTTCCGTTCCTGTGCGTTCAGAAGGACATGCCGATGAGGAAGTGCGTGCGAGAGCCGCCCTCCTCGTTGAAGCCGAAGTCGAGCCGGATCGGGCCCAGCGGGGTCCGGAAGCTGAATCCGAGGCCGTAGCCGAGGTGCAGGTCGAACGAGCCGCTCTGCGTGTAGTCGTTCACGGAGCCGTAGCCGCCCCAGGCGCCGCCGTAGTCGACGAACAGCACGGCGTTGAACGCCTTCTGGATCGGGTAGCGGTACTCGACGGTCGTGAGCAGCGTCTGCTTGCCCCAGAAGCGGTCCTCGCGATACCCGCGCACGGTGTCGGACCCGCCTGCGAAGAACTGCTCGAAGAACGGCAGCCGGCTGCCGGTGATCACGCCGTAGCGCGCTCGGAACGCGAGCACGCGCCGCGGGTCGTCTAGCTTGGTGCCGCGCGGGGGCTGGTCGGTGAAGTAGGCGCGGTACTCCAGGGTGCTGCGAACGAAGCTGCCGCTGCCCACCAGGTCCGGGTCTGGGAAGAGGCCGCCGACCTTGGTGATGTCCGAGAAGCCGGGCTCCACGGCCAGCCGCAGCCAGTCTCCGCGCGAGGGGTCGATGTCCACGTCCCTTCGGTTGCGCACGGCCGCCAGCGTCAGCACGGCCACGCGGCCATCCTGCTGGATGAACCCGTCGGACGAGGTGTCGCCGAGGTCCTCGGTGGTGATCTCCTCGGCCCGCAACCCCACACTGGCCGTGAGGTCCCGGCCGACGGGGCGGCCGACGAGCGTGGTGAAACCGGTCCGGCGCTCGGTGTACCGATCCTCGTCCGTGGGGTTGTTGTCGGAACCGAACACGGTGCCGGCGAAGCGGTAGATGACGCGGCTGTACAGCTGCACGCTCAGCGACGTGTCCCTGCTGTCGAGAAACGGGTTGCGGTAGGTGAGGTCCAAGCTCGGGCCACCCCCGCCCGCGGACTGCAAGTAGCCGACTCCAATCGTCTGCCCAGTCCCGAGGAAGTTGGCATCGTCCAGCCGGATGAACCCCGCGAAGCCGCTGCGCGGGTCCACCTGGGCGCCGATGTTGAACGTCGCCGTGCGGGTCTCCTTCACGTTCACGGTGAGGTCGACCTTGCCGATGCCCTCCTCCGACATGCGTTCGGAGCTCCGCACCTCCTCGAACCACTGCGTGCCGTACACGCGCCGCAAGTCCGCCTCCCAGCGCCGCGCGCTGAAGGTGTCGCCGGGGCGCGTCTTGATGAGCTTGCGCATCACCGAAGGCTTGGTGCGGACCGCGCCCTCCACCGTGACGTTGCCGACCGTGAGCTCGATGATGCTCACGTTCAGCGTGTTCGGAGACTCCTCCAAGGGGGAGAAGTCGTCCACGTTCGCGAAGAAGCCTCGGTCGGTGTACAGCTTGCGGATAGCCGCAATGCTGGGCTGGACCTTCTTCAGGTTGAAGATCTGTCCAGGTTGGATCTCCAAAACCTTGAGAATCTCGTCGGTCTTGACGCTGCTGTTCCCCGTGACCCGGATCTCCTTGACCAACGGGTACTCCTGGACCTCGACCACCACCTGCCAAGCGTCCAGCTCCAGAGCGCGAGCCCGCACGTCGACCGCCTGGAAGAAGCCCGTCGCCTCCAGAGCCTGCTTGTCCTGATCCAGCTGCGCCTGGATGTAGGGCTGTCCGACCTTCGTGCGCATCTGGGCGAGGATCGCCTCCTGCGTCACGTTCTCGTTGCCCCGAACCACGATCTCCCGGATCACGCTCGTCTGCTGGCCCAACGCCGAAGCCGCGGCGCCGACGAACGCCACCAGGATCGCCAACAACCTTCTCCTCAAGCTTCCTCCACCCCTGTGCGAACGTGCCGAGCCCGAACGCCCGGCGCATCTTCCGACGTGCTGACAGTATGGCCCGTTACGGGGAGCTCCGTCGCGCCGGACCCCTCAGAAGCGCCGGCGGTACTCGACGCCGAGCTTCCAAGGCCGGTCCTGATCGACGCCGACCATGAACGAGAAGCCCCTCCAAGGCACGATGCGCAGGGGAGGCCTGTAGTTCAGCTTCAGATCAAACAGCGTCCTCTCGCCAGCCGTCTCGTTCACCTGTTGGCGGAAGGTCGCGCTGAGCCCTCGGCCCAGCGTGCGCACAGCCGTGAGCGACGCCTCTCCCGCCGCGCCGATGTCCAGACCGAGGAAATCGAGCCCGACCGACCGCGCGAAGCCCTCCGTGAGCTCGTCGAACAGCACGGGCAACGCGTAGCCCGCCAGAGCCTGCCGGTTGCCGGCCTCGAGGCTGCGAACCAGGTCTTCCTGGCCCAGGATCGCGCGGATGCGCTCCGGGCTCAGGTCCGGGGGATCGCTCTGGCCGCTGATCGCGAGCCCTTGGGGGCTCAGAAGGTCGCCGCGGAAGTTGAGTTGCAACTGGTACCGCTCGAACAGGCCGGTCGGGCCCAGGGCCGTGACGCTCGCCCGGCCGTTCAGGTCGATGTCGAGCCGCGCCTCCGCATCGCTGGACAGCCCTCCGGCGAAGACGAGACGGGCCACGCCGTCCGGATCGAGAGCGACGCGCGTCGTGGGCAGGTTCAGAGTGCCTCCAGCGACCGTGAACGACCCGATCGCGCGGAACGCCGACAGAGGGCCGTCGACCCTGCCTTGGCCGAAGCCCTCGACCTGTGCCAGCGCGGCCCGCAGCCGGGAGCGCGGCCCGACTTCGAACGCCAACGCCAGCTCCGGATCAATCGGCAGCTCCGAAGCGGCCGCGGTCGGAGACAGCTCGGACGGGGCCGTCACATCCAGCGCGGAGGCCCGCAATCGGCCGCCGACCTTGGGTCGACCCAGCGTGCCGGAGAGCGTCAGGTCCCCCTCGAGAACGCCCTGGGCCCGACCGCCGACTCCGAAGCTCTCCGCCAGTGCCAAGGCGTCCGCCCGCAACCTCCCGGCGAGCTCCAGGCGCCGCCAGGCCGCCTCGCCGCTCCCGAGCAGCCGCGCGAGCGTGCCGAACCGGGCCTCGGCCTCGGCGGCGAGGCTTCCTCCGCGCCCGCCCGAGGCGGCAGCGCGCAGCGCCACCCGATCGGGAAGAGCGGACAGCTCGATCGAGGTGCGCTCGAACGGTGTGGCGACGCCGGTCAGCCCCAGCCGATCCAGCTCCGCCCGAAGCGCGCCCTCGACCAGCGGCTCGTCCGCGGTGCCCGAGAGGGAAACGCGGCCTGCCACCCGGCCTTGGGTTCGCTGAGGATCCAAGAACGGCGCGAACGGCATCAGGTCCTGCACGTCCCGTTCGGGGAAGCGCACGCTCACCTCGAGCGGCCGCGCCGGATCCCATCCCTCCCGCAGCGTGAACGGCAGGTTGCCGAGAACCGGACCGGTCAAGTTGCCGTAGTTGACCGCGCCTTCGAACGCCAGCCCGCCCGCATCCAGGCGGATGGAGCTGAGCAGAGCGCTCAGCGGCCAAGGGTCTCCCTTGGGTCCGAACTCCTCCAGCGTGGCGGCTGCTTCGACCACTGGATCCTGCAGGCTGCCGGACGCGCGGAACGAAACCGAAGCCCGACCACCCAGTGCGGGCAGACCCAGACCCATTCTTTGCAGGAAGGACAAGTCGAACTGCACCAGATCGCCCTGCAGATCGAGGCTTCCGTCCGCCGACACGGACCCTTGGGCGGTGAGGGCTCCGGGCCCCTCCAGCCAGCTCAGCTCGGAGAGGGACCATGCCTGCTCGGCCTTCGCGCCCGCGACCCGCAGCGTCCCCAAAGGCTCTTCCGCCAGAGCCAGCCGCTCCAGCACGAGCGGTTCGAGCCGAACGTCCGGGTCGGACCAAGGGCCGTCGATGTCGGCCGCCAGCGTCAGGCCGCCGCGCAGCTGATCGACGCGGGCCACCCAGTCCTCGGACGGCAACCGGGGAGCCAGCCACCTCCTCAGCGCGGACCAGACGTCCTCGACCGGCAGCCCCAGCGCCTCCACCCGAGCGGCGACCGTGCCTTGATCCAAGTCGACGCGGAGCTCCTCCACCTCCACGAACCGCTCGAGCTGCCCCACCATCAGCCTTCCCGAAAGGACCGAGCCCGCGCCCCGCAGCTCCCAATCGCCCGAGCCCGCCGCCGTGCCGTTCACGGTCGCAGCCTCCAGCCTTCCCTGGGTTTGGAGGGCCAGCCAGCCCGAGGAGTCGAACGCCGCGCTGCCTTCCGCGCTGGCCGAACCGCCGAGCGCCCACTCCGGCCCGAGGACCCTTCCCAGCTCGGACAGCGGCAGGTTCTCGGCCCTCCAGGAGGCCGTGCCGATCCGGGTCTCCCCATCGAAGGCTCCCTGCGCCTCGACTCTCCCCTCGCCGATCTGCGCCCTCAGGCTCCGCAGTTCCGCCCGGCGGCGGTTCGCCGACCCTTGGACGGAAACCCCTGACAGCGGCACTCCGCTCCATTGGAGCTCCGAGGCCTCCGCCGAAAGCCGGAGCGAGGGATCGGCGAGCGAGCCCGAAAGCTCGAGGCGCACCGTGTCGATCTCGCCGGTCCAAGCGTCGCCGGTCCACTCCGCCAGTTGCAGGCCCCGCGCCGAGAGGCTCGCCGAAAGGTGGCCCGAGGAGAGAGCCAGCGATCCTTCGCCTTCCAGCCGAGCCGTTCCGCGCAAGCCCTCGAGCCTGCGGAGCGAGAGCCGATCCCCGTTCCACGCCAACTCTGCGGAGAGGAACGGGAGGGCGAGGACGCCGTACTCCAGCCCGAAAGCCTCGAGCCGTCCCGAAACTTCGGGGCTGGACAGACTCCCGGCCAAGTCCAGCCGTGCGAAGCCGTAGCCTTGGAGTCCGTCGATCCAAGACGATCCCTGCAAGCCGCTCAGGACCAAGGTGCCCTGCAGACGGCCGTCGCTCAGGCGGCAGGAGCCCGACGCCAAGGCGAGGCCGAGCGGGCCCGCCGAGCCCGCACGCTCCAAACGGAAAACGCCGTCCTTCAGAACCGCCGCCAATTCGACGAGGCCGACATCGACCCACCGGGAGCCGAGCCGCAACCCTGCGTAGCTCTGCACCCTGCAGTCGAGCGAAGGCCGATCGAGCGTGCCCCCCAGCAGGGCCTCCACCCTCGCCACGGCCCGCACGGGCGGATCGGACTCCCATCGCCGCAGCAGCTCGCCGGAGCGCAGGCCCGAGGCGGAGAGTCTGCCTCGAACCGAACGATCGGAGAGGCTCAGCGACAGGCTGCCGCCGACGGATCCTCCGCCGAAGCCCAGCTCGACCCCGTCGAGCCGAACCACACGGGGATCGGCGGCGATGGCGCCACGCAGGCGTTCGGCGGTCCAGTCGTCCCAGCGCAGCCAATCGGACCGCAGACGGCCCTGTGCGTAGAGGCCGTCTCCCTCGAGCCATCGGAGGGACCCCTCGAACGACGCCCCTCGCCACCGGAGCTCCGCCGGCAGCCATCACCCGACCGCCGCCGGCAACGAAGCGTCGTCCCGGGAAAGGGCCTTGCCCGACCATGCCGCGGCGACGCGATCCCGCCAGCGCACGACGGCGTCCCCGCGAGCGGACCAACCCCGGCCCCCCAACTCCAGCCGCCCAGCGGCCCCGAACGAACCGATCGCGCCGCGGAACCTTCCCTCCGACACGACCGCCCTTCGGTCGTGCCGCAGGTTGCGCACTCGAAGGTCGCCGTCGAACAGCGCCGTCACGGCCTCCGAGGACTCGACGAGGAGCCTTCCGCTGGCTCGCCCGCCCTCCAGGCTCCATGCGCTCCCAAGTTCCAGCAGCCGGGCCTCGGGACCGCCGCGGAGAACCCCGAGCCACCGGGCCACGTCGAGGTCCTTCAGCTCGGCCTCGAGCGACCAGCGCGCCGCCGAACCTACGGCCCGGGCACTCAGGATCAGACCGGGAGCCTCGGCTTCGGCCGAAGCCAAGAAGGCGTCTCGGAGGGACCGGAGCACGGCCCTCCGAACCACGAAGGTGGTCTCGAGCGGCTCGGTGCGCGCGCGGTCGCGAACGGAGACGACGGCGGACTGCACCCGCAGCTCGAACGGCACGTCCGAGGGCTCTCTGCGCTCCGTCTCGAAGAGCTCTTGGTGCCTCCAGCGGCCGTCGGGCAACCGCTCCAGGCTGGCCCGCAGGCCCCGCAGCTCCGCCCGGACCGGCGCCAAGCCCCAAGGCCCGACGACGAGGCGAGCTCCCTCCGCAGAGGCGATCCGCGAGCCGTCGGCCGCGCGAACCTGGAGGCCCCGGGCCTCCAGGCGGCGCCCCGTCCAGTCCAGCTCGACGCGATCCGCCAGCAAACGGATGTGCGACCTGCCTGCGGGAACGGCGGTGTCCACGGGGCCGCGGTAGCGGGCGAGCTCCAACAGGCAACGCGACTGCAGCCAGCCTCCCCAGGCCGCAACCGCCAAGGGAGGTCCCACCGACAGCAACCAGGCCGCGGAACGGCGTCGGCGCGGCATGGCACCGATCCTCGGAGGCTCAGCCCCCTCCTGCGGAAGCCTTGGCGAGGCGCTCGGCCATCACCTTCTTGCTGAACTCGATGGCGTTGTAGGAGCTTCGCACGAACGGGGCGCTCGCGACGAAGGCGAAGCCCATCTCCTCCCCGATCCTCTCGTACTCCTTGAAGCGCTCGGGGGTCACGAACTCCACCACCGGCAGGTGGCGCATCGTGGGCCGCAGATACTGGCCGATGGTGACCGCGTCCACGCCGGCGTCCTTCAGGTCGCGAAGGGTCTCGACCACCTCCTCGTGGGTCTCACCCAGACCGAGCATCATCCCGGACTTCGTGTAGATGCCGGGATCCAGCTCCTTGACCGTGCGCAGAACCTGCAGCGAGCGCTCGTAGCGCGCCTGGGGCCGCACCACGCCCTGCAGCCTCCTCACGGTCTCGATGTTGTGGTTGTAGATCTCCGGGCCAGCCTCCACAACCGTGCCGATCAGGTCGCGCCTGGCCTTGAAGTCCGGCACCAGCACCTCGACGATCGTTTGCGGGTTCCGCGCGTGCAAGGCGCGGATCGTGCGGGCGAAGTGGCCGGCCCCCTCGTCGGGCAGGTCGTCGCGGGCCACGCTGGTGACCACCACGTGCTTCAGGCCGAGGTCCGAAGCGACCTTGGCCACATTGGCGGGCTCGAACGGATCCACGTCCTCGCCCCTGCCGGTCTTGATCGCGCAGAACCCGCAGGCTCTGGTGCAGGTGTCGCCCAGGATCATGAACGTGGCCGTGCGTTTGGTCCAGCACTCCGGAAGGTTGGGGCATCGGGCGCTCTCGCACACGGTGTGCAGGCGCTTCTGCCGCATCATCGCCTCGACCTCCTTGATCGTGTCGGGGCGAGGAAGGCGGATCGTCAGCCACTCCGGGAGGCGCTGAACCATGGCCCCATTATGGCGGACGCCGAGCGGGCCCGCCGGGAGGGTCAGTCGTTCTCGAGCAGCTCCAGCACGGCTCCCACGGCCTCGGTGGCGTCGACGTACGCGTAGCGTCCGCCGGTGTACTCGCCGCGCTGGACGGTCTCCGCTCCCAGGGACTCCAGCGCGCCCAGGGTGCGCTCCATGCCCCGGATCTGGAACGCGATGTGGTGGATGCTGTTGCCGTGGTTCTCCAGCTGCTCGCGCCAGGTGCTCGGGCCCCCGATCGGCTCGATGAGCTCGATGGCGCACTGCCCCGTGTGGAAGAACGCGAGCTTGGCCCGCGCCTCGGTCGGCCGTCCGCGGTAGACCGTGCGCGCCTGGTCGAAGCCGGACGTCTCGATCACTTCGGGCACGGGCGTTCCGAGGATGCGGGCGAACAGCTCGCGGGCGCGGTCGCTGTCGCGCACCACGATGCCCACCTGCACGACGACGTTGGAGCTGAGGACCGGTTCGGATATCATGACGGCGCCAGTCTACTGAATCGCGTCCCGCCGCGAGGCGTCACAATCCACGGAGCCATGCACGCCCTGCTCGTTGGTTTCGCCCTGTTGGTCCAGCCTCCGGCGGACTCGTTCCGAGAGGCCCGCGACGCCGTCGAGCGGCTGCAGACCGACCGGCTCGAGCGACTGTTGCGGGCAGAACCCTCCCTCGCCCGGCGGACGGACGCCTTCGGCTTCACCTTGCTGCACCGGGTTCGAAGGCCGGAGGAGGCCCGGCTGCTGCTCTCCCGGGGAGCGCCCCTCGAGGCGCGCAACCGCTACGGCGCCACGCCCTTGCTCGAGGCGTGCCGGCGCAACCTGCCCGCCGTGGCGCGGCTGCTGCTGGCGCGCCGGGCGGACCCCCTGGCCCGCATGGACAACGGCAGCACCGCGCTGCACCTGGCGGCCGACTCCGCGGGGCCCGAGGTGGCTCGCTTGCTGCTGGATGCCCGAGCGCCGGTCGACGCCGTCGACCGCCAAGGCCGCACCCCGCTGCACCGAGCCGCTCAAGCGGGCAATGCCCCGGTGCTGGGGATTCTGCTGCGAGCGGGAGCCAACCCGACGCTGGAGGACGCCGACGGCCGGACACCTCTGGCCATCGCGGAGCAAAGGCGCGAGTGCTGCGGAACATCCGGCGGCTTGGCGGAGTCCAACGAACGGGTGATCGCCTTGTTGCGAGAGGCCTTGGCTGCTCGAAAGGGGAGAAACTGATTCTGTGCGCCCGCCTGGCCTCGGCCAGCCCCGGTTGGGCCGGGCGGACTCACTCCGCCGCCCTGCGCTCGCTCGGCGATGAGCAACGCCTCGGACCGCCGGCGGCCCGAGGCCGCAACCCGTGGGCGGAACCCCCGGGCGGGCTCGCCTAGGCGCACCGACTGCGCTTCCTGAGAAGAGCCAAGGAGCTTCGCCGGCTTTTCGCAAACACCGCAAAAAAACGTGGAAACCCCGTATTTTTACCAGGTTCCCGGTGTTCCTTCCGGGGAATAACCCCTGCGACACAGCAACTAGGGCGGCGCTGGACACGGAGAGCCAGGCCGGCTGGAAGTCACGGAGGAACAAAGCATGTCGTACCGCATCAACACGAACGTCGCAGCGATGAACGCGTACCGCAACCTCGGCTTGACGGGCGCGGAGCTGAACAAGTCCATCACCCGTCTGTCGACGGGCCTTCGCATCAACAACGGCTCGGACGACCCGTCCGGGCTGATCGCCTCGGAGAACTTCCGCGCTCAGCTCACGTCGATGGACGCGGCTCTGCGCAACAACCAGGACGCGGTCAACTACGCCAAGACCGCCGACGGAGCTCTGGACGAGGTCAGCCGCCTGCTCCGCGAGGCCCGGGCGCTGGCCGTGGCCAACGGCAGCAGCTCGATCAGCGCCGCGCAGAAGGCCGCCAACCAGACGCAGCTGAACAACATCGCTGCCTCGATCGACCGCATCGCCTCGACCACGCAGTTCGGCATGCGCAAGCTCTTGGACGGCAGCGCCGGCGCGGTGGCGACGGTCAACCAGCCGAGCAACGTGGCGTCGGCGTTCATGACCGGCACCATCGGCTCGGGCGTGGCGATGAACGCCAGCGGCCCGATCGGCGTGAACGTCACGACGGCCGCGGCGCGGGCCCAGGTGACCGGCACGGCGGCGTACACCGCGGGCACCTCGCTGGTGGGCGCGGGCAGCTTCTCGATCAACGGCAAGACGTTCACGACCACGGCGACCACCACCCGCGACGAGCTGGTGGCGATGGTCAACCAGGCCCAGGGCGAGACCGGCGTGACGGCGAGCGTGAACGGCTCGAACCAGATCGTGCTGACCTCGGACAAGTACGGCACGGACGCCAAGATCTACCTGACGACCACGGCGGGCGTGATCAACTCGGCGGCGGGCTCGACCAGCGCGGCGGGCGTGAACGCGGTGGCGACGGTGACGTACAACAGCCAGACCTACACGTTCAGCAGCGGCCAGGGCCTGCAGCTCAAGGACGCCAACGGCAACAGCATCACGCTGACGGTGGCCGGCAACACGGTGACCAACCACGGCAACGCGGTGCAGCTGATGGTCGGCTCCACGTCGTTCCAGATCGGCGCCAACGCCGGACAGACCGCCACCCTGAGCCTGGGCAACTTCTCGGCGAGCACGCTGGGCGTGAGCGGCCTGGACATCAGCGGCTCCGACATGAGCTCGGCCCTGAACGCGATCGACGCGGCGATCTCGACGGTGAGCGAGGCCCGCGGCCGGATCGGCTCGTTCGTGCGCAACACCCTGGAGTCCAACATGCGGGCTCTGGGCGTGGCCAAGGAGAACCTGGCGGCGACCGAGTCGGCGATCCGCGAGATCGACGTGGCCGAGGAGATGACCAACTACACGAAGCTCCAGATCCTGCAGCAGTCCGGCATGGCGATGCTGGCGCAGGCGAACTCGGCTCCGCAGGCCGTGCTCTCGCTGCTCCGCTGATCGGGCTTCCCAGACCGGCTCCGGCCCCGGGGGCTTGGCCCCCGGGGCCTCCGTCTTTCAGGTCAGGCGCAAGGTCACGATTCCGTGCGCGGGCACCTCGGCCTCCAGCACGCCGTCGCGGATCGCGGCGCTGCCGGCCGTCGGACGCTCGAGCAGGTCCACCGTCTCGGCTCGGGATCCGAGGCAGGGGTCGAGCCGGAGCCTCGCCGCGGCCGCGGTTCCCTCGGTTTCGGTCAGCCGCACGATCGTTCCGCGTCCGTCCTCCGCGGCCTTCAGGCAGGTGGCCAGCACGTTGTCGGTCTCGCAGCGCAGCCAGCTGCGGCGGCAGGGCTTCGAGCCCTCGGCCATCTCGGCGGGAAACGCCAGGATCGGATGGTTGAACGCCGCTCCTAGCCTCGCCAGGTCCGCCCGGCTCGGGGGATCGGCATGGGGGATGACGCCGTAGCGCACGGTGGTCTTGGCGACCTCCGGCGCGTGGTCGGGCTCGTGCGAGGACCGCACCATGCGGAGCGTCAGCTCGGGCGTCGGCTCGTCGCGCAGCGCGTGCCCGTACTTGCAGTCCTGCACGAGCGTGTAGCCGCCCCCGCCGTCGATCGGCGGGACGGGGTGGGCGAAGCGGAGGCTCGGCACCTCGGCGCCGTCGTAGCTGGGCCGCCAAACGCTGCCGAACGGCGTCTCGTACACGGCTCCCGCCGCGCGGTCCGGCAAAGGAAAGCCGACCACCAGCGACGGCGTGCGGCGGCCGTCGCCGATCTCCCGCCAGTCGATCTCCGCCTGGAAGCGGACCCCAGGAACCCCCGCGGCCACCCAGCCGATCAGCTCGACGCGGCTGGCGGTGCCGGGAACCTCCAGGCGGCGCCGCACCAGGCCGATGCGGCCGTTGCACAGCCAGTCGGCACCCAGGGTCTTCAGCGGCTGGCCCTGATGCAGCAGGCCGCCCAGCACCCAGGCGTTCATGCCCTGCGGAAGCTCCTCGACGAAGCGCCACTCCCCGAACCTGGGGCCGTGCGGCGTGGCCAGGGGCCGCATCCAGCTCGGGTCGGACAGCTCGCTCAGGCCCGAGCCGTGCCGATCGAACGCCACGCGGGTCGAACCGTCCACCATGAAGGCCCAAGGGCCACCCTCCACGCCGCCCAGGTCGGAGCTGCCCTCGCCCAGCAGCACCGTCGCATAGCCCAGCGCCGGCACCTCGGCGACGAACGCCACTCTGGCGAAGCGGTGCCCCCAGTAGTCCCCTTCTTCCAGCAGCAGCGCGGGCTCGCAGCGGCCATCGGCGTCGCGCGCCACCAGCCTTCGCACGTCGAACTCGGGGTCGTAGATCCGCACCACCACCACGTCGCGGCGGTCCCAGGCGCAGGGGTTGAACAGCACGAACGGGCGGAACCACCTTCCGCCCGTGGCCGCCATGGAGAAGCCCGTGACGCCAGAGTCGCAGCCGGGGCCCGCCTCGAAGAGCGGGTTGGCCTCGCCCCGGGCGATGCGCTCGCGCTCGGCGCGGCCGTTGGCGTCGTCGGGCAGCAGCGAGGCGGTGTCGATGCCGCTGAAGAGCCTGTTGCCGGCCCGGCGCTTGACGGCGCCGCAGGCGGCCGCCGCGTCCTGGAAGTTGCCCATGGCGTGCTCGCGCGTCTCGCGAACGCCCGAGCCGGGCAGGATGTCGTGGAAGTGGTTGAACAGAGCCTTGGTCCAGGCCTCGCGCAGCCTGTCGGCGGGGTACGGCATCCCCTCGAGGCGGCTGGCCATCGTCGCGAGCGCCTCGGCCTCCAGCAGCTGGTTCTCGGCGAACCTGTTGGCCTGCTTGATGAGGCTCTGCGAGGTGTAGCAGCCGGTGAACTCGAAGTTCAGCTCGTGGTCCAGCACGGGGATGGGGATGCCCTCCTCCTCGGCTTGCCGGAGGAGGCCGTCGAGGTAGCCCTTGACCGTGCCGAACCGCACGTTCGGATAGATCGGCCACTCGCGCATCTCCAGCAGGTAGGCGACCTCCGCCCGGGTGGGGCCGCCGCCGTGGTTCCCGAGGCCGTACACGTTCATCCAGTCTCGGAAGCCTGTCCGCTGCACGAAGCGCACCAGCGGCTCCGCGATGTCCTCGCCGATCAGGACGTAGCTGTTGTACCAAGTCTGCTCGTAGTTCACGAGCACGCGCGAGCCGTCCGGCGCCTGCCACCAGAACACCGGGGGGCGCTCCGAGCCGGTGCGGACGTGTCCGTCGCCGCCGCCGGGCCGGCAGCAGTAGTAGTAGCGGACGCCGGCGCGAGCCAGGAACGACGGGATCGTGTTGGCGTGGCCGAACGTGTCGGGTTCCCAGTCGATGGGCACGTCCTCGGGCTGCAGGCCGAACTTTTCCTGAAAGTAGCGGCGGGTCAGCAGCAGGTGTCTGCAGAGCGCCTCGCCCGAAGCCAGGTTCTTGTCGCCCTCCACCCAGTGCACGGCCGTGACCTCCCATCGGCCCTCCGCCACGCGCTGGCGGATCTCCTCGAACATCTCGGGGAAGTGCCTCTCCACCAGGTCGTACACGCTGGCCTGGCTCTGGCTGTAGGTGAGGTCCGGCACCTCGCGCATCAGGCGCAGCACCGAGGCGAAGGTGTCGTGGGTGGCGGCCACGGTCTCGGGCCAGCTCCACATCCAGTTCATGTCGATGTGCCCGTGGCCGACGCACCAGACCGTGTGGCCCTTGGCGGCCCGTCCGACCGGTGCCAGCAGCCCCTCGGCCTGCCGGAGGCCCTCCGCCAAGGCCTGCGGATCGGCCGGGAGGGCGTCCAGCAGAGCCTCCGCGCGGGCCGCCAGCTCCAGCCATTCCGAGCGCCGCGGCTCGGGCTGGATGCCGGCGTAGTTGCGGGCGAAGCGCAGCTGCACCTCCGCGCGGCGGATCAGTCGGTCGACGGACTCTGTCTTCTGGTGCAGGAAGCGCCGCCGCAGAGCGGCGAAGGAGGTGGCGGGATCGCGCATGACGCCCGATTATAGGCCCCGGTCTGCCTTGGCGCAACGGGTGTAAACTGCCCGCCGGTGGATTACGACAGGCTCGTAGCCGAGCACAAGGACGCCGTCTACCGCCAAATGATGCGCGTTTGCGGCAACCAGGAGGACGCCGAGGACGCGCTCGTGGAGGCCTTGCTCAGCGCCTACCGCGCGCTGGACCAGTTGCGAGACGTGGGCAACTTCCGCGCCTGGCTCGCCATGATCGCCCGCAGGGTCTGCACGCGCATCAAGCGCCGCGAGGCGTTGCTGCCGATCATCCAGTTCTCCCAGCTGGAGGAGAACCAGGCGCTGGAGGCCGTCGCGGACGATCCGTTGCCCGACGAGGTCGTCGAGCAGGACCGCGTGTACGACTGCGTGCGCAAGGCCATCGAGCAGCTGCCCGAGATCTACCGCGAGGTGTACGTGCTGCGGGAGATCCAAGGCGTGCAGGCTCCCGAAGTCAGTCGGAGGCTGAACCTGTCGATCCCGGCCATCAAGTCGCGCCTGCACCGGGCCAGGGAGATGGTGCGGCGCACGCTCGACAGCGACTTCTGCGGCCCCTCGCGCAACTAGCGGCGGACCCCTGGCCGTCGGCGGTCGCGCCGACCGGTCAGAGGATCCGACCGATCCCCGCGGTCCCTTCGTCCGCCGACGGGCCCGCGTCGGGGACCGGCTCCAAGGCGTCGACGCGCACCACCAGCACCGTGCAGTTGTCGCTGCCTCCGTCGGCGAGCGCGGCCTGCACGAGCCTCCACGCGGCTTCGGAAGGTCCGTGGGTGCCCAGCGTGAGCGCGATCGACTCGTCGGACACGTGGTTGGTCAGGCCGTCGGTGCACAGCAGGAACACGTCTCCGGCCTGAAGGTCGAACAGCTCGACGTCCGGCGGGTCGTCGGCGTTGCCGATGGCCCGGGTGAGCATGTGCCGGTACGGGTGGACCTCGGCCTCCTCGCGGGTCATCAGGCGGCTGCGCACCGCCTCCTCGACCCAGGAGTGGTCTCGGGTGAGCTGCTCGAGCGTTCCCTGCCGGAGGCGGTAGACCCGCGAGTCGCCGATCTGCACCGTGAAGGCCTGGTCCTGGATCAGCAGCAGGGCGCTGAGCGTGGTTCCCATGCCCTTGCGCGACGGCACGGCCTGCGCCACGTCCGCGACGAGGCGGTTGGCGGCCGCGACGGCCGAGCGCATGGCCGGCTCCGGCTCGGTGGATGGATGGCCGTAGTAGACGTCGAGGAACGTCTTGCTGGCCAGCTCGCTCGCGATCTGCCCGGCCGCGTGGCCGCCCATGCCGTCGCACACCACGAACGCCAGGCCGCGGGTGGCCAGGGTGGCCTCGTCCTCCGGCAGGAAGAACTCGAACTTGTCCTCGTTGTTCTCGCGCAGGCGGCCCAGGTCCGTCTTCGCGGCGACGGTCACCTTGGGTCGAACGCGCAGCGGCGGCAGCGCGGCCAGTTGCTCGGTCTGGTACTCGGCGGTGATCTCGTCCATCAGCGCACCTCGATCCGCAGCTCCAAGCCGCCCACCTTGAGGAGGTCGCCGTCGCTGAGACGCAAGCGCTGGTTCGGTTCGACCCTCTCCCCGTTGACGAAGGTGCCGTTCGTGCTGCCCAGGTCGGTGACCCAAACCCCTTCCTCGTCGACCTCGAGCAGGCCGTGCCTTCCCGACACGTAGGGGTCGGGGAGGCGCAGGTCGTTCTCCGCCTTGCGCCCGAAGCTGTTGGGGCCCGGCTTCAGCGGCAACCGCAGGCCGTCTCCCACCAGGTAGGCGGGAGCCGGGGGCTCGGACGGCGACGGCTCCGAGGCGGCGGCCTCAGCCACGGGTGGGGCTTCCAGGGCGACCGTCTGCCGCGAGGGCGGCTGCTGGGTGGCGCCCGCCTGGCCGGGGAACGAGATCGCAGTCTCCACGCCGCCGAAGGCAACCTTGTCCCCGGGCTGCAGCTCCCGCTGCTGGCCGGGCGGCAGCGGCTGGCCGTTGACGGTCGTGCCGTTGGTGCTGCCCAAGTCCTCCAGGGTCACGCGGCCCTCCTCCAGGATGATCGCTGCGTGCCGGCGGCTGACGCGGGGATCCGGCAGCACGATGTCGCCCTCTCGGCCGACCGCGTTGCGGCCCGGCCGGATCGCGTGCTCCCTCCCGGTGGAGTCCACCAGGCAGGGCAGCTGCACCTTCGGCGCGCCGAACGCGTCTTCGGGAAGCGCGCGGTCGAAGATCAGCCCGCAGTCCACGCAGAACATGACCCCGGCCGGGTTGAAGGTCTTGCAGACGGGGCACTGGATCGGCTTGATCGTGACGGTGGCCTCGAACGTGGGTCCGGGGGTCATCACCGTCCTGTTGGGATCCGTGGGCAGGCTCTGGGTCTTGTGCGGATCGGTCATGGGGGTGGTCAGGGCTGCGGGGCGGCCAGCCTTCGCTCGACTTCCTGCGGGGCCAGTCCGTCCACCTCGAAGGTCTTCTCCCGACAGGCCGCGCCGCCCACCAACCTCAACGACGTCTTCGGGATCCGAAGTCGTTCGGCCAGAAGGGAGCGCAGGGCCTCGTTGGCCTCTCCGTCGCAAGGGGCGGCGTGCACCCAGGCGCGCAGGCTGCCGTCCTCGCGCCTCTCCAGCCGGTTGCGGCTGGAGCGCGGCGTCACGCGCACGCGCACGCGGACCGTCTCGCTCAACGGACGGCGGCCTCCTCCTCGGTTGGCGCGTCCGACTCCTCGTCCACGGGCACGGCGACGGCGGCGCGCACGGCCGGAGCCGGCGTCTGTCCGGCGATCAGGCGGTCCAGCTCCTCGAGCTTCTGGGCGAGCAGCGAGCGGTATTGGCCGAGGAAGGCTCGGTACTCGCGCTCGAGGTTCTGGAACTCCTCGTTCAGGCGGCGGATGTCGGCTGCGGCGTCCTCCTGCTCGCGCCGCGCCTGCAGACGGGCCTTCTCCAGGATGGATTCGGCCTCCTTGTGGGCCGCGGCGCGGGTTTCGTCTGCGGCCTTCTGAGCCAGCACCAGCGCGTCCTTCATCGTGGCCTCGAGGCTGCGGTACTGCTCCAGCTCGGCTTTGAGGCGCTCGTTCTCGGCCCGGAGGCGCTGCTCCTCGTTCAGCAGCTCCTCGATGGTGCGCGACGCGCGGCCCAGCAACAGGTCCACCGTGTTGCGGTGGTAGCCGCGGAAGGCGCGGCGGATGGGCGTCCGTTCCAGATCGATCGGCTTGATGCGTTCCATCGTCAGCCTCCTTGGGAGATCCCCTGGATTCAGGATAACACGGGTTTCAGGGCTTCCCCTGGCCGCCCCCGGCGATCTTCTCCTCGACGCGCTTCAGGTTGCGCTTCGCGGTTTCGTCGTTGGGGTTGACCTTCAGGTATTCGCGCCAGACGCGCGCGGCCTCCTCGGGTCGGCCGGTTCGGTCGTAGCTGTGTGCCAGCATCCGATAGCTGTTGGGGTGGGGCCGCTTGGGGAGGACCGGCTCCAGCAACGGGATGACCTTGTCGTATTGCCGCCTGCGGAAGTAGAACTCGGCCTCGGGGTACGGAGCCTCCTTGTCGTCGGGGTACATCGCCCGGTACTTCTGGTACAGCGCGAGCTCCTCGTCGTGCTTCTGAATGTTGCCGAGCATCCAGCCGAGGTCCGTGACGGTTTCGTAGTCGTGCGGATCCTTGGCGTGCATGATGCGCAGCAGCTGGATGCAGCGCGGGAAGTCCCCATCGTTGAACCACACGTCCATCTGCAGGGTGAAGCGGTTGTGGACGGTGGTCCAGAGGGCCTGCTCCCTCTGCTCCGGGGTGACCGGGTGGCCTTGGGCGCGGGAGGGCGGGCCCTGCGGAGCCTTGCGCTCGTTGCCCTGGGGTGCGGCCGCGGGTGCGAGCAGAACGAGCGCCGCGGCGAGCGCTGTGGGAATCGGGGGTTTCATTCGTTCAGGGCCTCCTCGATGCATTTTCGGGCGGTCTGCGGGTTGGCGCGACCCTGGCAGGCCTTCATCAGCTGACCGATGAGGAACCCGACCACGTTCGCCTGCCCCGCCCGATACTGTTCGACGGGCTTGGGGTTCTCTCGGATCACCCGGCGCGCCAGCTCCAGAATGGCCGACTCGTCGGTGATCTGGGTGAGACCCTGGGCCTCGACGATCTGCGACGGCATGCGGCCGGATTGGAACGCCTCGGCGAACACCCCTTTGGCCATCTTGCCGCTGATGCGGCCCCGCGCCACGAGCGAGCAGAGGTCCACCAGGTGGGCGGGCGTGACGGGCGCCTGGTCCACCGTCTTGCCCGAGGCGTTCAGCGCCTTGGCGAAGTCCGAGTTCATCCAGTTGCAGACGGTCTTGGGGTCTCCACCCTGGGCGACGGCTTCGTCGAAGAACGCGGCCCAGCGGGGATCGGCCACCAGCAGGCCGGCGTCATAGTCGCTCAGACCCAGGCTCTCGCGGTAGCGCCGGCGCTTGGCCAGCGGCAGCTCGGGCAGGCCCGCGCGCAGCTGCTCGATCTCCTGCTCCGTGAAGGCCATCGGCGCGAGGTCGGGGTCGGGGAAGTACCGGTAGTCGTTCTCCTCCTCCTTGCGGCGCATGAGGAAGCTGGTTTCGGTCTGCTCGTTCCAGCCGCGCGTTTCCTGCGGCACGGTTCCTCCGCTCTCAAGGATCGCGATGTGCCGCCGGATCTCGTGCTCGACGCCCAGCTGCACGCTGCGGAAGCTGTTCAGGTTCTTCAGCTCGGTCTTGGTGCCCAGGCGGTCGGATCCTGCCGGCCTCACCGACACGTTGGGCTCGCAGCGGAGCGAGCCTTCCTCCATCTTGCCGTCGCACACGCCCAGGTACAGCAGGATGAGCCTCAGCTGCACCAGGTACTCGCGGGCCTCCTCTGCGGTTTGGATGTCCGGGGGGAAGTCGGTGACGATCTCCATCAGCGGCACGCCCGCGCGGTTGCAGTCGACCCCCGATCCCTCGGGGCCCATGTGCACCAGCTTGCCGGTGTCCTCCTCCAGGTGCACGCGGCGGATGCCCACGCGCTTGGCGCCGCCGTCGGGCAGCGGGATTTCGAGGAACCCGTGGTATCCGAGGGGGTTGGTCTCGCCGTACTGGCTGATCTGGTAGCCCTTCGGCAGGTCGGGATAGAAGTAGTTCTTGCGGTGGAACACCGACCGCAGCGGCACCCTGCAGTTCAGGGCCAGCGCGGTGCGCAGCACC
>JAOACB010000003.1 GCA_026418055.1 Fimbriimonadales bacterium
ATGTGTATAAGAGACAGAGCCTGAGGCACGTACAGGATGCGCCCGTGGCGCCTCAGCCTGTGGCAGAGCTCCGTGTCCTCGCAATACAGGAAAAACCGCTCGTCGAAGAACTCGATCGGCCGCAGCATGAGGCAGGCTCCCATCACCTGCTCGACCTCCCAAGGGCCGACCCCGAGCCGAACGAGCCGAGCGGACCGCCAGTATGGGCAGAGCACCGGCGCTCTCGGAAAAGCCTTCTCCAGCAAGGTTTGCTCGCAGAAGACGGCCCACAACGTGAGCGCTCCGGCGGCGGATTCCTGCAGCCGGCCGTCAGGGAACTCCAACCTTCCGCCCGCCCCGACGACCCCGGGATCCGCGAACACGCTCGCCAGAGCCTCCACGGCTCCTGGAAGAGCCTCTGCATCGGAGTTGAGCAACAGCACGAGCGGCCGGGAGGCCAAGCGCAAACCTTGGTTGTTGGCGGCGCCGAATCCCACGTTGGCGTCGTTGACCACTAGCCGGACTGCGGGGAACTCGGATCGAACCATCCCAGCGGATCCGTCGGACGAGGCGTTGTCGACCACGATCACCTCGCAATCCTTGGGCAGGCTCTGCAACGCGCGGCGCAGAAGATCGCGGGTGTTGTGGCTGACGATCACCACGCTGACGTCCGATGGACCGGGCGTCGGGTTCATGTACAATCTTGACCTCATGGCAAGAGACGTCCTGCTCACTCGAACCGGATTCGAGAAACTGAAGAGGGAGCTCGAACACCTGAAGTCCGTGGAGCGCCCGCAGATCGCCGAGGCGATCCGGGAGGCCAAGTCGCACGGAGACCTGCGGGAGAACGCCGCTTACCATGAGGCCAAGCTGAAGCAGTCGCGCCTCGAGGGACGCATCGCGGATCTGCAACGGGTGTTGGAGACCGCCAAGATCATCGAGCGGCCGGAAACGGGCGCCAACGTCGCGCACTTGGGAAGCCGGGTGCGGTTGCTGATCGAGGAATTCGACGAGGAGATCGAGGTGACGCTGGTGGGATCGTTCGAGGCGGATCCGACGAAGGACCTCGTGTCCATCACCTCCCCCCTGGGAAGCGCCCTCATCGGAGCAGAGCCTGGGATCGAGGTGGAAGTGGAGGCTCCCGCCGGCCTCTGTCGCTACAAGGTGTTGGAGGTCGTCGACCCGGAGCCCGAGAATGCCGAGGCTCTATCGTAGCGTTCGCGCGTTCTTGCTCGTTGCGGTTGGCTTAGCCGGATGCGGTCCGCAGCCTTCCGGCGTTCCCATCGTTCGTCAGGATCCCAGCTACAACGCCGAACAGGTCCCGGATCCCTTGCCACCTACGCGACTGGGTCTGTGGCGGGACGGATCCAAAGTGAAGCCGGGGGACACCGTCGAGGACTCCTTGGAGGTGTTCCCCAGACCTCGGAACGCGGCCGTGTTCTACGATCCACCCTCGGTCTTCTCGAAGGAATTCCGAGCCAAGGGCTGGGACAACGGGCGAGAGGGCTTCGGCGTCATCGCGACCAAGGGAGTCGTGGTCCTTGCATTGCGCATTGAGTACGACGTTCCCCGAGACCGTCCCGACGACCTCGTCGAGCAGTACGAGAGGGAGCACGGCCAGCCGGATTCCCGAGTGGAGGATGGTCCCTCCGCCTACTGGTTCTGGGACCGGGAGCCCTACCGGCTTGCGATCTGCCGCACCTCGGACGCAGACGGGCGCATCGTCGTGGTGAGCGCGGTCGGCTTAGGCTCGGCGATGGACGCCATCGGTCTGGGCAAGGGCACGGCCACGGCGGACGCGGCGCTCGCAAGAACCCTTCTGAGCGAGCAGGGCGCCTCGGCAGACGCACCCTAGATGGGCTATCCTGTTAACTGTGAGGCTTCTGGCCGTCATCCCTGCCCGCATGGCTTCCACACGCTTCCCAGGGAAGCCCCTCGTGGACCTGTCGGGCAAGCCGATGATCCAGTGGGTTTACGAAGCCGCCCTCGCGGCGGAGGCGACGGATCGAGTGCTGGTGGCCACTCCGGATCGAGAGATCGTCGAGGCGGTGAGCGCCTTCGGCGGAGAGGCCGTCCTCACTCGGAGCGACCACCCCTCGGGGACGGACAGGATCGCAGAGGTCGCCGGACGCTTCGAATTCGATGGCTACCTGAACATCCAAGGGGATGAGCCGCTCATCCGCCCCTCGGCAATCCGAGCGGTGGCCGAGGGACTGAGGTCCGGCGCGGCTGTCTGCAGCGGATTCTGCGAGTGTCCGCCCGAGGAGGAGCCGAACCCGGCCGTCGTCAAGGTCGCCTTGGCGCTGGACTCTCGGGCGCTGTATTTCAGCCGGCACGCCATACCCTATGCCCGAAACGAAAGGGCCGCACCAGTGTGGAAGCACGTCGGCATCTATGGCTACTCCCGAGAGGCTCTGCTGGCGTTTCCCCGTTGGGGGCCTAGCCCCTTGGAGAGCACGGAGGGACTGGAGCAGCTGCGTTTCCTGGAGCACGGGTTCCACATCCGGATGGTTCCCGTGGAAGCCTCGGAGAGCGCGGTGGACACTCCGGAACAGGCGGAGGCGGTTCGTCGTTGGTTGGAGGTGACGCACCGACGATGAGCCTGGCTGAACCCGCCTACCTGTCCGACCCCCATTGGGAAGAGCCGGAAGACCTCTCCCAGTTGCTGGAGTCGTTCTTGGCGGTTCGGCCCGACGCCGACCTCGCGAGAATCCGCCGCGCCTACCGTTTCGCCGAGTGGGCCCACCAGGGTCAGCTGCGGGAATCCGGGGAGAAGTACATCGTTCATCCGCTGGCGGTCGCGCGGATNTTGGCGCAGCTGCACATGGACGACGACACGCTCGTGGCCGCCCTGTTGCACGGCACCGTCGAAGACAGCCCGGGCAACGTCAACAAGGTGACTCCGCGCGACGTCGAGCGCGAGTTCGGCGCGACGGTACGAATGCTGGTGGAGGGCGTCACCAAGCTTGGGAAGGACTACCTCGCCGGCATGACGCCGACCCGGAGGCGACAGGCGGCCGTAACCCGCAGCGGCGAGAGCCTCCGCAAGATGCTCCTGGCGATGGCCCAGGACTTCCGGGTCATGGTGATCAAGCTCGCGGATCGCCTCCACAACATGCAGACCTTGGAGGGAATCAAGAAGGCGGAACGGCGCACTCGCATCGCCTCGGAAACGCTGGAGATCTATGCGCCCCTCGCTGCGCGCCTGGGAATCTGGCAGATCAAATGGCAGCTCGAAGATCTCGCCTTCAAGTACCTGCACCCGGAGGAGTTCCGCGAGATCACCGAGCTGGTCGCCAAGAGCCGGTCCCAACGGGAGAGGGAGGTCAACGACGCCATCGTGCTGCTCAAGGAGGAGCTGACCAAGGCAGGGCTGAGGGACATCGAGGTCACCGGACGCCCGAAGCACCTGTACAGCATCTTCAACAAGATGGTGAAGCAGGGCTTGCGGTTCGAGGAGATCTACGACCTGTTGGCGATCCGCGTGATCGTGCAGAACAAGGACGACTGCTATCGCAGCCTCGGAGTGGTGCACGCCCTCTGGAAGCCGGTTCAGGGGTTCTTTTACGACTACATCTCCAAGCCCAAGCCCAACGGCTACCAGAGCCTGCACACGAAGGTCGTGGGACCGAACGGCGATCCTCTGGAGGTGCAGATCCGCACTCGGGAGATGCACGAAATCGCGGAGTTCGGCGTGGCCGCGCACTGGGCTTACAAGGAGGGCCACTTCTCGCCAGAGGAGACCGCGAGACTGGGCAAGCTCCGCGAGCAACTCGTCGACTGGTCGATGGAGAACAGGGGAGGCACCGACTTCATGCGTTCCCTCTCCACGGACCTTTTCTCCGAACAGGTGTTCGTCTTCACGCCCAACGGAGACGTCATCGACCTCCCGAAAGACTCCACCCCGGTGGACGTCGCGTTTCGGGTGCACACCGAGATCGGACTGACGACCGTTGGCGCCAGAGTCAACGGGATCTTGGTTCCGCTGAACACCAAGTTGCAGAACGGCGACGTCGTCGAGATCATCACGAGGTCCAACGCTCAGCCGAGCTTGGACTGGATCGAGTTCGTTCGCTCGGCTCACGCCCGCAGCAAGCTCCGCAGCTACTTCCGCAAGCTCAACAAAGCCCAGGACGCGGCCAGAGGCAGGGAGTTGCTGGAGAGGGAACTCCGCAGCATGGGCTTGGAGGCTCGCGAGTATCTGGGAGAGGAGAAGCTCGAGGCGCTCGCCGGACAGTACGAGGGATGCGAGAACGCCACGGACCTGCTCGCCAAGATCGGAGCCGGGTTGCTCTCGGTGCACAGCGCCGTGAACCGCCTGCGGGGAGCCTTGGCGGAACCGGCGAAGGTGGATCAGATCCAGACCTCCCGCACGAAGGAGGGCAAGCTCGTGCTCGCCACGGGGGGCGTGGACCACGTGATGCTCCGCAGGGGCCGATGCTGCGACCCGATTCCGGGCGACGACGTCGTGGGCTACATCAGCCGCGGGCGCGGCATCGTGATCCATCGGTGCAGCTGTCCGAACGCGCAACACTTCCAAGAAGCCGAGCCGGACCGGTTGATGCCGCTCGAATGGCCGGTGACCGGGGACCACTTCGGCGTGATGCTCCGGATCGTCGCCGTGAACCGTCCAGGGTTGCTGATGGACATCAGCACGATCTTCGGTGAGTCGAAGACCAACGTTTCCGGCGCGAGGGTTCGAACGCGGTCGAACAACACGGCGGAGCTCGAGATCACGATCGACGTCACCGGCACGGAGCATCTCACGACGATGATCACGCGCGTCAGCCAGTGTTCGGACGTCATCAGCGTTCTACGGGCGATGGGGAGGACCTCCGAAAAGTGAGGGCCGTGGTGCAGCGCGTCGACCGGGCCGAGGTGTGGGTCGATGGCAAGGTGGTTGGCAGGTGCGGCAAGGGCTTGCTCGCTCTGGTGGCGGCTCACCGGGACGACGGCCCGAACGAGGCGGCCAAGATGGCCGATCGCCTGTGGGGGTTGCGCATCTTCAACGACGAGGACGGTCGGATCAACGTCGCTCTGAAGGACCTCCCGGACTCCGGCGAGGCCAAGGTCCTGGCTGTGTCGAACTTCACCGTGTACGGGGACACCGCGCGGAATCGGAGACCCAGCTTCTCCGAATCCGCCCCCTTCGAGCGAGGCAGGGAGCTCTTCGACCGGATGGTCGAGGAGCTTCGGAGGCTCGGATGCCGGGTGGAGACGGGGGTGTTCGGAGCCCACATGGAGGTGCAAGCGGCCTGCAACGGCCCTGTCACCGTGATCGTGGACGTTCCGCCAACGGCCGGCGCGAGAGGCGCCTCCGAAACGGGGGCTGGGAACCGGCGTCAAACCGATGGATGATCGCGAAGCCAAGGAGGACAAGGTGAACGCGGCCAGCCTGGTCGGGAACGTGGCCCATTCCGGATCGATGGATTCCGACGAGGCGTTGGTGCGTCAGGCCCGCGAAGGCGATTTCGGTGCGTTCGAACGCCTTTTCGAGAGACACCGCGTGATGGTCTACCGAATCGCCTACCGCATGACGGGCAGGAAGGACGACGCGGAGGATCTGACGCAGGACGCCTTCCTCAAGGCCTACCAGAATCTGCACCGGTATAGGGACGAGGCCCGCTTCACCACTTGGCTCGTGCGGATCGTCACCAACTTGGCCACCGACCGGGCCCGCATGGCCAACCGCAGGCATTCTCTCGAGCAGCAGGAAGCCACGGGTGCGCTGGATTGGATGACCGTGGGAAACGCCCAGGAGGATCCAGCCGAGAATTTGGAGAGGGAGCGCGTGGGCAGGTTGATCCGGATCGCGTTGGCCGAGCTGCCGCCGCACCATCGCACGATGATCGTTCTGCGGGACCTCGAGGAGAAGGACTATCAGGAGATCTCGCAGATCGTGGGAACCACGGTCGGCGGCGTCAAGCTGCGGGTACTCCGAGCGAGGCGGGCTCTCCGGGACAAGGTCGCCGAGCTGATGAAGAGGACGCCATGATCGGACGATGGTTGCGTGAGCGGCGGGAGGAGCCCGCATGGGGCTCCGATGAGATCGGCAGGGTCGTGAAAATGGGCCTCGATTCCTTGAGGGCCGAAAGCCTGAGCCCGCAGACCGGAATCGAGCATCTCAGGCGGCGCATCCTCGCCGAAAGCCTTCGCGGCGCCCCACGAACCCCCTGGGCTTGGAGCGTTCCCGCGGCGGCTTCGCTGTTCCTGCTGGCCTATTGGCTCGCTGGCAGCGTTCGATCCTCGCAGCCCGTGCCCGTCCTGGAACGTCCGGTCGCCTCGGCTCCGAACGAGCCGCTCGGCATCGCTGGACCCGAAGAGGTCCCGAGGTTCCCGGAGAGCGCGACGCATGTGCGGCCAGACCGGGCTGTGCAGTTCGCCGCGGTGGCCCGAGCCGATCGTGAGGAACGCCGGGGGCCGACCAACTTGGTCTCGGTCGAAGAGTCGGCTCTGGTCCGTTCCGACGCCGCCGCCTTGGCCGCGCAGGCAGCGCAGGAGGGCCCTGCGCTCATCCAGGAGGAGCAGGCCGCCCTCTCCGCGCAGACCGAAGACGGGGACGAGGAGCAGATCGTGCTGATCAACAACACCGAGGACACGGAGACCGGCGCGGCGGCCGCCGTCGAGTTGGAGACCTCAGCGAATGTTCTGGTGGGCGGATAAACTGACCTTGGCGGCAATTCTGCTCGCTCCGGTCGGCCAGGACGCGACCTTGGAGCGGGTTTACCGCGACGTCCAGCCCTCGGTGGCCTACGTCTTGGAGAACGATCGCCGCGTCGGGGTGTTGGCCCTGATCGACGAGCAAGGAACCTTCGTGGGGCATTCGCGCCTAGCCGGGGGTCTGGAGATCGAGGCCATTCTCGCGGATGGCCGAAGGTTGAGGCTGCGCTTCAAGGCGGACGACGGCGTGACTGGGTTGGCGGCTTGGGTGTCTTCGCGAGGACCGATCCCTGGCATGCGGCCGATGGCGCTCGCGCGCCAGAATCTCGCCCCAGGGGCCATTCTCGTCGGTCTGGTACCGTCCGGGCCGTTCCGCGCGCAACTGGCGTCTGCCGATCGCGTCGGCGTCGTCGGCGCTGGCCGACAGGTGGTCGAACTCTCGGAGATTTGGTTCGAGCCGCCCTCTACCGAGCCGATAGCAGGGGCATTGCTCATCACTACGGGCGGCCAGCTGTTCGGCATCCTGGGAGCAACGCTCTCCCCGCAATCGCAGGGAAGCTCCCTCGGAGCCATTGCAAGAGGAATAGGACCCAAGTCCGATCCCCCCGCCCGTTTGGGCCCCACCAAGCTGTTGGTGGCGTTCGCCGTGGGCAGAGAGCCGCTTCGAACGGCCGTCGACGGACTTGCGTCGCCCTTGGGTCGGGTGGAACGGCCCGCCTTGGGGGTGCTCTGCAGGGACGAACCATCGGGGGGAGCCTTGGTGGAAGGCGTCAGACCAGGCTCGGCGGCGGAGCAGGCTGGGCTGAAGCCGGGAGACGTGATCCTGCAGATCGGCGATCTGCCGGTGAGAAACCAAATCGGATTCGCTCGCGCGATCTCCTCGCTCCGAGTCGGAGACCGCGTCAAGATCAGGATCCGCCGAGGATCCGTGGTCACCGACCTGTGGGCGACCTTGGAGCGGAACTAGTCCGAGGGCTTGGTGTCGACCACCTTGAGGTTTAGGCTCGTCCTGCCGTTAAACCGGTTCACCTCCGGCAGGAAAACAACGTCGTAGGGCTCGTCCAGCGAGGCTTGGCGCCAGGCTTCCGCATCGTTGAAGCTCACCGCCCGCACCACCCTTCCATCCTCGGCGATCAGATCTAGAACAACCGCGTTCGGGGACCGCGTGGCGGTCACCCGGGAGACACCGACCCTGCGGGCGACGAACGTCGGCCGGCTGTTGCCGACTCCCGTAGGCTCGAGCTGCTCGAGGGCCTCCGCCGCCTCAAGGTCGACATCCCGCAGCGAGACCTCGGCTACGGCCTCCACGGTCGGCACCAGGTCGTCCGCCGACAGGATTTGCGAGGCGTAAGCCAGCAACGCCTCTTTGGCCTGCTGCAACATCGAGGGATCCACGCTGAACCCTGCCGCCAGGGCGTGGCCGCCACCCCGAAGCAACGGCTCGTGGGCTCGAATCGCCTCCGCGAGGTGGAAACCGGGAACCGACCGGGCGGAGAACTTGAACCTGCCGTCGCCGTCCAGCGTCCCGACGCACGCCGGCCTCCAGTATCGCTCCCGCAGTTTGCCGGCGATCAGGCCGATCACGCCTCCGTTCCAAGCTGGATCCTCCAGCATCAGCAGGGGGAGATCCTCCCACCTCTGCGCTTCGATCCTGGCCACCGCCTCCTCGACGGCCCGATTCTGCAACCGCTGCCTCTCGGCGTTCAACCGGTCGACCTCCTCGGCGAGCGCCCGCGCCTGATCCATGGCTTCGCTCTGCAACAGCCGCAGCGCCAGAATCGCGTCGTCGATGCGCCCGGCCGCGTTGATGCGCGGCCCCAGCCGGTAGCCCACGTCGTGGCTCGTGAGAGGCCTTTTGTCCAGCAGACCGCATTTCTCCAAGAGCGCCCTCAAGCCGACCCAGGGCGTTCGCTCCAAGCGCTGCAAACCGTGCTTGGCCAGGATGCGGTTCTCGCCAACGAGCGGCATCACGTCCGCCACGGTGGCGAGCGCTGCGAGGTCCAGATACCGCCTCCGGAACTTGTCGATCGGCCATCCGATCTCGCGGGTGATCCCCTCGCAGAACCGGAAGGCCACGCCGCATCCGCACAGGTCCGCGAAAGGGTACCGAGAGTCGCCGCGGTGAGGGTTGATCACAGCGTCGGCCTCGGGAAAAGCCTCCGGCACATGGTGGTGATCCGTGACCACCACAGCCATGCCGGCCTCCTTGGCCGCCCTCACCTGCTCGTGCGCCGAGATGCCGCAATCTCCCGTGACGAACAGCTTGGCGCCTCTGTCGACGGCTTCGGCGATGATGCTCAGGTGGATGCCATACCCCTCCCGCTCGCGATGGGGAACGTGGACGTGGACGTCGCACCCGATCTTCTTGAGAAAATGCCCTAGGAGGGTTGCAGTGCAGACACCGTCCACGTCGTAGTCGCCGTGCACGAAGATTCTGTCCCCACGCTCCCGCGCAGCCAGAATCAGCGACAGACCCCGGTGGAAGTCGGGGAGCAGCGCGGGATCGCCCAAGTCGTCCAGGGAAGGGTTGAGAAACCTGGCCGCCTCACAGGGCTCGGAATAGCCCCGAGCGACCAGCACCACGGCCAACAGCCGGTGGATGCCGAGAGCATCGGCCAGCAGGCGCTCCGCCGCCGGGTCGCGAGGGCCCACGATCCACCGGCTGCGAGCAGGAGCCATCCCGGTCTCAGAGCTTCTCGACCTGGCTGAAGTCGACTTCGACGGGCGTCTCGCGCCCGAAGAGCGAGATCAGCACCTTGAGCTTCTCGCGATCGGCGTTGACCTCCTCGATCTTGCCCGTGAGGTCTCCGAAGGGCCCCTCCACGACCCGGATCGTGTCCCCCTTGGCGAAAGCGACCTTGGGCGCCTCCTGGCTCTCCTGGAGGTTCTTGAGGATGCGCTGGACCTCGTACTCCTCCAGCGGCACCGGCTTGTTGCCGCTCTGGACGAAGCCCGTCACACCGCTCGTGGACTTGACGAGCTTGTACGTCTCGTCGGTCAGGTCCATATTGATGAGGATGTAGCCGGGGAAGACCTTGCGAGGCACCACGACCCGCTTTCCCGCGCGGGTCGTCAGCTCCTGCTCCACCGGAATCAGGATCTCCTTGATGCCATCCTCGGTGTCCCAATAGCCCTCCACCTGGGCGCGGCGGGTGAGGACGTCCTTGACCTTGTTCTCGTGGCCGGCGATGGTGTGCACGGCGTACCAAGCTCTCGCCATTTCAGAATCCCTTCGTAAGCGCGTTGACGACGAAGTCCCAGAGGTAGTTCAGCACCGTCAGGATCAGCACCACGATCCCGCAGACGGCAAGCACCACGCCGGTCAGACGGTTCGTCTCGGGCCGACTGGGCCAGTTCACCTTCTTCATCTCGCGGGAGACATCGTGGAAAAACCCTTTGAGGCCGCGCCTCATTTTGGGGAGCGGCACGTTGGAAGTTCTGGGTTGCGGCGTCTGCGACATAAAGTCCTTCGTGTTCGGAGTGCCCTGGGGGATGAACGAACTATACCCAACAACCGATCGTTCAGCCTAGTTCCAACCCCGTTGCGCCCTCCAGCACAACCTTGACCGCGCCGGAGCGGTCCTTGTTTTCGGCCACTTGGAAAGCCTCGACGGCCTGAACGAGAGGGAAACGGTGCGTGATCATCGGCTTGGGATCGACGGTGCCTTCGGAGAGCATCCGCACGGCCCATTCGTAGTCCTCCCACCCAAAGTTGCAGGAGCTGGTGAGGGTCCTTTCCCCGGCCAGCCACTGGGTGGGCCAGGTTTGGGGCTCGTCGCGCACCGTCAGCGTGACCATCGTGCCGCCGCGCTCCAGCAGCGGCAGGTACACGCCGATCGGCGCTCCCACCGTGTCGAGGATCGCATCGAACCTGCGTCCGTCGTTGGCCGCCAAGGCGCGGAAGGAGAGCTCGGCATCCGAGCCGATCACCGTCTCGTCCGCTCCCATCGCAATGGCGACCCGCAGGGCGGCATCCTGAAGATCGACCACCGTCACGCGGGATGCACCGAATCCGCGAGCCACGGGGACCGCTAGAGCACCCACCGGTCCCGCCCCGACGACGAGCAGCGAGAACCCTGGCCGGCGGATGGCACGGCGGACGGCGTGCACCGCCACGCCGAGCGGATCAAGAACGGAAGCCGCGAGGTTGTCCACGCTCTCCGGCAACTCCTGCAACCACGACGCGAGGATCGGCACGTACTCCGCCATTCCGCCGTAACAGTAGGGGCTGTCCGTCCAGCCGGCTCCATGGCCGAGGTGCTGCGTGTTCGGGCACAGCTGCTCTCGTCCAGTCCGGCAGAACTCGCACGTCCCGCAGGTGCCGAAGGCGACCAAGGCCACTCGCTTGCCGACCCACTTCGGATCCACGTCGTCGGCCACGCGCTCCACGACGCCGGAAGCCTCGTGGCCAAGAATGATGTTGCTCGGGTTGGGGCGCTTTTCCCCTAGGGTCTGCTTGGCCCACGGGTTGTCCCCGCGCAGGTAACGCACGTCGCTGCCACAGATCCCGCAGTGCGTCATCCTCACGACGGCGTGCCCCGGCGGGCAGGAGGGTTGCGGAACGTCCAGCAACGCCAAGTCTCCCGGACCGCGCAACACCACGGCTTTCATGCCGCTACCCTTACCCCAAAAGCCCGCAGCGTCGGTTCACCCCAGCGCGAAGGTTTCGGCATGTTCCGGGATGTGGACCCTCCAGCCCAGATCCGATTCAATCCGGCTCTGTAGAGCCTGCTGAGCCTGCAGCTCGCCGTGCACCAGGAAGGTGGTCTTGGGAGGCTCCTTGAAGTTTCCGAGCCATTCGAGGATCTCCGCCTGATCGGCATGCGCCGACAGGGAGCTCAATTGCTCGATCTGAGCCCGCACGGCAACAGGGCGCTTGTGGATCAGCACTTCCGGGGCGCCCTCAAGAATCTCCCGACCGAGCGTGCCCTCGGCTTGGTATCCCGTGAACAGCACGATCGTCGAGGGATCGGGCAGCCTGTTCAGAAGGTGGTGGGTGATGCGTCCGCCGTTGCACATCCCTGAGCCTGAAATGACCACCATGGGTCCATCCATGGAATTGATGGCCTTGCTCTGGTTCACGTCGCGCACGAACTCCAGGCGGTCCGGGCGCAACGGATTCTCCTGTTCGGCGAGCTGCAGGCGCATCTCGTCGTCCTGGTCGTCAGGGCTCTCCAGGTAGAGCAGCGTGGTGCTGGTGGCCATCGGACTGTCGACATACACCGGGATCCGCCCGACCCGACCCTGCTCCTGCAGGCTGCGGATGTGGAACAGGACCTCCTGGGTCCGTCCCACGGCGAAGCTGGGAACAAGGATGCAGCGACCGTTTTGCAGCGCGTCGTTCAGGAGCCTCTCCAGAACGTCCTGCGGATCCTCCGGCGGGTGGTTCCTGTCGCCGTAGGTGCTTTCGAGGACTAGGTACTCGGCCCAATCCACAACTTCGGGATCGATGAGGATGGGCCGATTCCTTCGGCCCAGGTCTCCGCTCAAGAGGATCCTCTGTCCGTCGGCGAAGTAGAGCTCGATGAAGGCAGAACCGAGGATGTGGCCCGCGGGCAGAAACCGAAAGGTGGTGCC
This sequence comes from Fimbriimonadales bacterium, assembly GCA_026418055.1. Classification (GTDB taxonomy): domain Bacteria; phylum Armatimonadota; class Fimbriimonadia; order Fimbriimonadales; family Fimbriimonadaceae; genus UBA8783. The sequence continues at coordinate 12,217 of JAOACB010000003.1, forward strand.
CCCTGGCAGGTCGACGAACTCGCGATAGCGGCATGGACGGAGGTGCTTGAGAGCGGCGAACGCCTGCCGCTCGGTGTAGAGGGGAAGTGCCGTCCCGTGCCTGCTGAGTCCCTTCCGGTTGTAGTACCGGGCCTCTTCCTCCTGGAGCCGACCGGAGTCGGGAAGGCTGATCCGGGCCACCGCGGCGGTGCCTCGCGTGCAGAAGACGGGACCCCGATAGCCCTCGTCCACCAAGCGCGGCAGCCATCCGCAGTGGTCCAGGTGGGCGTGGGTCAGCAAAACCGCATCCAAGGACCCGGGATCGATCGGAAACGGCAACCAGTTGAGGTCCCGGAGTTCGCGGGCTCCTTGGAACATCCCGCAGTCGATCAGCAGATTCCGTCCCGAAACCTGGAGGAGATGGCGGGATCCCGTGACGGTCTGCGCGGCCCCGAGAAAGGTGATCCTTCGATCTGGCGATGGCACGAAGGCAGGTTACCAGTAAGGCGGAAACCGGATGCCATCGCGGTTCTGGCGGTCGCTGGTGATGGCCTTCGAGTGGTCCAGGACCCAATCGTTCCCGTCCTTCTTCGCGTACACCCACGCGCTGGGCCTGTCCTCGCCACCCCAATCGCTGGGCTCTCTGCCGACGACGAGCAGGGTGGCCTCGTTGCCTTGGAACAGCACGACCTTGTGATAGGCCGGCTCTCCGCCGAGTCCGGCCTCGTAGTAGCCCTCCTCGGCAACGCTCTCCAGCGCCTTGCCCCAAACGGCCGTTTGCACCTCGCAGAAGACGAAGGGCGCGGCCCCGAGCAAGAACAGCGAAAGGCCAAAGGTCATGCCCGGCCGCGCCTCGTCCTTCCGGCGCATCGGCGTGAGCAGCAGCGCGAGCAACGTTACGACGATGGCGACGGCCAATGCGGCGAGGGCATAGGCGATCATGCTGAACATCCGACGTTCTCCTTTTGCCTTCTCAGCGAGGTCTCAAGGGAGTGATTCCATAATGTCGGGCATGGCTACGGCCCGCGCAGCAGCCTGGCTGTCCCTCTTGGCCACGACGTTGGTTGTAGCGATCAAGCTGTGGGCGGCGTGGGCCAGCCACAGCGTCAGCGTTCTCTCGGAGGCGCTGCAGTCCCTAGTGGACGTGGGCGTGTCTGCGCTCGCGGTATTCACCCTGCGGCTCGCCAGCCGCCCGCCGGACGAGGACCATCCGTTCGGGCACGGCAAAGCCGAGATGCTTGCGGGCGCCTTCCAGATGCTCGTCGTTGCCGCATCCTGTCTCTACATCCTCGGGCAGGCTTTCCTGCGATTCCGTTCGCCGGAGGCCATCCGCTGGGATTTCGGGGCGATCGCGATGGGATACGCCTTGGTGTCGAACACGCTGATGGCTCGGTTCCTTCGCGATGTGGGAAGGAGAACCGGCTCCACGGTTCTGGTGAGCGAGGCGATCCATCTGAAGGGAGACAGTTTGGCGTCGGCCGGAGTGCTCGCGGGCATGATCGCCGTCGGCGCGACCGGGTGGGTCCTCCTTGATCCACTTCTCGCGATTCTCTTCGCGGTTCTGGCTCTGTTTTCCGCCGTGCGGCAGCTGCGAGCCGTCGTGCACCCGCTGATGGATGGCGCCCTGCCCGAGGAGCAGGTCGCCAAGGTGCGGGCAGTCTTAGACCTCCATCCGGATGTGCGCGGCTACCATCGGTTGCGGACGCGCGACGTCGGCACCGACCGCAGGGTCGAGCTGCACGTAACCCTAGACGACAACCTGACGTTCGTGGAGGCGCACAACATCGCGGAGCGCATCGAGGAAGAGGTCAGCGAGGCTCTCGGAGGGGCTAAGGTGGAGATCCACTACGAGCCGCACGAGGCGGAAACCGAGCACCAGCGCCGAAGCCACCGATCGCCGTAGATTTGCGCAGAAATGCCGGTTTCCAACGTTCAAGTTCGCCCTTCGGCTTGCCGATGCTTAGGATCGAAGGCCGATGGGCAACTGGTTCAGCATCCGCCAATCCGATCCTCAAGCTCCGGTTCGAACGCTCGCTGCGGAGCACCTGAAGCGCTGTCCCCTGTGCGGCGCGCTCAACGCGATTCCCAACGGCGAGTGCTTCGTGTGCCGGTGGCACGGCGCGTTCGATCACGACGCCGAGAGGATCGAGCGGAGCCTGAACGAGCTTGTGGAGCGGTGCCCCGAACTCGCGAGCGCGATGTCCCGCGCGCGGGTGAGCACGGTCGCAAGGCCGAGCCTGTTGCAACGCCTGCGGCGTTGGCTCGGACGCCGGATCGATCTCGCAGCCTGAGGACCCCGGATCATCCATAATGGGTGATCCGGAGGGTCATGGAGCAGTCCTTCGACGAGCTGATTCCCCTGCGCAGCCTGGAGGCCGAGATGGGCGTCCTCGGTTCCATGCTGCTGTCCAGCCGGGCTGCCGAAGAGGTCTCCGGGCTGATTGCCGACGAGGACTTCTACCAACCGGCCCACCAGGAGATCTATCGCTCGATCGTCCAGCTCCTGCGGTCCGGCAAGCCCGTGGATCTTCTGACCCTCCGCGCCGAGCTTGAGGCACGCAACACGCTGCAGCAGGTGGGAGGCGTCGACTATCTGGTGCAAGTGATGGAGTCGGTTCCGAGCGCGGCCAACGCGGTGCCTTACGCTCGGATCGTGCTCGAGAAGTCCACCCTCCGCAAGCTCGAGAGCGCGGGGCGGGCCATCGCCGGCCTGGCCCGGTCGCCGTCGATCCCCGATGTCGACGGCAAGGTCGACGAGGCTGAGCGCCTCGTTTTCGAGGTTGGCTCCAAACGTCTTGGCAAGGATTTTCAGGCGGTCGGCGATCTGGCGACCGAGTTTTTCCGAGACGTCGACCAGATCCTGGAGAGCGGCGAGCCGATGCTCGGCGTCCCGTCGGGCTTTTACAGCCTCGACGACATGACGACGGGCTTCTACCCGGGCGACCTGGTGATCGTTGCCGCTCGGCCTTCCATGGGAAAAACCGCTCTCGTCCTGAACTTCGCCCTCAATGTGGCGCGGAAGCGCAGGGGACCCGTCGCCATCTTCAGTTTGGAGATGAGCGGGGCGCAGCTCGTTCGGAGGCTGGTGTCCATGATCAGCGGAGTGCAGGGCGAGAAACTCAAGAGCTCGGATCTGTCGGATGCCGACTACAACAAGATCGTCGACGCGTGCGAGGAGCTCACGACCCTGCCGATCTTCATCGACGACTCGTCGGAAGTCAATGGGCTTGAGATCAAGGGCAAGTGCAGGCGCTTGCAACAGCAGCATGGAGCACTGACCATGATCGTCGTGGACTACCTCCAGCTCATGCGAGCCACTCGGCGCACGGAGAACCGGGTGCAGGAGGTTGGGGAGATCGCCCGGTCGCTGAAGGCCGTGGCGAAGGACCTCAACGTGCCGGTGGTGGCTCTCAGTCAGCTCAGCCGCAGCGTCGAAACGCGCGAAGGCAAGCGCCCGCAGCTCAGCGACCTGCGCGAGAGCGGATCCATCGAGGCCGAGGCCGATTTGGTGATGTTCATCTACCGCGAGGCGTATTACGCCCGCCCCGAGGAGCGCGCGAGGGAGCTGGAGGACGTGAACACGGCCCACGAGGCCGAAATCATCATCGCGAAGCATCGGAACGGGCCGACGGGAGTGGTGAAGATCGGCTTCCAGCCGGCGTTCGCGCGCTTCGTCAACCTCAAGCTATGAACAAGGTACTCATCATCGGCTCCGGAGGACGCGAGCACGCCCTGGCTTGGAAACTCGCGAGGGAGTGCGAGGTGCATGCGCTACCCGGCAATCCGGGCATCGAAGAGATCGGCCAGTGCCACCCCGGAGACGTCGCGGACCTCGCCGAGGTCGCCCGTCTCGCCCGGAACATCGCTGCCGACTTGGTGCTGGTTGGCCCAGAGAACCCTCTTCTGGAAGGTTTGGCGGACGTTCTCCGGTCGGAGGGGCTCGTCTGCTTCGGGCCCGGCAAGAGGGAGGCCCTGCTGGAGGGAAGCAAGGCGTTCGCCAAGGAGCTGATGGTTGAAGCCGGCGTTCCGACGGCTTGGGGCCGCGTTTGCCGCTCTTTCTCGGAGGGCGAGGAGGCGGTGCAGACCCTCCACCAGATGGGGAAGCGGCCGGTGGTCAAGGCCAGCGGAGCCGCATTGGGGAAGGGCGTCACCGTCTGCAACGATCTCCGCGAAGCTCTGCTGGCACTGGAGCGCACGATGGTGGAGCTCGAGTTCGGCGAGGCAGGGCGCACCGTCGTCGTGGAGGAACGCCTCGAAGGCCGCGAGTTCAGCCTGCTCACGGTCTGCTCTGGAGAAGCCTACTGGAGCTTGCCCGTGGCTCAGGATTACAAACGCGCCGAGGACGGCGACCGAGGACCGAACACCGGCGGCATGGGTTCCGTGAGCCCAACGCCCTGGGTCACGGAGGATCTGGTGCGCGAAGCCGAGGAGAAGATCGTCGCGCCGATTCTCCGGGCGCTGAGCCAGCGCGGGCTCGACTACCGTGGCGTGCTCTTCAGCGGCTTGATGGTGCAGGACGGCGAGGTTTTCTGCCTCGAGTACAACGTGCGGTTCGGCGACCCGGAAACGCAGAGCGTCGTGGCGAGGCTCGGGGACGGCTTCTACGAACTCCTGTTGGAGACCGGTCGAGGCGGCCGGCCGCAGCCGATCGGCGAGCGTCCCGAGGCGGCGGTGACGGTGGTGCTGACCAGCGGCGGTTACCCGGGAGCCTACGCCAAAGGACTGCCCATCGTGGTGCCGTCCGAGGTTCCATCCGACACGATCCTGTTCCACGCCGGTACGGCGCGGCGCGACGGCGACCTGGTGACGGCCGGGGGTAGGGTGTTCGGAGCCACAGGGCTCGGACCCACGGTCCAGGAAGCCAGGCGCCGGGCCTACAAGTTGGCCGATCTCGTACAGTTCGACGGCAAGCGCTTCAGGAGCGACATCGGAGCCTATGAAGATTGAACGACTCGTGATCGCGACCCACAACCTCAAAAAGGGCGGCGAGATGCGCACGATCCTGAGTCGCTCGTTCCCGGGCCTCGAAGTGCTCACCCTGGAGGATTTCCCCGGCGCACCGGAGCCCGAAGAGACGGGCTCGACGTACCGGGAGAACGCGATTCTGAAGGCACGATCGGCGTGCGACCACACCGGCGAGTGGTCCGTGGCCGACGACGCCGGACTGGAGATCGACGCCCTGAACGGCGCGCCAGGCCTGTACTCCAAGCGCTTCGCAGGCGAGGAGACCCCGTTTCCGGAGAAGATGCGGAGAATCCTCGAGCAACTGTGCGACGTGCCCGAAGAGCGGCGGACCGCTCGCTTTCGAGTGTGGGTGGCCCTGGCGGGACCGGACGGAACGCTGGAGGCGGTCGAAGGGGTTCGAGAGGGCAGGATCGCCTGCGAACCCGCCGGCGAGGGAGGATTCGGCTACGATCCCATCTTCTTTCTGCCCGACCTAGGGTGCACGATGGCGCAGCTGACCGCGGATCAGAAGCACGCGACGAGCCATCGGGGCATGGCCCTCGCTAAACTGGCGGACCTCATCCGAAGGTTGCAAAAGAGGGGGTGAGGCGTGGTCTGGTGGCCCATCTGTCTGTGGGCGGATTCGCCGACGCCCCCCATCGATCTGCTCGATCGCTGGGGAGAGTCGGTGTTGGAGCGGGGAATCCTGTTGGTGGATTGGGACGGACCGATCGCCAACCCTGCTGTCCGCGTCACCGTGGCCGCAGGCCCCCGGTTGTATCTCCCCGCCCGCGTCACGATTCAGTCGCAGAACCCCTCGGTGGAATTCGAGCTGTTCTCCACCATCGACGAGACCGGCGCCTCGAAGATCGTGCATCTCACCGCAGAGCAGCCTCGGCAGAGCTTCCGGCTGCGGCTGGCTCCGTTCGGATCGGGCGTTGAAGGCAACCTCGAGCTGCTCGTGGAGAGCGCCAACGAGCACCGCACGCGGATCCTCGTGCCCTACCGAGCGCAGACTGTTCCCGAACCTCCCGGCCGGTCCGCAATGCCAGCATTGAACGTCCTCTACGATTTCCGACACGATCCGACCGGCTTCTTCCAGGAACCCTCGCGCAGGCGGCTCGCGGAACAAGCCGTTCGCTCGTGGACCCATTACCTTGCCGATCCCGGATTCGACGCTGTGCCTCCACAAGCGCAAGGATCGTGGGTCTGGGAGGCCGACAGCCTCATGGAGGGAAGGGAGGTCGCGCTGGACTCCTGGTACCGAGGGTTCCACCTGAGTCTGCAGGGGGTGACGAGCCCTCTGTTGCGCAGCGGTGGCGCGGCGTCACCCTTCGAAGCGTTGCAGACGATCGGGGGCAAGCCTGTGGGTTTGAAGCGATCGGGAAGCGTCGCTATGGAGACGACGGGGAATTACAATCGCCTTGGCTGGCTGTTCCTGGATTGGGACGAGAGGCACTGGTTGGCTTCCTGCCAGGCGGACGTGCCTCATGACTTCTACTCGATCTGCAGGCACGAGACGGGGCATGCGTTGGGATTCCACAGGGTGCATCCCGCCTTTGACCGCCTCGTGAGAAACGGCCGCTTCCACGGTGCCCTCGTGCGACGGTATCTGGGCAGGCATCCCGCGGTGGATGCCGCCGAGCACTTTGTGGACGCTGTGGACCCAGCGAGCGGCTCCGGCGGTTTCGGAAACGAGTACGGAGGCGCGTTCCCAAGGAAGCGGTGGTACGTCACGAAGCTCGATCTTCTGGCGATGGCCGACGTCGGTTACGCGCTGCAGGACCGGGATTGCTTTTGGGAGTTGCAGGCGGCGCAGCCGCGGGCCGGGGAGACAAGGGCGCGGGCCTTCGGTGGCGTGCCGCCGTACAGATTCTTTCCAGACGGAACCTGGCCGAAGGGCTGGAGCCTGGACGCCTCGAGCGGTTCGTTGAAGCGCGGCTCCGGAATGCCGTCGCGAGCAACGTTGCGGTTCCGGGTGGAGGATCAGCTCGGGGCCAAGGCCTTTGGCGCGCTCAGCGTCGGCTCTGGGACGCCTCAGAGGACTTCGGCGCCTGCTCGAAAACGAACTCGCAGCCAGAGGTCATCCGCTTGGGCGCGTACGACGGATCCACGCGTTTGCGCGGCGTACGGGCCAGCTCCGCGAGCAACTGAGTGACCTCGAGCAGCATGTCGCCGGAGTACCCCGGGTACATGCGGTAGATCCGGCCATCATGGATGACCGCCGCGTAGACCGAGCGTGGAACGCCGTACGCACGGATGGTTTCGCCGGTTGGATCCGCCAAAACGAGGTGCTCCGTGTCGTTGGCGTTGGCCCAATCTTTGGCGTCCTGCAGGGAGCCGTGCAACACCCCCACCACGCTCGCCTTACCGCGATACGCCAGTTCGATCCTGCCGAACATCGGCTCTGCCTCGATGCTGCACGGACAGTCTTTGTTGATGAAGTAGAGGAGAACAGGTTGCCGCAGCGACCCCAGGCTGTGGCGGCGACCATCGGTGCCCTCGAGGTCGAAGTCGGCGGCAGGCTTGGTCTCCAACCGCTTCGCGAGGTTCCGCTCCTTGGGACCCACAGGGTGGCGCGATGGCAACTCCCAGGGAATCGGCCGATCCCGCCTAGCGATCAGATACCCCAGGGTGATCCAGCCGATCACGATCGGAGCGAAGAAGGCGATCACACCCAGAATCACGAGGCGCCGCGTTCGTGCGTTCATGTGGCCACAATGTTCACGAGCTTCCGAGGAACGTATACGATCTTCCGGACGGTCTTGCCGGCAAGGTGCGTTTGGACCTTCAACGAGGCTTGGGCCAGTCGTTCCACCTCAGCCTGCGGCGCCTCCGCCTCGACCTCCACGGTGTCCCGGAGCTTCCCGTTCACCTGCACCGCGATGGTGAGGCGGTCTTCGCGGCACAGCTCCTCGCTGTACCGGGGCCAGTCCATCTGGTAGGTGAACCCTCCGCCTCCGAGCATCTCCCAGATCTCGTCCGCTGTGTGGGGCGCAGCGGGGGACAGCACGAGGATCAGCGACTGCAGGGCCTCGCAAGCCGCCGCCTTGTCCGACTCCGATGGGGCCGACCCCACCTCGCGCAGGAACTCGTTGAAGGCATTCACGAAGGTCATGAGCGCCGCGATGTAGGTGTTGAACGCAAACCGCTCGATGTCTTCTGTGGCCTTGCGGATCGTCTGGTGGGTCTTCCTCCGAAGGTTCCTGGCGGCGACGCTCAGTTCGCCACCCAGGCCATCCTCCCAGTCGAATCTCCACCACGGCGCGACCTCGCTGGCAAGGCGGAACACTCTCGAAAGGAACCGGGCGGCCCCCTGCAGGCCCTCATCCGTCCACTGGATCGCTTGATCGAAGGGAGCCACGAACAGCTCGTAAACGCGCAGCGCGTCCGCGCCGTGCCTCTCGACGGCCTCGTCCGGGGTCACCACGTTGCCCTTCGACTTGCTCATCTTCTCCCAGCGGTAAAAGACCTGGTCTGCGGGCAAGCGCGCGGCTTCCTCGAAGGTGATTTGGATGCCCGGCTGGCCCACCTCCAAGCGCTCGTTCGGCCTCGGATGGCGGAAAGGCGTTTGGGCCAGCACCATGCCTTGGTTCTGCAACCGCTGGAACGGCTCCTTCACCGGCACCAAACCCTCGTCGTACAGGAACTTGGTCCAAAACCGCGCGTACAGGAGGTGCATCACGGCATGCTCCGCACCCCCGACGTAGCAGTCGACCGGCATCCAATAGCGAACGGCCTCAGGGGACCACGGTTGCCTTGCGTTTTGGGGGTCGCAGAACCTCAGGAAGTACCAAGACGAGCAGGCGAAGCCGCCCATCGTGTCGGTCTCGCGCCTTGCCAGCCGACCCTCGGAGTCGGTGCAGTTCACGAACTCCTCGATGTGAGCCAGCGGGCTGGTCCCGTCTCCGCTCGGCTCATAGTGCTCCACGTCGGGCAGCAGCACGGGCAACTGGTCGTCGGGCACGGCCTCCATGTTGCCCTCGGAGTCGTGGACGATCGGAATGGGACAACCCCAGTAACGCTGGCGACTGATGAGCCAGTCCCGCAACCGGTATTGCACCTTGCGCTCGCCGATGCCCAGAGCCTCGATCCATTCCCCGAGCGCCTTCTGGCCTTCGGCGACGCTCATCCCGGTGTACTCGCCGGAATCAACCATGACGCCGTCCTTGTCCACCCACGGCAGGTCGACCTCCGAGCCGTCCTTGGGTGCGATCACCCGTCGGATCGGGATCCCGAACTTCCGCGCGAACTCGAAGTCCCGCTCGTCGTGGGCCGGAACCGCCATGATGGCACCGGTGCCGTAGCCGTACAGCACGTAGTCGGCGATCCAGAGCGGCACCGGTTGGCCGGTGGCAGGATTGATCGCGTGGAGCCCGGTGAACACCCCGGTCTTCTCGTGGGTGGTCGCCAGACGATCCTGGTCGCTGAGCCGCTTGACCTCGGCGCGGTAGCTCTCGATCGCTTCGCGCCGATCCGGCGGCACGATCTTCAGGATCTCGTCCACCAGCGGGTGCTCCGGGGCGAGCACGGCGAACGTCATCCCAAAGATCGTGTCGATGCGCGTGGTGAAGACGCGGAAGGTCCATGGACGGCTTTCCGAGAGCAGCTCCAGCCCGTTCTCGGATGATTCGGAGCCGGAAGGCACCTCGATCCTCATCTCGAACTCGACGCCCTCGCTGCGGCCGATCCAGTTCCTCTGCATCTGCTTGATGCCTTCCGGCCAGTCCAGCTCCTCCAAGTCGTCCAGAAGCCGCTGGGCGTACGCCGTGATCTTGAAGAACCACTGCGGGATGAACCGCTTCTCGACGACGGACTCGCACCGCCAGCAGAGCCCTCCCGCGACCTCCTCGTCCGCCAGAACCGTCTTGCACTGAGGGCACCAGTTCACGGCGGCCTCCTTGCGGTAGGCGAGGCCCTTCTCGAACAGGCGCTTGAAGATCCACTGGGTCCACTTGTAGTACTCCGGGTCGCTGCTGGCGAAGCTCCGAGACCAGTCGTAGCTGATGCCGATCAGCTCCATCTGGCGCCTGTAGTTCTCCGCGTACCTCCGGACCATGGGCGCCGGGTGGACCTTGTTCTTGATCGCCTCGTTTTCGGCGGGCAGCCCGAACGCGTCGAATCCCATCGGGTGCAGGACGTTGAAGCCCTGCATGTACTTCATCCGGCAGATGACGTCGGTGGGGATGTAGTTCCGACAGTGGCCGACGCTCAAACCCGCACCGGACGGGTAAGGGAAGAAGTCCAGCCCATAGAACTTGGGACGGTCCGGATCCTGCCGGGTGGCAAACAGATCCGCGGCCTTCCATCGCTCGCGCCACTTCGCCTCGAAGGAACTCGGTTCGTAACGATCGGGCATCGCTTTGAATGTACCCGAGGCCCCGCTGGCGAACTCAGAAGGCGTGCTGGGCCGCCTCCATGTCCACCCTGTCTCCCTCGAATGGCACGCCCTCCGCCTCGAGGAGGCTGCGCTGGACTGCGGCGAGGCGCGGATCACGCCTTCCGACCACCAATCGACCGTCCCTTGCGACCACTCGCCACCAAGGCACGTCCGCCGGCGCGAGGGCCATCCATTTGCCGACGATCAGACCCGATACAGGAGGGATCAGTTCTCGGCCGCAATCGCCGTAACTGGCCACGCGCCCGGTCGGGATCGACCGCACCACCTGCCAGAGCTCGTCCCTGCGGCTCATGCCGGTCCAGAGATCCAGAACACGGCCTCGGGGCGGCCGAGCTGCACGAGGTCTTCCGTCTCCCGCGCGTCGGGGAGGTTCAAACCGATCAAGGGAACGCTCGAACCCGGCTGGATCCGCCAGTCGGGCCCTCCGACCGACCGAGCTCCTTCGGTTGTGGCCATCGTCCACACGTCCTCGGCGGTGAGAGGCTCTCCCAGCTCGCGCGACAGCTCAAGCGCAAGGCGCATCTCCTCGAACATATCCGGAACACCGGCGCTGGCCGCGGAGTCCGTTCCCATCCCAACCGCCACTCCGGCCTCCCGCAACCGCCGGATCGGCGCGGCCGGACAACCCAACGCACGATTGGAGCGGGGACAGTGGGCGACGGCGGCGCCTCCCCGCGCGATGGTGGCGACGTCCTCGTCATCCAGATCGCAGCAGTGCACCCATTGCGCGCCGGGACGGCACAGTCCCAGTCGCGCCAAGTACTGGGTAGCCGATTGGGCCTCGGGGCGAGCGTGCCCCAGCCCTTGGTGCAGTTCGGCCATCGGACCGACGCCCTCGGCCAGCCATCGCCTCTCGTGCACGGACTCTGCAACATGGATACTCACCGGACGACCGCTCTCGCCGAACCACTGCAGGGTCGAGGGGTCCACGGTGTAGGGGGAATGAGGACTCGGGAAAACCGGGATACCCTCGGCGGCGGCCGCATGAGAGCGAGCTATGCCCGCCACCCGGTCGCGCAACGGTTCCGGCGACTCCCATTCGCGCAGGGTGATGGTTTCCTGAAAAACGATCCCGCTCAAACCCGCCGCTCGCATCGCGCGCACCGAGACCGGCAGGTCGGAGTGCTCCACGAGCCAGGCCACGCCGCTGGCTCTGTTCTCTCGGGCCGCCAACGCCGCCCCCTGCAACGACTCCTCCTCCGTCAGCCTCCGCTTCTGTGGCAGCAGGCGCTGGATCCATTCCCAGAAGTCTCCTCCCTCAACCCGACCCAGGAGCGTCCGGTACTCGAGGTGGGAGTGCGCGTTGACGAAGGCGGGAGAAACGACGAAGGGCTCGGGCACGCCGGTGTGCGGGCGAAGCTCCGCGATGGTCCGGCCTTCGAGCAAAAGCTCGACGCCAAGCTCGAGCCTGCCTTCCAGAACAACCCCGATTGGCCGAATCAGAGATCGGTCGCCCAAGCTCGCTGAACCTCGCTGAAGCTGCGCGATTTGGCGTGGAAGTCGCCGAACAGCACGTTGTAGCGATAGCCCTTCGTCTTGGCGAGGTAGCTTTCGAAGGAGTCCTCCTCGGTCAGGCGCCCCGAGGAGCCGTGCCAGTGCCCCGCGGCGTCGAACAGCACGTTGACGTCGGCCGGGAGCTGGAAGTCGGTCTGCGAGAAGAACCGAAACGCGATCTCCGTGCGGAAGAAGTAGCTCGACCCGTAGGTCGCGTGCATCGACGGAGCGCTCTCGAACCGTAGGGGGAAGTTGTTGTCCAGCACCGAGGTTCCGTCGTCGGAGGGACACCGGAAGATGTCGCGGCTCTTCGTGTAAGGCCCGAGCGCTTCATGGAGCAGCGGCAGATAGGGTATTCGGGCTTGGAAGTCCGGGAACTCCGACCAGATCTCGGGGCGGTACTTATCGGAAGCGTCCACCGCCTGCGGAAACCGATCGTCGTAGTCCGCCATGTACAACCCGATCGCCGATCCGAGCTGCTTCAGATTCGATAGGCAGGCCGCCTGTTTGGCCCTGGCTTTGGCGCGCGAGAACACTGGGAACAAGAGCCCAGCAAGGATCGCGAGGATCGCGACCACAACAAGGACCTCAATGAGGGTGAACGCCCGGTTCCTCACGAGCAACTTTACGGCTCGGAGGCCGCGGGCGTTCCGGACCACGCGGGAGGATTCCGCCTTGCCACCCGCAGAAGGAGCGGGTATAGTGCTTCCACCTGTCAGTGTCGCCGTCGCACGGTGCGGCCAGCCGACCCAACGAGGAGGGAGAGGGTCTTGGAGAGACTGAAGTTTGCGCTGGGCCTGTTTGCTTCGATGACAGGCCTGGCCCACGGGCAGAGCGACAAGACGTACATCGTTCGGGAAGGGGACACGCTCTCCGGAATCGCGGAAAGGTTTGGAGTTTCCGCAGCCCAAATCCAGCAGGTCAATCGGCTCAGCAACCCGCACAGCCTGAAGCCGGGTCAGACGCTGAGGTTGCCCAGCGAGAAATTGGCGCGCCAATTGCCGACTCTGCTGCAGAAGATCCGTCAAGCGGCGAAGCCCTTGAAAACCGCCGGTTCGGTCGCCGCCTCGCCCCCCTTACGGCCGTTGCAGGCCCAGACGCGTGGCTCGTCGCAGGCCAAGACCTACACGGTTCGGCCGGGCGACAACGATTGGATCATCGCGGCACGGGTTGGAACCACCCCGAAGCGATTGAGGGAGGCCAATCCGGGCGTCGTCTGGACCAGGCTGCAGATTGGAAGCCGCTTGGCTCTTCCGGCAGACGCCTCGATGCCGAGGCAAGAAGCCGTGGCCAGCATTCGCTCGCGGTACGCCAAGGTGGCGAGGGACTCCGTGGTGGTCCGCAGCGGCCCGAGCTCCGATTCCAGAAAGGTCGTCGTCGTGCCGAGCGGCACCTTGGTTAAGGTGCTCGATCGGTCGGGCGGCTGGTACAAGCTTCGCTTTCCGTTGGGGACCGTCGGTTGGGTTCGCGGAGACTTGCTCAAGCCCGCCAGCCGGCCGCCCGTCCAAGTTGCCTCCCGCCGAATCAGGCGCCTCTCGGACGAGCCGGGGCGACTTCGGCGCGAGCCACCGAGGAGGACTGCGGCCAGCGGGGTCGTGGTCGGGAAACTGCCCGAGGGCGACGGTTCGGTTCTCAGCACTGCGTTCGCGATGCGCGGCACCCGCTACCGCTACGGCGCGAGCTCCCGATCTGCCGTGGATTGCTCCGGCTTCACGAGGCTCGTGTTTCAGCGGCACGGGGTGTCGTTGCCCCACAGCAGCCGCGCCCAGGCGAACGTCGGCGTGAGCGTGCCCAAGTCGCAGCTGCAGAAGGGAGACCTGGTGTTCTTCAAGACCAACCGGGGAACGCGCATCAACCACGTGGGCATCTACATTGGCAACGGCCAGTTCATCCATGCGAGCAGCGGCGGCGGCAGGGTGCAGGTGAACTCTCTCAACGAGGGCTATTACGCCAAGCGGTACGCCGGAGCCCGGCGGGTGAAGAGCTCCAAGTGAGCGTAGAGTAGGCCGTGGGGCCACCTTGAGGCAAGGGCCCGCCGTGTGCCATCATGGAGATCGCGTGGCCCGGTCGTCTAGTGGTTAGGATGCCGCCCTTTCAAGGCGGAGGTCGCGGGTTCAAGTCCCGTCCGGGCTACCATCGGACGACCGGCCTTCCCGCTTCGCCTTCTTCAGGCTCGAAGAACAACCACTCAACTTCCGGAAACTCCGCCCCAAGGAACTCGCGCAGCCGCATCGTTCCCGGATTCTCCGTGGCGTAGTGCCCTGCCGCAATCATGGCGAGGCCGGCTTCCGAAGCGGCCAGGGCATGGTGCTGACGGACTTCGCCCGTGACGAGCACCTGCGCCCCCGCGGTCAGCGCGTCCCTCCAAAGGTCGTCGCCCGCGCCTCCCACCACCGCGATCCTGCGCACCGTTGCGTCAGGCTTGCCCCACAGCCAGCAACGCGTCTGCAGACGCTCGTCGACGAATCTGGCGAAATCTCCGAGCGCCGAAGGCTCCCGGAGAGCGCCGATCCTGCCGATCGGCCATGGGGCACGGTCCTCCAGCGGGAGGATGTCGAAGGCCGGCTCCTCGTACGGATGATGGGCTCGGAGCGCCTCCAGCGCCGCGGCGACTCGGGCGCGCGGCACAAGCATCTCCACCCTGTCCTCCTCGACGCACTCGACGGCGTTCGGTTGCCCGATGGCTGGGTTGGAGCCCTCCAACGGTCGGAAGGTGCCTGTCCCACGCGAGTAGAACGCGCACCTGCGGTACAGTCCGATCTCCCCGCAACCGGCCTCGGACAGCGCATCGATGACGCGGTCTGTGGACTCGCGGGGCACGAACACGACGAGCTTCGCCTCGCGAGCTGGGCCGGACGGGCCGAACGGGCGCACGTCCTGCAGGCCCAGGATCTCGGCGAGAACGTCGTTCACACCGCCATGGGCGGCGTCCCAATTGGTGTGGGCCGAGATCAGAGCGATGGAGCGCTCAGCAAGAAACAAGGCGAGGCGCCCCTCCTCGCTCTCGTCGGTGAGCCGCGCCAGCTGGCGGAAGAACAGCGGGTGGTGGGTGACGAGCAGCTCCGCAGAGAGCTCTGCGGCCTTGGATGCCGCGCCCATGGATCGGTCGAGCGAGACCAGCGCTCTTGTGACCGTTTGGGATCGTCGACCAACCTGCAATCCGACCGGATCATCCTGGTAGGCGGACCGCCAAGGGGCCTTGCGGTCGATCCGATCCAACACTTCGCCCACCGTCGCCATGGGCGGAATTCTGGCTCAAGAGTCGCGGAACGTTGGAGGGCCGCCGGGCAGGCGGGGGATCAATCCCCCGCCTGTTCAAGCTCGCGCGCTGCTCCGTTCGGGCCGACGAAGAAGGATGATGGCTTTCTCAGATGGCCCACTTGCAGGCAATAGTCCGCAAGCTTTCGAAGTGCGCGCTCCGAGGTGGTATTCAGCCTCTGTGGACTGGTCAGACACAGTTCCAAGAGCTGGAACGCCTCCTCTTCGGTGAGCTCTAGCCCGGCTGGGTCCTTACCCGCCGACATAGATCCCTCCTGGAGAAGCGACTCCTCATTATAGACGTTGTTCCACACTGGGACGTTCCGCACCCGCTCTACTTGTTCGGCAGAACCGGTGAGCTGGGACAGGGCGACGACCGAAAACAGGTATGCGGGTATTCTGCGCTGATGCCTCAGGGCGAGTATCTCCAGTACGGCGGACAGGCGATCGTGGAGGGTGTCATGATGCGCTCTCCGCGGTACTACGCCGTCGCCGTCCGGGCGCCGAACGGTCGCATCGTCACCCAAACCGAAGCGATCGAGGCCACCTGGGTGGGTCGCCAGAGATGGCTGAAGTGGCCCTTCGTGCGCGGCACGCTGGCTTTGCTCGATGCGATGACCCTCGGTGCGAAGGCCATGCGGTTCGCCGCGAACGTTCAGCTGGCGGACGAGTACCAGCCGGCGGACTCGCCGAACCGAGCCAGAGGCAAGCCCACCCCCGATTCGGTCCGCAACCTGCAGGTCGGGGGAGCGCTGATCGTGGGCTTGGCCATCGGCATCCTGCTGTTCGTGTTCCTTCCCAACCTTCTGGCCGAACAGCTCCGTCGGTTCGACTTCAGCGGGACCCAGATCAACCTCACCACCGAGATTCTGAAGATCGTGTTTTTCCTGGCCTACGTGCTCCTGATCGGCCGGATGCCCGAGATTCGGCGCATCTTCCGGTATCACGGAGCCGAGCACAAAGCCATCAACGCCCTCGAGCACGGCCAAGAGCTCTCGGTGGAGACTTGCAAGGCCAACAGCCGCTTCCATCCGCGTTGCGGCACGAGCTTTGCCATCGTCGTGTTGCTCGTCAGCCTGCTGCTGTTTCCATTGGTGCCGCGCTACCCGTTGGGCGACCACCATCCGATGATCGTGAACGTCGCGATCCGGTTCGTGCTGGAATTGCTCATTCTGCCCCTGGTCGCAGGCGTCAGCTACGAGGCGATCCGCCTGGCGGGGAAGTTCCGGTTCCATGGGCTCGTGGAAACCCTCTTCCAGCCGGGTCTGTGGACGCAGAGACTCACCACGGATGAGCCTGACGACGACATGGTGGAGGTCGCCGTAACGGCGCTCCGGGCCGTGATCGACGCCGAGAGCAGCACGAAGTCGGTCGATGTGCTAACTGCCAGCGCCTGAGAAGAAGGTGGCGCCGAGCATCCAGGTCAGCCAAACGACCAGGTACACCGCCGATCCCCCCAGACAAGCGGAATCGATGAACCGCCCATACGTCGGGTGGAACCTCCGCATGACCACCCAAGCCGCCAGCAACGTGGCTCCCTTAACGGTTGCGAACAAGAGTTCGCTGCGCTCGATCAGCGGGCGCATCAGTGGGTTCATCTCGACGATGAGGCCACGCTCGTGGAGCCAAGCCGTGGACACCAGATCCAGCAAGCCGATCGCCAACAGCAAGGCCAGACCCCGCGAAGGGAACAGGCGATGAAGCATCGCCGCGACCGGGTTCAAGTGTCGTGCCAAACTCGGTAGCCCTCGACAGTTCTTCCACAAACCGGTCGATGGCCTGACGAGCCTCCGAGGCCGGTCTCTTGAAATGGTTGCACACCACCGCCATGATGAGCAACCTGCCGTCCGGCCGCCGCAGGTATCCGGATAGAGAAGCCACCGCGTCGATGTAGCCGGTCTTGCCGCGGAAGTCCAACCCGCGCAAACGATTGGCAAGGGTGCCCTCGCCGCCCGCCTGCGCCTGAGCTTGAAGCCAAACCTCCCCCCACGGTTGCCCGAGAGCCCACTGGAGAAGGCGGGTGAGGGAGCGTGCGGTGACCAAGTCGTGGCGACTGAGTCCGCTGCCGTCCCACGGTCGGAGGTCGTCGGCATCGACGCCTGCAACCTGCGTCGCGAACCGAACGAGCCGATCGGTCGCTTGAGGGTATGGGTCCTCGGGATTCAGCGGACCCTCGGTGCGAGCCGCAGCCAGAAGAAGATGCTCCGCGATGTTGTTGTCGCTGGGCTGGAGGCACATCGCCGCGATTCGGCTCAGCGGCGGGCTTTCCAGCACCAAGTCCGGCTCGCGGTCAGGCAGGGCTTGGGGTGGGGCCGCCTCGGTTCCCCCAAGCGCCCTGCAGGCGGCCTCCGAGGGATCGGGAGAAGCCAAAGCGATGACGCGCTGAGGCTCCTTCGGCAACGAGCCTCTCACCGTGACGCTTCTGCCGACCCTGTCGTACGACACGCGGAGGGGCTTTTCGTCCGGCACGTGTCGCAACCGCACGCCGCCGTGATCGTGCCTCAGCCAGATCCTCCTTGCGTCCGCCCAAACTTCGAACCCTCCGCGGTCGACCGACCAAGCCTCGACCTGGGCCGCGTACCGCGCGGTGAGGTAGCCGTGGTTCCACCCTTGAGGCACCCCCGGCCAGTAGGCTTGCAGCGGGCGCACGCGGGTGTGGCGCCTGACGCCGAGCTTCCTGCCAGCGTCGCGCAACACCTCGGAGGTCAACGTGGGGTCTCCCACAGCGTCCACCCAGACCTCGTCTCCCACCCGGAACAGGCGCGTTCGAAAGCGGTGCTCCGGCCCGAGTCGGTGCAAAGCGTAGGCCACAGTGAAGAGCTTCATGTTGCTCGCGGGCATCACGCGGGTGGCGTCCTCGTTCTGCAGCAGCACCCTCCCATCCTCCCCCAGCACGCTCACGGCAACGATCGAGCCCTTGAGAGACGGATGCTGCAGCAACTCCGCCATGGGCTGAACAGCCTGAATCGGAGCTGAACCTGCAAGAAGCAGCGCCAATCCGGACAGCATGCCGTTAGACCTCCTCCTCAGGGAACACTGGGTCCGGGCCGTGGTCGCGGCCTGCCTCTAGGTCGTCCGCCATCGCGGACGCGTACTTGCGGAGGATCGGCTCGGGATCGGAGACGCTCGCCTCCCGCAGCCTCTTCACGATTTCGCCAAGCGCGGGAGGGTGCCACTCCACCACGTGGAACACTCCATGCATGGCGGCCCGCCGCCCGTACTTGCTGGGCGCGTGGAAGCATTCAAGGAGCACCTCCTTACCGATCTGGCCTGGGAGGTGTCCGCCGATCACCACGCCCGCCTTGTAGATCGTGCGGGCATAGTCGTCGGTCGCGCTCCAGAGAAGGTCCCTCATGGCGTGGATGGCTTCTCGCTGGTCCTGTTCGTTGGGAAGGATCAGCGCGATGTCCTCCATCATGTCGAGCACGCACCATTGCGCCGAGCGGCGATGGGGATGCCGGTCGTCCCTTAGAACGTGGATCAAAGCGGGGCCAAAGATGCCTAGGCTCGAGTGCTTTTCGATCTCGAGCTTGGCCTCGAAGGCGACGTCTCGGTCTGGGCAGTACAGCAGGCGAACGAGGTCCTGAGGCGCCAGGTCGGAGATGCGCCCAACGAACCGACCGGGAAATCCCAAGGTCTTGCCGATGGCGAGCTGACGCCGGAACAGAGGCTCGCCTGCCTTCTGCAGGCGCCGGAGCATCTCTTCGAGCGTCTCTCCCATCGCCTCGTGCCAACACTTCTCGCACCGACCGAAGATGCCGTGCTGCGTGCGGGCCACCCGTACGGGGAACCTCTCCCCATAGGCCTCGTATTCAGCTCGCTCGGTCCAAGCTTTGGCCGGGATGTGGTACTGATGGCTGATCGCCCTGGGAGGCCAAGAGAAGGGCACACGGTGCTTCGGCTTGACAGCCTTGGTGGAACCTTTGTTCTCGGCCACGGCTTGTTCGATGAACTCCCGAAGCTCGGCAAGGATATCCTCGGCGGTCGGCAGATTCTCCGTCGGATGCGCCATTGCGATGGAAGGCTACCAGCTTGCCGCCGCAAGCGGGCGGCCCCGATCCGAAAAGCCAACGGGGGCCCGAAGGCCCCCCTTGTGGACACGACGGCGCCGAAACGAGCGCGGTCAGATTCGACGCCTCATCCTACGCGCCATGAGACCCACGACGAACGGCACCGCGGCCACAGGCCCCGGCACAACGGGAACGTCGCTTCGCTCGAACCGAAGGTTGTCGATGTAGATGTTGTTCAACCCCGCGTACCCGAAGCTTCCGAGCAACACGGAACGAATGGGCGTAACGGAGGTCACGCTGAGGGTAACCACGTCGCCCAGGTCAAGGCTCTTCCACGAGCTGTAGCTCGCGCCGGCGCTGCCGAGCATCGTTCCCGTCCCATCCACATCCGAAAAGGCCCAAAGGAACAACTCGTCATCGTCCTGACCGTAATCCCCGAACTCCACCGACACCCAGTTGAGACCATGGCTGAAGTTCACCGTGGTGGGACTCGTCGAGCTGAAGATGCCCCCCGTCCATAGGGACGCACTGCCCCAGGAAGCAGGCCCGAAGTACAGCGACAGATCCTGCACGTGGAGAAGATCGGGTGCGGCGTTCGAGAAAACCGCCGTGACGCCTCCGTCCACGATCGCCAAGGTTGAATGGAGACCGTGGCTCACCCCTTCGAAGTCGATGACGGCGGACGAGACAACGGGCGTGAACAGGCCCAGCCATGCCACGAGGGCGCGATACCGAAGATCCATGTTTTCACTCCTTTGCAGTTCACAGGCAAAGCGAACAACACGCGCATTATCCTGCGAATCAACTGCAACCGAATCGGGATCGAGGCAACTCGGGAATTAAGACCCAGCGCTCCTTCGGGAACGACCGCCGTACAGGCGGGACGCCTCGAGCTCAGGCTGAAACTCCTCCGCCTCGGCATCCAGCCGCTCGACGATCTGCGTCAAAGGCGTGTCCCTCTCGAGCTCGCGGTGCAGCCAGCCGTTTCCCGCCAGGATCTCGATGGGGAGCTTCTCGTACTCGTACTCGTACGGCGGAGGACTCCACGCGAACTCGCCGGGCGCTTGGCGAAGCGCGGTTCTCAGGATTGCAAGGCCCGCGTGCATCGCATGAAAGCGTTCCCGATCCGTGACATGCAGGAAGGCGCCGCCGCACGGCTTAGCCGCATGCTTCTGGAAGGTCGGCTCGAACACAACCGGTCGGAACCACGCGCCGGGCACGCGAAGGCGGTTCAGCTCCTCGCAGAACCTCCAAGGGTCTAGCCAAGGCGCTCCGAAGATCTCGAAGGGGCGGGTGGTCCCTCGACCCTCGCTCAGGTTCGTGGCTTCCAAGAGACAGGCGCCCGGATAGACGAGGGCGGTGTCGACCGTCGGCATGTTCGGCGAGGGAAGCGCCCAAGGGGCGCCGGTCGCCGAGAAGGGCAAGCCATGGACGTACCCCTCCATCCTCACCGCCTCCAGCTGAACGGCACGATAGTGCCTGCGCTGGAACAGAACCGCCAGTTCCGCCATAGTGAGGCCATGCCGGGCTGGCAGAGGGTGAAGCCCGACGAAGCTCGCGTACTCCGGATCGAGGACGCCGCCCTCGACGCTCGGGCCGATCGGGTTCGGCCGATCCAGCACCGCCACCTTCAGGCCGATCGGTTCGCAAGCCTCCAGGCACAGCGCCATGGTCCACATGAACGTGTAGTAGCGCGTCCCAACATCCTGGAGGTCGATCACGAGGATGTCCAAGCCCTCCAGCATCTCGGCGGTTGGTTTGCGATGCTCTCCGTAGAGGCTGTGGAAAGGCAATCCGGTGCGCGCATCTCGGTAGCCCTGCCACTCGATCATGTTGTCCTGGGTGTGGCCCCAAATCCCGTGCTGAGGCCCGAAGGCGGCGACCACCTGCACGCCCGCCCGAAGCATCTCGTCGAGGATGTGGATGAAGCGGCTGGACACCGAAGCCTGGTTGCAGACGACGCCGACCCGAAGACCCTGCAAGGACGAGAATCCGTCAAGCACCCACCGGTCGAGACCCGTGCGAACGGCTGCTGCCATGTTGCCGCTCACCATCCAAGGTCGGCCAGCGCCCTGTCGACGACCGCCTTCTCCTGCTCCGTTAGCGGCACCAAGGGCAACCGGACGTTCTCGCAGGCAAATCCGAGGCGAGAGAGGGCGTACTTGACGGGGACCGGGCTCGGCGCGTGGAACAGCGCCTTCACCACAGGCATCGTCTCGTGGTGCAACCTCCGCGCTGCGGCAGGATCGTTGTCGAAGAAGGACTGGATCATCGCGCGGATGCTACGTCCGGCGACGTGACCGGCGACGCTCACCACTCCGTGACCCCCGAGGCTCAGGACCGGCAGCGTCAGACCGTCATCCCCGGAGTAGACGCGGAAGCCCGGCGGAACCGAACCGCAGACATCGGAGATCTGGGGCAGATTGCCGCTCGCCTCCTTGACCGCAACGATGTTGCACACCTCTGCCAGCCGCAGAAGCGTCGGCGTCTCCAGGTTGATGGAGGTCCTTCCCTGGATGTTGTACAGCATCACCGGCAGCGCGGTGGCGTCGGCAACAGCCCGAAAATGCGCCTCCAAGCCGCGCTGCCCCGGCTTGTTGTAGTAAGGGTTCACCACCATGATCCCGTGGGCGCCGGCTCTCTCGGCCTCCCGAGCGAGCTGGACCGACTCCGCCGTGTCGTACGTTCCGGCTCCGAACACGACAGCACAACGGTCGCCGACCTCCTCGAGGACGGCTCCGAGGAGGTCGAGCTTCTCACGGTGGGTCAGGGTGGGGGACTCTCCCGTCGTGCCGCTGACCACCAGACCGTCGTTGGCCTGCTCATCGATCAGAAAGCGAGCGATGCGCCGTGCTTCGGAAAGGTCGACCGAGCCGTCCGCCGAGAAGGGAGTCACCATCGCCGTGAGAAGACGACCCCAGTCTTTGGGTCCCGCGAAGGCTGCCATGGACGGGCATTTTACCGAAGGCGACTCCGCGATGCCGGAACAGGCAGAGGGCGCCTCGACGCTGAGGCGCCCCGCGATGAGCCTGCCTTAGGAGGCACGTGCGAAAACCGGTTCGGTGGTGGAGGTCTCCGGCCCCCCGACCGTCTCGCTCGCCGGCCGCCGTTCCGGCCGGTGGAGCAGGACCACGCTCGCGACGATCATGACGGAGGCGACGAGCGTGATCCAAGTGACCGGTTCCGCGTTCAACGCCGCTCCGAGGGCCAGGGCGACCAAGGGATTCACGAAGGCGTAGGTCGCCACCAGCGAGGCGGAGTAGCGCATGAGGAGCCAAAGGTACGCGGTCAGGCCGGCAATCGAGGCGAACAGGGCGAGGTACAGCAACGCTAGGACGGATTCCAAGGTGACGGCCTCTGGCCTCAGGGTCGCCGGCTCACCCAGCGCCACGGCGGCGGCCATGCAGAGCATTCCCCCTGCCACCATCGCCACCGCAGACGCCATGAAGGGCGAACGAGCCGTCTCCAGGCGCACGCCCACGGCGGACCCTAGCGACCAGCTCATCGCGGTGAGGAGAACCATTGCGGCGGCTGTTGTCCCCAGCCACCCGTCGGGACCCTGCGCCAAGTCTCCGCTCAGAGCCAGGATTCCTGCCACTCCCAGCAGGAGGCCGAAACCCACCCGGGGCGTCGGTCTGGGGCTGTGGCCGAACCACCAAAGGAAGAGAACCAGCCACAGCGGCTCCGTGGCGATCAAAAGGGCGGCGGTGCCGGTGGGAAGGTGCTGCACCGCCCAAGTCACTCCCGCGTTGCCGCCGAACACCAGCAAAGCCCCCTGTAGGAACCCGGACCACCATTGGCGCGCGGTCGGAGCCGGAAGCCTGGCAAACCGGCATCCTACGTACAGCAGAGCCCCGGCCAGAAGGAAGCGGAACCCCAGCAGCAACATCGGTGGCAGCGCTCGGACGGCGCGCTCCGTGGCCAAGTAGGTGGACCCCCAAAAGAAGTACACCGAGAAGAAGGCCGCTGCTGCGATCACTCGCTCTCTCACGGCTTGCCCTCCTCCGGCACGGGCAACGCCGAGGTCTCCTTGACCGTCGTCAGGACAATCGTCGACATGGTGGAGGTGATCCCTGGGATCGACCCGACCTTGTCGCGCAAGAACACACCCAGCTCGTTGGCATCGCGGGTCCGGACCTTGACGAGGTAGCCGTCCTCGCCCGCGACGTAGTGGACCTCCAAGACCTCGGGAAAAGCGGCCAGAGCCTCGCCGACGCCCATCGAATGCACGGGCTCGTCCGCACGAACGCGGATGAACGCGAGCAGGCCAAGCCCCAGGCGCTCCGGGTTCATCTTCGCCTCGTAGCCGGTGATGATCCCTTTCGCTTCCAGCTTGCGCAGGCGCTCCAGCACCGCGGAAGGGGCCATGCCGATCTGTCTCGCGACCTCCGCGTTGGAGATGCGCCCCTCGTCCCGAATGATCTTCAGAATTTTCGCATCGATGGCGTCGATCATTGCCTAAAGGCCTCTTCTTATAGATTATGTGACGGAGCGCGCGGTTTCTGCAACGCCTTTCCGACGGGAATGCCCAGCGAGTCGGAGGAAGAATCAGTCAAGATCCATCGCGGAGTCAGCGATGTCGAAGAGCCGTTGGTTGATTTCCTTAGGTTTTGTAGGCGCTTTTGGGGTCGAACCGCTCGCACCGGCAACGGCGATCCCGCCGACGCCGTGCGTCACGGATCCCAAGACGGGAGCCCCCAGGAGTCTGCGGACGCTGGAGGGCCGCAATGGCTGAGAAGCTGCATCGCCTCGCGCTGGCCTTCCTGGCCACCTTTGTTCTCATCGGCACTGCCCAGGCCGAGAGCGTTCGCCTCACCATCCTGCACACGAACGACACGCACGGGCATCTCCTGCCGTTCAGCTATCCCGAAACCGTGGAGCCGCGCTCCGATGTCGCCAGTTTGAGCGCCCGCCAGAACATCGGGGGAATGGCGCGGATCTCCACGCTGGCGAACCAGATCAAGCAGTCGGTTCGGGAGTCGGGCGGTACCGCCTGGCTCGTCGACGTAGGCGACTTCTGCGACGGCACGCCGTTCTCCACCGAGTATAAGGGCAGCGCCGACAACGCGGCGATGAATGCCGCCGGCTACGACTTCGGGACGTTCGGCAACCACGAGTTCAACAACACCCTCGAACAAGTGCAGCGCCTCATCGCCGGCTCGAAGCGCGCGCTCGTCGCCTGCAACGCCCGCCTCAAGGACAGCGGCAAGCCCTTGCTCGAGCCCTTCCGCATCGTGCGTGTGGGAGGCGCCAGGGTGGCTGTAACAGGTGTCATCACCACGAGTTCGGGGACCTACCCCGCGGCGCGCGAGGGCGTGGAGTTCGAAGACGAGGTCCAAGCGGTGCGGCGCACGGTTGGCGAGCTCCGTGGCAAGGCAGACGTGGTCGTGCTGCTGTCGCACGCGGGCTACGAGGTCGACCTGCGCATCGCGAGGCAGGTCCCCGGAGTGGATGTCATCGTCGGCGGTCACTCGCACACCCGGCTGCCCTACGGCTTCGTGCAGTTCTTCGGCGAGGACCTCTTCCAGGATCGCGTCAACGGCACGATCATCGTCCAGGCCTTCCAATGGGGTGGGGAGCTCGGTCGGCTCGACCTGCTGCTGTCGAAGACGCGTCGGGGATGGGCCGTGTCCCGCCATCGCGCGCGGTTGCTCGCAATCGACGCGTCGATCCCCGAAGACCCCGAGGTCAAGTCTGTGGTGGAGCGGTTCTGGCGACCCATCGCGGCCAAGTACGGAGAGGTGGTCGGACAGGCGCTTGCGGACATCGCCCCCCGCTACGACGACCTCGCCGAGTACAACCTGGTCGCCGACGCAGTGCGGGAAACGCTCGGAGTTCAGTTCGATCTTGAGAACATTTCGGGCGTCCGCGCGCCGCTGATCAAGGGTCCGATCACCATGGGAGACCTCGTGGCCGTGGACCCCTTCAACAACACCGTGGTGAAAACAAGGTTGACGGGAGCCCAGCTCAAGGCTGTGCTGCTGAGGCACCGACCTGCAGTATCGGGCATCCGCTACCGCATCGAGCGCGGTCGGCTCGTGGAAGCTTCCGTGGCTGGGGAACCGATCCGGGACGACCAGGTTTACGAGGGAGCCGCGAACTCCTACTTTGCAAACTACGCCCTGCGGGAATACGGCTACGAGGACACCGGCCGGGGAAGGCTGGCGGTTCTGGTGGAGTACATCCGCAAGAAGCAGAACCTCCTTCCGAGCTACGACGGCCGGAGGGTGATCATCAACTGAGCGCCGACGTCCCGGGTCACCACTCGCCGGTCGCTAGGAAGCGATCGATGGCCCGGGCCGCCTTCCGCCCCTCCCCCATCGCGAGGATCACGGTTGCGGCGCCGAGCACAACGTCGCCGCCGGCGAAAACTCCGCGCTTGCTCGTCTTGCCGGTCGCCGGGTCCACCACGATCCTGCCCCGAGAGTCGGTTTTCAGGTCCGGGGTTGTGGACGTGGCGAGAGGGTTAGGCCCGTTGCCGATCGCCACGATCACCAGCTCCGCCGGAAGATCGAACTCCGAACCGGGAACCGCAACGGGCCTCCTTCGACCGCTGGCATCGGGCTCGCCGAGCTCCATGCGCACGCAACGGAGCGCACGCACGCGACCAGTCTCGTCGCCGAGAATGGCGACCGGGTTGGCCAGCAACAGGAACTGAACCCCCTCTTCCTCGGCGTGATGGATCTCCTCAGCTCGGGCTGGCATCTCGGTGCGCGAGCGCCTGTAGACCAGGGTCACTTCCTGGGCACCAAGCCTCAAGGCGGTGCGAGCAGCGTCCATGGCGACGTTCCCGCCTCCCACCACCGCCACCCTCCCGGCTCGAACGATGGGGGTGTCCACCTTCGGGAACTCGTAGGCTCTCATCAGGTTCGCCCTCGTCAGGTACTCGTTGGCCGAATAGACCCCGATGAGCTCCTCTCCAGGAACTCCCAGAAAGAGGGGAAGTCCTGCTCCCGTGCCGAGGAACACCGCATCGAAGCCCTCCTCCTCGAGAAGTTCGTCGATGGTGACCGTCTGTCCCACAACGACGTTGGCCTCGAAGCGAACCCCGAGCTCGACCAGCCTGCCCACCTCGTCGTCGACGATCTCTTTGGGCAGTCGGAACTCGGGAATGCCATACACAAGAACGCCCCCGAACTTGTGGAACGCCTCGAAGACGGTCACCTCATGGCCCATCCGCACCAGGTCTCCCGCGGCTGAGAGTCCGGCCGGACCAGAGCCCACGATCGCCACCCTCTTGCCTGTGGGTGAGGGCTTGGTCTCTGGGGTAGGCCGCTCTCGGCCGCGCTCCCAGTCCGCCACGAACCGCTCGAGACGACCAATCGACACTGCCTGCTCCGGATCCTTGCGAGCCTTGGCGAGGGTGCAGTGCAGTTGGCACTGCTCCTCCTGCGGACAAACCCTGCCCGTCACCGCCGGAAGGCAGTTGCACTCCCGGATCTTGGCGATCGCCCCCTCGAAGTCTCCCTGCCGGATGAGCCGTATGAACGCGGGAATATCGACGCCGACAGGGCACCCCTGCACGCAGGGCTTGCTCTTGCACTCCAGGCAGCGGCAAGCCTCGATCACGGCGTGCAGCTCGTCGAATCCGAGCGGCACCTCGCTCTGGTCTCTGCGGCGTTCTTCCGCCGGCCGTTCCGGCATCGGTTGGCGGGGGATGGCCATCCGCTCCTTCGGCGTCAGTTCGTCCGCGCGCCGCAGGAGCTCTTCAGGCCGCTCACTGTTCTCGGGCACGTCGCGCCTCCTCCGCCAGCCGACAACCCTCCTCGCCGAACCGATGCGCGGCAGCCGCCTGCAGACTGACCGCCTCGTATTCGCGATAGGCGCTCAAGCGGGCCATCATGTTGTCGAAGTCGACTTGGTGCCCGTCGAACTCGGGTCCATCCACGCACACGAAGCGGTTCTGACCGCCGACGAGACCCCGGCACCCGCCGCACATCCCCGTGCCGTCCACCATGATGGGATTCAGCGACACGAGGGTCGGTATTCCCAACGGTCTCGTGAGCTCCGCCACGGCCTTCATCATGATCGGCGGCCCGATGGCCACGACCTGACCAACCTTCTCCTCCATCAGAAGGTCCGATAGAGCCTCCGTCACGCGACCAGGCCGCCCATAGCTTCCGTCGTCTGTGGTCACGATGAACCGGTCGGAAACGGAGCGCAGACGGTCCTCCCAAACGACCAACGAGGCGGAGCGCGCGCCGAGCACGCCGAGAACTCGGTTGCCGGCCTCCTTCAGCGCTTGGGCGATCGGGAACAGAGGAGCTACCCCGATGCCGCCAGCCACAGCGGCCACGGTGCCGACGTTCTCGATGTGCGTCGGTCGGCCGAGCGGGCCGGCGACGTCGGCGATGGCTTCTCCCACATCCAGCTCGGCGAGCAGGCCGGTGGTCTTGCCCACCACCTGCACCACCAGCGTAATGGTTCCCACCGAGGCATCCGCGTCGGCGATGGTCAGAGGAATCCGCTCGCCCCCGTCCCGCACGCGCACGATCACGAACTGGCCCGGCTTCCGCCTTCGCGCGATGCGGGGAGCCTCGACCTCCAGCTGAACGATGTTGTCGGCCAGCTGCCTGCGATTCCGGACGGCGTTCACCTTCTGCCTTGTACCTCTTGCGGCCGATCCTCCGCCTTGGGATCCGAGGGACTGTGAATCGTTTTCTCGAAGTCTCCGCTCTGGAACCATAGACCGCTTACCGGATGGGATAAGTTTGGAGCGTTCGAAAAAAGGAAACCCCGAGGGAGATTTCAGAGCGATGAGACACTCTAGATGGATCGCCGCTGGGCTCTATGCGCTCGTGCTCGCATCGGGCATGGGGTGCGGCTCGAACGTGGCAAGCGTTCGCCAGACCGAAGACGGAGGGGCGACCAAGAGCGTCGCCACCATGACCATCAACGAGCAACTGGTGCCCGAGTGGCTCGAGGCAACGGGCAGCGTTCGTTCGAAGTACGAAGCCACCTTGGCCAGCAAAGTCATGGCGCGGGTCGTCGAGGTCACAGTCCGGGAGGGCGACCGAGTCCGCAAGGGCCAAGTGTTGGTGAGGCTGGAGGAGTCCGACCTCGCTGCGGCAGAGGAGTTGGCCAAGGCAGGGCTGCAAGCGGCGATGGTCCAATACGGCAACAGCCGCACTGTCGCCGCCATGGAGCGGTCGATGAGCGAGGCGAGGTTGGCTCAGGCGCTTTCCGCCCTGCAGCAGGCTGAGGCAGGGCTCATGGTCGCCAAGGCGAGGCTGGACCTGGCCAAGGCGGGTCCGCGGCGGCAAGAGCGCATGCAGGCGGAGTTGGCCGTCCGGCAGGCGGAGACCCAGTACGAGCTAGCCCAAACCGAGTTCCGAAGGATCGAGACGCTGCACAAGGAGGGGGCCGTCGCCCAGCGCCAGTTCGACGCCGCGAAGACCCAGCTCGACGTCGCGCGCGCTCAGCTCGGCACGGCTCGCGAGGCGCTGAGCATCGCGCAGGAGGGAACCCGCGTGGAGGATCTGCGAGCGGCGGAACAAGCCTACCGACAGGCAGAGGCTACGGTGGCCGCGGCCAGGGCGGCAGTCCTCCAAGCCCGGGCGGGCCTCCTGCAGGCCAAGGTGCGCGAGGAGGAGATTCGGGCGGCGCACGCTCAGGTCGGCCAATCGGCCGCAAGCGTCCGTTTGGCGCGAACGAACCGGAGCTACACCAAGATCGTGGCTCCCTTCGACGGTGTGGTGACGACGCGGTTCGTCGATCCGGGCTCGATGGCGGCGACGGGTGCTCCGCTGTTGACCGTGGTGGGAGGTCCAACCCGCTTGGAGGCTGTGGTTCCCGAGGCGAACATCGCCCGAATCCGGCTCGGAATGCCGGTCAGCGTGGACCTGGATGCGCTCCTCAAGTCGATCGACGGAAGAGTCGCGGAGATTCGGCCCTACGGCGATGCCACCACCCACACCTTCCTCGTGAGGGTGGAGCTCCCCGAGGGTACTGCGGCCAAGCCGGGGATGTACGGCCGGGCGAGGTTCGAGATCGGCGTGCGCAAGCAGATCCTCGTGCCCAAGACGGCGGTGTGGACGAAGGACGGCATGCACTGCGTGTACGCCGTCACGGAAGGGCGAGCCGTGATGCGCATCGTGATGCCCGGCGAGGAGTACGGACCCAACCTCAGGGTTCTCAGCGGCCTGGAGCCGGGGGATGTGATCGTCGCCAACCACGCGGACGTCGACCGCGAGGGCCAGCGGGTGGCCGCGAGGTGATCCCATGAAGATCGGCATGGCCGGAAAGCTTGCGGCTGCCTTTGTCAATTCGAAGCTCACGCCGCTGCTGATCGTCTTCTCCATCCTTCTCGGCGCGTTCGCCACCATCAAGACCCCGAGGGAGGAGGAGCCGCAGATCATCGTTCCGATGGCGGACGTCTTGGTCAGCATGCCGGGGGCGTCTGCCAAGGAAGTGGAGCGGCGGGTCAGCTCGCCCATGGAGAAGCTCGTCTGGGAAATCCCCGGAGTGGAGTACGTCTACACCACGTCGAGCCCGGGGGCTTCGATGATGGTCGTTCGCTTCTTCGTGGGCCAGAACGAGGAGGATGCGTTCGTTCGGCTGCGGGAAAAGCTCCAGTCGCACTACGACATCATCCCGCCAGGCGCATCCCTGCCGATCCTGAAGCCCCGATCGATCGACGACGTGCCCATTCTGGCGCTGACGCTTCACAGCAAGACCGCCACCTCGAGCCAGCTCCGTCAGATCGCGTCCCGAGTCGAGGACTACATCAAGCAGGTCAACGACGTCTCCGAGACCACCATCATCGGCGGTCGCAGGCGTCAGCTCCGTGTGCTCATCGACCGCAACAAGCTCGCCGGATTCGGCCTGTCGTTCGATCGCGTGGCCATGGAGCTCCAGGCCGCCAACGAGAGCTCCGACGCTGGCAAGTTCAACGATCGGGACAGAGAGATTTTGGTCAAGACGGGAGGGTTCTTCAAGAACCGCGACGACGTTCTGGCCACGGTCGTCGGAGTGAGCCAAGGTCGCCCCGTGTACCTCAAGGACGTGGCGACGGTCGTCGATGGCCCGGAGGAACCGACGAACTACGTGTTCTTCGGGCATGGGCCTGCAGGCCGAGGGCAGCCCGGGCAGACGGAGCCCGCCGTCACGATCTCGATCGCCAAGCGGAAAGGGAAGAACGCGATCGACGTCGCGAACGCCGTGTTGGCGAAGGTCGACGCCCTCAAAGGCAACATCATCCCGTCCGACGTCCAGGTGTCGATCACCCGCAACTACGGGGAAACGGCCAGCGAGAAGGCTGGCGAGCTGCTGTATCACATGATGATCGCGGTGGTGTCGGTCACGTTGCTGATCGCCATCGCGCTGGGACGCAGGGAGTCGCTGGTCGTGCTGGTGGCGATCCCGGTCACGCTGGCGCTCACCCTGCTCGTCTTCTACCTCTACGGCTACACGCTCAACCGCATCACGCTGTTCGCGCTGATTTTCTCCATCGGCATCCTCGTCGACGACGCGATCGTGGTGGTGGAGAACATCGTGCGCCATTACCGGCTGCCCGGTGCGAAGGGTGAGTCACCGATCAAGACGGCGATCGCCGCGGTGGACGAGGTGGGCAATCCAACCATCTTGGCCACCTTCACGGTGATCGCGGCGATCCTTCCCATGGCCTTCGTGGGAGGCCTGATGGGCCCCTACATGAGGCCGATCCCCGTTGGGGCTTCGGCGGCGATGATCTTCTCGCTGCTCATCGCGTTCATCGTCACTCCTTGGGCGGCGGTCCGCATCCTCAAGCACGACTCGGGGCACCATGCGGAGCACCACGACGACTGGATGACGCGCCTGTACAAGAGGGCGATGGACCCTCTCTTGCACAGGCCCTCGGTTCGCTGGGCCTTCCTCTTCGGCGTGGTGCTGCTGCTCCTGGGTTCGGTGGCGCTGCTGCTCCTGAAGGTCGTCACCGTGAAGATGCTCCCGTTCGACAACAAGAACGAGTTCCAGATCATCGTGGACATGCCGAACGGCACCACGCTGGAGCGCACGGCGGCCGCCACGAAGGCCTTGGCGGACTACGTTGCCACCATCCCTGAAGTGGAGGACTACCAGCTGTACGTTGGAACGGCGAGCCCGTTCAACTTCAACGGCTTGGTGCGCCACTACTTCATGCGCTCGCAAAGCTACCAAGCAGACATCCAAGTGAATCTGGTCGGGAAGGGTGAACGCAAGGCCCAGAGCCACGACATCGTCAAGCGCATCCGTCCGGAGATCGCGCGCATCGCCAAGGAATGGGGCATCCGCGCCAAGGTCGCCGAGGTGCCGCCGGGTCCGCCCGTTCTGCAGACGCTTGTGGCTGAGGTGTACGGCCCAACGCTGGAGCAGCGGCTCGAGACCGCGCGCAAGGTGAAGGAGATCTTCGAATCCACCGAGGGCGTAACCGATGTCGACTGGTACGTGGACGACCCGCAACCGACGTATCGGTTCGTGATCGACCGCGAGAAGGCTGCTCTGGCCGGCGTGGACGTAGCTTCGATCAACCGGGCGGTCCGCGCGGCCCTCGGGGGGTTGCAACTGGGCCTGCTCCACGACGAGGGCAGCTACGAGGACGTGCCTGTGATCATCCGCCTTCCGCGAGAGTCCCGGTCGGCGCTGAGCGAGCTGGACCAGGTGACGATCGCATCGAGAACGGGCAGGGCGGTTCCCTTGAGGGAGCTGGCTCGTGCCGTGGAGGTTCCGGGCGAAACGGCCATCTATCACAAGAACCTGCAACCCGTGGTGTACGTCACGGGGGACGTCGTGGGTCGGCAGGAGAGCCCGGTGTACGCGATCCTCGCGATGAACAGGAAGCTGGATCAGCTCAGGTTTGGAGAGGACGGCGTGAAGCTCAACATCCTGAGCACGCGCCAGCCCTTCACCACCGAGACTCCCCAGATGAAATGGGATGGCGAGTGGCACATCACCTACGAGGTGTTCCGGGACCTGGGCATCGCCTTCGCCGTGGTGCTCATCCTGATCTACATCCTGGTGGTCGCGTGGTTCCAAGACTTCCGCACGCCGCTCGTGATCATGGCGCCGATCCCCCTGACCCTTGTCGGCATCCTGCCCGCGCACGCCATGATGGGGGCGTTCTTCACGGCCACGTCGATGATCGGTTTCATCGCGGGAGCCGGCATCATCGTGCGGAACTCCATCATCTTGGTGGACTTCATCGAGCTGCGGCGGAGGGAGGGTATGCCGCTCGACCAGGCCGTGATCGACGCGGGCGCCACCCGCTTCCGACCGATGCTGCTCACGGCCGCGGCGGTGATCGTGGGATCGTTCGTCATTCTGTTCGATCCGATCTTCCAGGGCCTGGCCATCTCGCTGATGGCCGGAGAGATCGCCTCGACGCTGCTCTCGCGCGTCGCCGTTCCGGTGCTCTACTACATGATGCGCCTGAGGGACGAGCGAAGGGCCGCCCGCGCCACGGCGTAGCCCGAAGCGCGCCGTCCTGAGAGGCGGACCGGGTCCAGGACCGGTCCGCCTTCCTTTGCGCCTTCAGTCGCGCAGGTCGAGCGGACGGTCGTCGCCGGCCTCGGCTTGCCG
The DNA here is from genome assembly GCA_026418055.1 of Fimbriimonadales bacterium. Classification (GTDB taxonomy): domain Bacteria; phylum Armatimonadota; class Fimbriimonadia; order Fimbriimonadales; family Fimbriimonadaceae; genus UBA8783. Next base: position 44,839 of record JAOACB010000003.1, read on the forward strand.
GAGGCGGCGCTCGGCCTCCTGCAGCACGGGCTGGGGAGTGCGGAAGAAGACCCCGATGGCGAACACCACCACAGCGCCGACGAGCGCAAACCAAGTGAACGACACTTTGGGAAGCCAGTCCGGTCGCACGAAAGTCCCGCTGAGACCGAACCAGGGCGCCACCGTGTTCGCCACCATGATGTGCATCTCCCCGAGCACGATGGTGGCCACTAGGCCGCAGGTGACGGCGAGCGTGTTGCCCCGGTCGGAGCCGCGGCTCTTGGTGAGCATCCCCAGCAGGAACACCCCGAGCATCGGACCGAGGATGAAACCCGCGATCCCCAGCACCACAGGGATGATCCTCACTTCGGGGTGCTTCACCTTCGCATAGGCGAACACTCCCGCCACGAGGATCATCAGGATGGCGAACACCACAGTGAAGAACCTCGCCGCGGCGACATGGTGATCGTCCGACTTGTTGCGCGCCCTCCGCAGGTACCAGTCGTTCGTGGCGCTGGTGGCCAGGGCGTTGAGCGCCGAGGAGAGCGAGCCCATGGCGGTCGCGAAGACTCCCGCGAGCACGAAGCCGCGCACGCCGACGGGCATCACGTTCAGGATGTACGACCCGAACACGTCCGCGGTGGCCGCCGGCTTGTACGTCGGATCCTTCTGATAGTAAGCGAACAGGAGGATTCCGATGAACGTGAAGGCCGCCGCGATCGGCAGGTCCATGAAGGCGGCGGTCATCAGGCTTCGCCGCGCCTTCCGTTGCGTCTCCGCGGTGAGCAGTCGCTGGACCATGTCTTGGTCGGTGCCAAAGGCGGCCATGTTGCCGACCGTCGCTCCGATCAGGGCAGAGAACAGGGTGTAGTCGCTCCAAAGGATGAGCTTCACGTACTCCCAGGCGTTCATGGCGGTCACCTGGTGCTCCCGCATGTACGCGGCGATGCGTTCCGGCTCGAAACCGCTCACGAAGTACCCTTGCAGGGTCCGCATCTGCGGAACGGCATCGAGGAACGCGCCCCAGCCGCCGATGTGCCACAGCAGCGTGCCGACCGCAACCAGGGCGCTGGTGAACATGAGCGTCGCCTGGATGACGTCCGTCCAGATCACGGCCTTGATGCCGCCGATCGCGGTGTACACGCAGGTCGCCAGAGTCAAGGCCACGATGGCGACCAAGTAGGGCCACACCGAGGAGACGGCGCCCTGCGTGAAGTGCACGTCCCTGCCCTGCACGAAGAGCTGCCAGGCCAAAACCATGACCAACGAGGGCACGAACAGGCGCGTTCCGGAAGCCAGGGTCCGCATGATCAGGAACAGCGCGGAGACGTACCCGCGGGACACCGGTCCGAACCGCACCGCCAGGTAGTCGTACACGGTGTAGACCTTGTACTGGTAGTACGGCCTCAGGAAGATGTGCGCGACCAGGTAGCGGCCGATGATGACGCCGAACACCAGCTGCACGTAGGCCAGGCTTCGCTTCTCGTATCCCTCTCCCGGCGCTCCCAGAAAGGTGGCCGCGCTGGTCTCGGTCGCGATGATCGAAGCCATCACCGCCCACCACGCCACCTGACGCCCTCCTAACGCGAAGTCGCTGAGACTCCTCTCCCTGCGGCCCATGTAAAGGCCGATGGCGATGATGGCCACGAAGTAGGCGACGATGATGAACCCATCGATGACCAGACCCACGGCAGGTTCATTCTGCACCGCCGCACGTAGTTCCTGCGCGGCAAGACGGACAGCGGAGTCGCACGGTTCATTCCTCAGAAACTATGATGATGCCGCAAGGTTGCGAGGAACCCCGCATGCGCTGGCTCCCGAGGCGCCATGACTGCCGATCTCGATTCGCTTGCAGCACCCTCGAACGGTTTGGAGCCAAGCGCTCGGATATCGCGGCCCAGGAAAGGATACTCCTTGCATCTATATTCTTGATGTGTTATATTGCAGGTGTCGGGGCAGCCAACCCGGCACGCATTCGAGGAGGAACCATGCGACGTTGCAACGTTGCCCGCGGCTTCACGCTCATCGAGCTGCTCGTCGTGATCGCCATCATCGCGATCCTCGCCGCCATCCTGTTCCCGGTCTTCGCCCAAGCCAAGCAGGCGGCCAAGCGGGCCGGAACCCTGTCGAACATCAAGCAGAACGTGCTCGGCGTGATCATGTACGCCAACGACAACGACGACGGCGTCGTACCGACGTGGCAGGACGGCGCCTGGGTGTACGGCGACGGCATCCGCGGCGCCTACGCGATCCAGAAGCTGTACCCCTACACCAAGAGCATCGACCTGCCTTGGGACCTGTCCGAGCCGATCCCGAACTTCGTCGGCGGCCGACCGATGCCCGCCGACAGGTACTGGGGCGACTGGACGGCAGCCGGCACGCTCGGCTGGTCCAACGGCGGAATGATGCATTGCGCGCCGTGGCCTCGCCCGCCCCGAGTGATCAGCGCTCAAGAGTACGTCTCCGAGCTGATGATCCTCGCATCCGCCAAAGGTCCGGACCCGATGGGCATGCCGTTCTTCACCGAGACGCAGCCCTCCTGCTACCAGAAGAGCGGGTCCCGCTGGGCCGATCCCCAGGCTCCCGGACGCGCGGCGTTCGAATGGCACGGAGGAGGGTTGCCGAGCGGCTACATGGACGGCCACGCTGGCATCGCCAAGGGCATGATCTACGTGGCGCCCAACAACGACTGCGACGCTCAGACCTATGAGTGGTGGAGGGACAAGTCGAGCAGGGGTGATTACACGCCGAACAACCCTTGGTCGCAGCACTACCTCACTCCCAGGGTCCTGCACTATTGGGGCACTTGGTGGTCCGCGACGGAGTGAGCGGGGAGTGATGCAGAAGGAGATCAGTCCCAAGATGACGGCGGTGCTCATCGCCGTGGCGGTCCTGATCGCCGCCGCCGTGATCTACCAGCTCGTGTTCAAGCCTGCGCAGGCGCCGACGGTCAAGCCTCGGCCTTGGTCGCCGTCCTATGGCGGGGCACCGGCGGGCGCGCCTTCTGAACGGTAGCTCGCCATAAGCCTCCAAAAGGGGGCGCCGATCCTTGCCGATCGGCGCCCCCTTTCTACCAGACGGCTGGACGGGCCGCCTCTGCCACCGTAGACTTTTCGCGATGATCGCTTCCGTTTGCGCCGCGATCGGGTTGCTCTCCGCCGCGCCTTGGCAACAGAACTTCCACGCGGACGGCACCCCCAAGCCTCTGCGGGATCCCTTGGACACGACCGTGTGGCCGAACCGCATCAGCCGCGCCAACGCGGATGACTGGATCCCCCGCAACCACGATCGGATCAGGCAGATGCGCCCGCGCCTGCTGCTGCTCAACTTCTCCAACCAAGTGGCCCCAGAGAAGCCGCTGCGGCTCTTCACAGACCTTATGGCAGCCTTGAAAGAGAGCAGCCGGTATCACGGGTACAAAGATCCGAGCGCTCCGGCCTTCCTCGACTACCAGATTTGGCGGTACGTCGACCTCCGCGACCCTGACCGCAACGCGGGCAACTCCCGGTGGGCGCCGGTGAAGCCCGGCGTGGAGGCTGGGATCAACTGCGACTACGGCGGGTTCTTCAGTGAGAAGTTCGCCGAGGCCATCGGCGTTCGGGACCCTCGGAACAAGAAGAGGTTTCTGCGGTTGGACGAGCTCGTCGACCAAGGCTATGTGCATGAAGTGTGGTTCACGGCCGCGCCGACCAACGACTTCCGGTGCCTCGAGTGCGTCGAGATGAAGAACGTCTACGACGACAAGTTCCGGAAGGTGCCCGGCAAGGTCGTGCAGGCGGGCAACGGCGGCGATCCCGACCAGAGGTGGACCGGACGGCCGGTGCGCATCAACTGTCTGAACGAGACGCGAGGCATCGGTTGCGGCATGGAGAATCTGGCCCACTCGTTCGAGGGGATGGCTCACAGCCGTGCGATCCCGTACTTCACGAAGTACTTCTACGAGTTCGCCATGTTCGACCTGGACAAGAGGTACGGGTTGCCGTTCAACAGCTTCTATCCGCTCTGGGGGGAAGGCAAGGGCATCTCCTATCCCGATCCCAGCACGGCCGTCGTCACGGACGGCCAGCGCACCTGGCGCCTCGAGAACTACGTCGCAGCCGGCGGGAACGTGCACTTTCCTCCCAACGCCCGCAGACACTACGACCAATCCAATCCCGAGCCAGTGCTGTCCACCATCGAGGATTGGCGCTGCGGTTCGGGGCCGGGCGGCCGAGACCTCGCCAAGCCGTGGACCACCGAGGTCCTCGGCCCCTACGCCGAGTTGGCTCCGGACTGCATGGGCCGGTGGCTGGTGTACTGGCGCCAGAACGTTCCCGGCTTTCGGAACAAGGCCAAGGACGATGCAGGCCGTCCCATGAAGAACTGGTGGGTCTTCCTGTTCTACTGAGTCACCCCCAGCCAGTAGGCCCGCGTGGCAAAATACCACCGGCTTTCGTAAACCGTTGTTGCGATGCAGGTTCCTCCTTTTGTTGCTCGCCGTAAGACGCGCGTCGTTCGCGTGGGGTCCGTGGCCATGGGTGGGTCCCTGCCGGTGTTGGTCCAGTCGATGGTGACGGAGGAAACCCGCAACGTGGAGGCTTGCGTCGAGCAGATCATCGCGCTCCATCGGGCTGGATGCGAATTGGTGCGGGTGACCACGCCGAACCTGAACGAGGCGCAGTGCCTCGAGGAGATCCGAGCCAAACTCCGGGAACGATACCAGGACGTCCCCCTCACGGCCGACGTGCATCACCAAGGGAGCGCCATCGCGATCGAAGCCGCCAAGCACGTCGACGAGGTTCGGCTCAATCCCGGGCTCTTCGTGTTCCGCAAGGAGGCCAAGGAGGAGTATTCCGACGAGGATCAGAAGGAGGAGCTGGCGGCGATCGAGGACTCCCTCCTTCCGGTGATCGAGGCTCTGAAGCGCCACGACCGGGCGCTGCGGATCGGCGTCAACCATGGCTCCCTCTCGGCGAGAATCCTTGCGACGCATGGCGACACACCCAACGGCATGGTGGAGAGCGCCCTGGAATACGTCCGCATCTGCGAGAGGCACGGATTCCGAAACATCAACCTTTCGGCGAAGGCGTCGCGCGTGCCGATCATGGTTGCCGCCAACCGGTTGCTGGTTCAGCGCATGGAAGAGGAGGGCATGGACTACCCCGTGCATCTGGGGGTGACGGAGGCGGGCGACGGAGAGTACGCGCGCATCAAGTCCACCGCGGGCATCGCGACGCTGCTGATGGAGGGCATCGGCGACACCATCCGCGTTTCGCTGGCCGAAGATCCTCTCAACGAGATCCCCGTGTGCTACGACATCCTCCAGGCGCTCGGCTTGCGCAAGACCAAGGTGGAGTACATCGCATGCCCCTCCTGCGGCCGCACCAAGTTCGACCTGCCGACCGTCTTGCACGAGGTGCGCGAGGCCACGAAACACCTGGTTGGGCTCGACATCGCCGTGATGGGATGCATCGTCAACGGTCCGGGCGAAATGGCGGATGCGGACTACGGCTACGTCGGTCGCTCCGGCGGGATGATCACGCTGTACCGCAAGAGGGAGATCGTGAAGAACAACATTCCGCAAGAGAGGGGTGTGGAGGAGCTGATCCAGCTGCTCAAAGCGGACGGGGTTTGGCGGGAGCCCGATCCAGCGTGAATTTCGGCCACACCAACGCTTTCCTCAGGGTGACCCAGTCGGGCGTGGCGGCCGCGGCGATCCACGACCTGCTTGCGCTGGGGCTTGCCCGCCGAGAGGAGGACCTCCAGCTCGCCGAGCAGGAAGCCCGCAACCTTGTAGGGGCCGGAACTTCCTGGGTGAGGGTCCGCGACCTCTCGCCCGCCGAGTTGAAGGGGCAGGGCATGAGCACCTTCGAGTCGTGGCGTTGCCTAGCGTGGATGGAGATCGGACGCAGGCTCGCGGAGGCCAACCGCGGCGTGTCCGCGAGCATCGACGGGCCCGAGGACGTCGCCGAGCTGTTCAAGCATCTGCGCAGCGAGAAGAAGGAGCACTTCGGCGTCGTTCTGCTGGACGCGAAGAACACGGTGCTGAGGACGACCATCGTGCACGTCGGCTCGCTGACCGCCTCGATCGTCAGTCCCAGGGAGGTGTTTCGCGAGGCGATCCGCGAAGGAGCCGCGAGCATCATCGCGGTGCACAACCACCCCAGCGGCGACCCTACGCCGAGCCGGGAAGACGTCAGTGTGACGCGGCAACTGGCGCAAGTCGGCCGGTTGCTCGACATCCCTTTGCTGGATCATGTGATCCTTGGCGACGGAGCGCTGCCGGAAAGAGAGTTCGTGAGCCTTCAGAGACAGGGGGTTATCGGTGCCTGACACGACTTGGATGGATTCTTGGGAGTCCACCTCTCGCAGCCTCAAGGAGACGGCGGAGAGGATGCATCAGGCGCGCGAGACCGGTTTGGCCAAGTGCAGGACGCTGATCCAAACCTCCGCGAAGTGCATCCGGCACATCCACCGGCATCAGTTTGCGGAGGCGGCCTCGCTGTTGGCCGAGGCTCGGTCGATCGCCGACGAAGCCCGGCGCGCCCTCGAACCGTTCCCGAGCGTCCTTCATGCCGGATTCCTGCACGACGCCGAGAAGGAGATGGTGGAGGCGGCCTGCGTGCTGGCGATGGTGCGGGGAGACCCTCTGCCGCCTCCCGACGAGCTCGGCGCGATGCCGATGAGCTATCTCAACGGCGTCGGCGAGGCAGCCAGCGAATGCCGACGCTTCGCCTTGGACGAGATGCGCAAGGGGCGGCTGGAGTCGGCCGAGCGCCTTCTCGACGCGATGGAGGCGGTCTACGACGAGCTCATCACGTTCGACTATCCCGACTCGATGACCGGAGGGTTGCGGCGAACTTGCGACGCCCTTCGCGCCGTGGTGGAACGCACCAGGGCGGACCTGACGGCCACCGCGACCCAGAGGGAGCTCATCGAGGAGCTCCGAGCGACAAGGGATCGCCTCGCCGATCAGGCTCCCGGCTTTCACTCGTAGGGAAGATCCACGGGCGGCTTGGGCCTGTCGGGACGGCTGGGCCTGGCGCGCTTCGCCTCGGCGTTCATGTCGTAGATGGCCGCCAACCAGAAAGCGAACACGCCAGCAAGCGGCAGTAAAACGAGAAGGTTCACTTCGGACCCCAGGCTGCCGAACAGGATCGCGACGAGGCCGGAGAGGCCTTTCGGGATCAACAGGGCCCACGCCAGGCAAGCCACCCAGCCGGCGAGCATGGTGACGCCCTTGGTCGTTCGACCCGCTACCAGCTGGCCCAGTCCCGGAACCAGCATCGACAGGAGGGTCGCCGACTTGGCCGAGGCATAGTCCAGCCCGGCTTGGGATGTGGGCAAGCTCCAAACCCCCTCCGCGGCAGCTAGAACGGCCCGGGCGTACTGTCTCTCCACGTTCGGGTCGTCCGGCGCGAGCTCCTTCGCCCGCTGCAACAGATCCTTGGCCTCCTGAACCATCCGGTGGTCGAGCAGGCCCTCTCCGGATGCGGCTAGCACCGAGGCGGAGGAGGGTGCGGTCTGCGCCGCCTTCCGGTACAGTTCCACAGCGGCTTGGCGCTGTCCCCGTTGCTGGGCCAACCGAGCCTGCCGCACGAGCCGTTCCGCTTCGTCGAGGGCCCTCAGATCAGATTCGGGTCTCGCTGGAGGGACTTCCATAGCGTCTCCAAGTCGTAGAACTGCCTTTGCTCCTCCCGCATGATATGGAACACCACGTCGCCGAAATCCATGAGAACCCAGCCGGTGCCCTCCCCCTCGGTCCTTAGCGGCCGCACCGACTGCTCTCTGAGCTTCTCGTCCACTCGGTCGGCGATCGCCGCCACATGACGGTCGTTGTTGGCCGAACACACGATGAAGTAGTCGGCCATGGACGTTTTCGCCCGCACGTCGAGCGTCTCGATCCTCTCCGCCTTGGCATCCTCGGCGATGCGAATGATGGCCTCCACCTTTTCCTGGGCGTTCATGCGTGCCTTACCGGTATAGACGGTTCTCTTGGATGTAGCGTTGAAGCTCCGGCGTCACCCATGGCAGAAGGGAGTGGCCCTTGGCGGCCCTCTCCCTCAACTCTGTGGAGGAGATCGCAACGGGCTTCATAGGCAGGAAGTCGACCTTCTCGGCGATCTCCTTGGGCAGGAGGGCAAGAAGCTCCTCCTGAGAATGGAAATCGCGGAGGGCCACGCCCAGCCGGGCGATCCGCACGATCTTCTCAGGGTTCTTCCACTGCCGAAGCGACTGCAGGGAGTCCGATCCCATCAGCAACCAATAGTCCGACGGTCTCGCGAAGGAAAGGTCGGTCAAAGTCTCGATCGTGTAGCTGACGCCACCCCGCTGAACCTCGATGTCGCAGACCGCGAACTGGGGGCGATCGGACAGCAGGAGCTCCAGCATCTCCAAGCGCTGCCTGGCCGGCGACTGCTGGCGGTGCCGCTTGAATGGGCTGCGGTTGGCAGGAACGAACAGCACCTCTTCCAAACCCAAGTGCTCCATCGCCGCCTCCGCCAACGAGACGTGGCCCATATGGGGTGGATCGAACGTTCCGCCAAGAATGCCTGTCTTCATGCTTCGTCCGAGAAGGCGAATTCCCACTCGCCGATCTGAACCGTGTCGCCCTCGCCGCACCCGAGCTCGCGCAACCGATCGATGACCCCCATGCGGACCAGTCTTCGGTGAAGGTGCCGCAAGCCGTCCCGGTTGTCCAGGTCGGTCATGGCCACCATCCGCTCCACAGAGTCCCCGCGCACAACGAACACGCCGTCCTCCGCCCCGAGCACCTCCCAGTCGGGTTGTTGCATCCGGGCTTGGCCGCTCTGGGCGAGCGGCGGAGCAGTCTCCTCCGACTCCTCCGCGAGGGCGTGCTCCGCCATGGCGTAGACGAGAGCGTCGATCCCTTGTCCGGTCACGGCGGAGATGCCGAACACCGCGTGACCCGTGGCGCGAAACCGATCGAGGAGGCGTTGCCATGCCTCCCGACGGCAGAGGTCCGCCTTGCTGACGGCGATCAATCGCGGACGGGCGTGCAACTCAGGGTCGTAGGCGTGGAGCTCCGTCTCGATCGCCTCGAAGTTGGCGACGGGATCGGAGCCATCCAGCGGGAGACACTCCACCACGTGAACCAAAGCCTTGCACCGCTCAGCGTGCTTGAGGAACCGCTGGCCGAGTCCCTTGCCTTGAGACGCTCCGGGAATCAGCCCGGGCAGATCCGCCACGACGAACGTTTGGTCCCCGGCACGAACGACGCCCAGGTTGGGAACGATCGTGGTGAAGGGGTAGTCGGCGATCTTCGGCTTGGCGGAGCTGATCGCAGAGATCAGCGTGCTCTTCCCGGCGTTGGGCAACCCGATCAGTCCGATGTCGGCGAGAAGCTTCAGCTCCAGCTTGGCCAGAACCGTCCTTCCGGGCTCGCCCTTCTCCGCGAAGTTCGGCACCTGCCGCACGCTGCTGACGTAGTGCAGGTTGCCGAACCCCCCACGCCCTCCCCTGCAAACCACGCAACGCTGGCCATGCGCCTTGAGGTCAGCCAGCACCTCTCCGGACAGGAGATCCGACACCACCGTTCCGACCGGAACCTTCAGGACCACGGGGCGACCGTTGCGTCCCTTCTTGTTGCCCTTGGCGTGCTCGCCGTCCTCCGCAGCGTACTTCGGCTGCAGCTGGAAGTCGTAGAGCGTTCGCTTTCCTCGGTCGGCGATCAGGACCACGTCGCCCCCGCGGCCGCCATCCGCACCGTTGGGACCACCGCGCGGAACGTGCTTCTCCCTGTGGAAGCTGACCGCACCCGATCCGCCGCGTCCGCTGCGAAACTCGACCTCCGCCTCGTCGAGGAACATCTACGCGCCGTCCTCGCCCATGCCTTCGATCAGCCGCAACACGATGCGCCGCTGGTGCAAGTCGACCGACACCACGAACTGCCGAACCAACGGAACAAGCAAGCTGCCGATCCGTAGCACGTCGTGGGCAGGGTAGGGAAGGATCTCCTCCACCGGCCCCAAGCTGCGGCCATCCTCCGTCACCGCGGCGAGACCGATCAGGTCGGAGGCCAGGAACTCTCCCTCCTCCAGCTGGGGACGTTCCGGCACCAGACCGTAGATCGTTTCGCCGCCGAGCTGCCGAACCTGCTCGGGGGTTTCGATTCCGGAGAACTTGACCAGGAGACGGCCGCCATGGAGTTGCACCTCCTCGATCTCGGTCTGGAGCTCGGCGATGCGGATGCGGGTGCCTTGGACGAAACGCTCCCCGAACTCCGTGAGGGGCGCGACGCGCGCCATGCCTCGAACGCCGAACGGCCCGGCGATCTTGCCGATCGGTAGAAAGGCGAAACCGGAGGAGGAACCTGGGCTGGACGCGCGGTCTCGCCTCATCCGCGACGAATTCAGGCCGCTTCGACCTTCACGTAGGCGCGCTCGCGGTTCTTCGCCGCCACCGCGCTGACGAGGGCTCGGACGGCGGAGACGACGCGGCCGTTCTTGCCGATGAGACGGCCGACGTCGTCGGGGGCGACCCTGACGTGGAAGGTGCGAGTGTTGCCGGAGGCCTCCTCTTGGATCGTCAGCGCCTCCGGTTGATCGACGATCTGGCGAACCAGCAACTCGACGAACGGTCTGTAGCTCATGAGGTGATCGGGGCTCTCTTGTCGAGGTACCGGTACCGCTTCCGGGCTTCCGGTCGCTCTTGGAAGAACTGCTCCAGCACTCCCTGCCTGTTCAGGATGTAGCCGACGGTCTCCGTGGGCTCCGCGCCGTTGCGCAACCAGTGCAACGCTCGCTCGGCGTTCACCTCGATCCTCTTCGGCTGGCTGACCGGGTCGTACAGCCCAAGCACTTCGATGAACCTTCCGTTCCGGCCCATCGAGCTCTCCGCGGCAACGATGCGATAGAACGGGCGACCCTTCGTTCCGATTCTCCTCAGTCTGATCTTAACCACTTCTGCCTGTCACTCCTCCGCGCGGCCGTTCAGCGGCGTCGGCCTCGCTTGCCGAACCTCTTCTGAAGCTTGGCGAGCTGCTTCATCTGCCTGCGCATCTCGTACAGCTGCCGAACGAGGTTGTTGACCTCTTCGACGCTCGTACCCGAGCCGGATGCGACCCGCCTCCTGCGGGAGCCATTGATTATATCCGGATTCCTGCGCTCGTCGGGAGTCATGCTGAGGATGATGGCCTCGATCCTGCTCAGTTGCCGATCGTCCACCTTGTTCAGCTCCGCCTCCGGTATTTGGGCTCCCAGACCGGGGATCATCTTCAGGACGTTCTGGAGCGGTCCCATCTTGCGCACCATGCGGAACTGCTGCAGCATGTCGTTGAAATCGAAGCTCCCACCCTTGAGCTTCGACTCCAGGCTCTCGACATCCTCGGCCTCCATGGCCTTTTCGGCTCGCTCGATGATGCCAAGGATGTCGCCCATGCCCAGGATGCGCTGCGCCATGCGGTCGGGATGGAACGGCTCCAGCGCCGACGTCTGCTCTCCCACCCCAAGGAAGCGAACCGGAACCCCGGTGGCCTCGCGAACGCTCAGCACGGCGCCTCCCCGCGTGTCCCCGTCCAGTTTGGTGAAGATCGCCCCGGTGAGGGGGGCGCGCTCATGGAACGCCCTCGCGACGTTCACAGCCTCCTGGCCTGTGGTGGCGTCCACCACGAGCAGGGTCTCCGAGGGTTTGACGGCCTGGACGATGCCCTCCAGCTGGCGCATCATCTCCTCATCGATCTGCAAGCGACCCGCTGTGTCCACGATCAGCATGTCGCGGAGCAGATGGCGGCAACGATCCAGGGCACCCTTGGCGATGGAGACCGGATCCTGGCCGGGCTCCCCCGTGTGGACGGGAACCCCGATCGATTCGCCCAACACCTGCAGCTGCTTGACGGCTGCGGCGCGTTGCACGTCGCATGCGGCCAGCATCGGCTTCTTGCCGTTGGCCTGAGCCCACTTTGCGAGCTTGGCGGCGGTGGTCGTCTTGCCCGAACCCTGAAGGCCGCACAGCACCACGACCGTGGGCGGGGAAGAGGACCATTGGAAGCGGGGAGGGGAGGCTCCGCCGAGCATCTCCTCGAGCTCGTCCCGCACGATCTTGATCACGGTTTGGTCGGCGGTGAGGCTGCCGAAGACGTCCTCTCCCACGGCTTTCTCCCTCACGCGGGCGATGAAGCGCTTGGTGACGTCGAAGTTCACGTCCGCCTCGAGGAGCGCAACGCGCACCTCTCGCAGCATCTCGGAGACGTCCGCCTCCGACAACCGACCCTTTCTGCGCAACCCGGCCATGATTCCGGCCAGCCTGCGGGTTAGCGTGTCGAACATTCCAAGGGGCAGTGTACCGACACGCGGGTGGCGAGTTTCGGGCAGGTAAGCTCACGCACCACACCTTGGACCGGCGAGACCATCTGACGTTCCACCGATGAGGCGCTTCCTGCCGACCCCAGCCGCGATCCTCAACCACCTCATCCGCGATCCCCGGCGCAGGTTTTACGCCTCCGAGATCCTCTCGAGCCTGCCAATCCTCGTTCCGTTCGCGGCGGCCGCGGTGATCGCGTTGGGATGTCTGCCGACGATTGCCATCTGGAGCTTGGNGCTTCTGTTCGGATGGATCCTCGACCACGATCTGCGATCCCCAGCCCGCACCCTCCTGTACCTCGTGTACGTCTTCGCTGCGGGATGGGGCGTCGGCCTCGGAATCCGCGACGTGCTGCGTTCGGCGAGGTTGCGATGGGAGCGCAACGCGGAGAGAATCCTCAGCAACGGATACGAGGCCTTTCGCCGCGAGACCGGCCGATGGCTCTGAGCAAGAGGGAAGAGGGCACCCCGCGGGCCAGGCGCAGGAGCCCTCGTTTCGGATAATGTTTATTATGTCGTTTTCAGCTCACGCCAGCCAGTGCTCGCGCACGGCCCGACGCAACGCCTCTTTGCGCTTCCCCAGATGGCGCAGCATCTCCTCGCGGCTCATCTGCGGCGGGTTCTGGAACCGGATGCCGTACAGCTCGAGCAACGCATCGAAGACGCTCGAGTTCTTCATCCAGCCTCGGGCGAACTGCCTCGATCCAGGGCCGAGCGCCAACAGCGGGACCCAGTCGCTGGAGTGCGACGGGCCCGACCAACCGATGTGATAGTGATTGCCCAGCGCCATCGCGAGAGCCGAGGACGCTCCGCTGTAAAGGTCTACCTTTTGAAGGTCGCTTGCGCGCCGCGCGGCCTTGGAAACCAGCTCGGCTTCCTCGGCGTTCAGACCGATTCCCAAGTGTTCTCGGACGGCCTCCCTCACGCTCTCCGGAGTCGGTTGAGTTCCGACCTGGGCCAACAACGTCGTGAAGGAGGCCTTGGCTTCGGCGAGCTTCTCCAGGCCAGCCATGCTGTCGAAGTACTCGTCGCCGGCGCCCATGAGGCCCGGGTTCGAATTGCCGTGGTCGGTCGTCACAACCACCAGCGTGTCGCCCCGCTGGTCGGCCCAGCCCACGATCGCCTCCAGAGCCTCGTCGAAGGCCAGCTGGTCGTACAAGATTCCCGCGGGATCGTTGCTGTGCGCGGCGTGGTCGACCCTCGCCGCTTCGACCTGGAGAACGAATCCGTTGGGAGAATCCTGCAACATCCCAATGGCTTTCAGAGCCATCTCCGCTAAGGACGGGACCGTGTCGCGCAGCTCCTTCCGATTGCGCCGGTCTACCTCGTACGGGACGTGGGAGCTCGAGAAGATGCCCAGGACCTTGCGACCCGGCCGCAGGGCGAGCATCGAGGCACGATCCCGCACAACCCGGTAGCCCGCTCGAGCGAACTCGGCGTACAGGTTCCTCTTGTCCGCCCTGGAGGAGCTGTTGAAGAAGCGGTCGCCGCCGCCGAGCAGAACATCCACTCCCAGCGACAGGTACTTCTCCGCGATTTGCGCCTCCTCGTCCCTGGTGGGATGCGAGACTGCGAAGCCTGCCGGCGTTGCGTGGGTGATGGTGGCCGTCGTCACCAATCCGGTTGCCAGCTTCGCGCGATCCTTGAGCACCTCGTATAGGGGGATGAGCCTGGTGCCGTCAGGAAAGCAGTTCACCTGGCCGTTCACGATGCGTCGCCCGCTGCCCCATGCGCTGCTGGCCGCCGAAGAGTCCGTGACCAACGAGCTCAAGGAGCACGTCTCCTGAACGGTCTGCACGGATCTACCGTCTTGCAGCAGCCGGCGCCAGAACGACGGCCGACCATGCACCGTCGAGAGGAACTGATCGAGCATGGAGGGCACGCCCGCGCTCATGCCGTCCGACACGCAAAAGATCACGTTTCGCGGCCGTCCGCGGCTACCCTGCGAGCTTCCAAGCGCGACGCTCGGGAGGTACAGGGAAGCAAGCCCCGCAGCCCCGACGCCGAACACTTCCCGACGACTGAACTTCGCCATGCCAGGATTGAACCTCGTTTCGGGTCTCTCGCTTCGGACGCCTGGGCCGCGTGCGGCCTCTCCCGCTAACAACCCCTTAACAAAGGCGGGAAGGCCCCGCTTCCGACGCCGTGGCGGGGCCTCCAAAGCGAAACAGACGGAGCGTCAGACGCTCACGTCGACCGGCTCTTCCCTTCCCGTCTCGCTGCTCTTGTAGATCGCGTCGAAGATCGCGTTGAGGATCAGTCCGTGCTCGCCCGGCACCGGGGAGGGCTTCCCTTCCAAGATCGCCTTGAGGAACGCCTCCACCTCGCCTTGGCCGCCGTTGAGGTGCGGGATGTTCTTCGGCTCGAGGTCGAACAGCTGCTTGTTCTCCTCGGTGAAGATCCGCACGTGGTTGCCCCAGGGCGAGACGAGCGCACCCGACTTCGTGCCGAAGAGCTGGGTTTGGAACGGATCACCCTCGATGTTCGCCATGAACGAGCTCTCGAGCGTGACCACGGCGCCGTTCTCGAACCGGATCAAGCCGACGGCGAAGTCCTCCACGGTGAACTTGGCGCGGTCGTAGTCGCCCATGTTGTTGGTCAGCGCCGGATTCTTACCGAGGTAGTCCCACGTCTTTCCCGACGCACTGACAGGCTTCGGATACCCCATGAAGAAGAGCGTGTAGTCGAGGATGTGGACGCCGATGTCGATGAGCGGACCGCCCCCCTGCTGCTCCTTGTCGATGAACACCCCCCAGCCGGGAACGCCTCTGCGCCGCAACGCCCAGGCCCTCGCGTAGTAGATGTCGCCCATCTTGCCCGCGTCGATGTAGTCCTTCAGAAACTTCGCAGGACCGTTGAAACGGTTCGGGAGAGCTACCATCAGGATCTTCCCGGTCTCACGGGCGGCCCGGCACATCGCTCTAGCCTCGTCGCCGTTCATCGCGAGGGGCTTCTCGCACAGCACGTGCTTGCCCGCCTTCAGAGCGTCGATGGTCGGCTGCTTGTGCCACTTGTTCGGAGTAGTGATGCTGACCGCATCGATCTCCTTGTTGGCGAGCAGATCGCGATAGTCGTCCGTGACCATCTTGATGCCGTACTTCTCCGCGCAGGACTTCGCCACTTCGAGCCGCACGTCGCAGACGGCCACCATTTCGCAAAGCTCCGAGAAATGGGCGTAGGCGGGCATGTGCAAGCCCTGCGCGATTCCGCCCGAACCGATCAAGCCGATCTTGAGTTTCTTCATGGCATCCACCAGGCGGCTCTCCCGCCGCTCCGCGCTAGATTACCGAGTAACTTCAGGAGGCTGCTTCTTCGGTTCCGTCCCGCGGCTGGCGCACTGCCAGCACGGAACCCACGATGGCGATCGCGAACAGACCGCCCCAGAAGACCCCCTCGTTGAGATGGGGCGACCATGCTCCCGGTGCAAGCTGGCCGACGGCCTTCTCCCATGCGTGCAAGCCGAGCTTGACGCCGATCCAACCAACGATCGCGTAAGCGACGTGATCCAACTTCGGGTAGCGCTCCAGCAACTGAACGAACAGACCCGCGGCGAACCGGAGCAACACGATGCCAAGAACCGCCCCAAGGTAGACGACCCAGATCTTCGACTCGTCCACGCCCCGACCCGGCCGAGCGATGAAGCCGATGCCCGCGAGCACGCTGTCCAATGCGAAGGCGATGTCGGTCAGCTCCACCGACACCACCGTCGGCCAGAAGCCTGCCTTCCTCTGCGGCAGGGAATACGAATGGGCGACTCCTCGGAAGTGGCGGTACGGCAGATACAGTAGGTACAGCGCCCCCACCGCCTGCAGCCACCACTGGCGAAGGACCACCGCCGCGAACAGGATGGCGAGCAACCGGAACACGAACGCCCCGGCGAGGCCGTACAACAGGGCCTTGCGTTGCTGGGACTTCGGAAGGTGCTTGACCAGTATGGCCAGCACCAACGCGTTGTCGGCCGAGAGCAAACCCTCGAGAAGTACGAGAAACCCGATGCTGAGCAGGTCGCTGGGCTGGAAGGTCTGGCCGAACATGAGTGAACAAAGGGGCACCAAGCCCTTCGGGCTGGGAAGGCAATCCTAATTCTGCCATAATCTTTGGTGCAACCTCTGCGCCTGCAGAGGTCCCCTTCCCTGCTGGAGTTGGACTATGCCGACGTACGTCTATGAGTGCTCGTCTTGCAGCAAGGTCTTCGAAGTCGAACAGCGCATCACGGAAGACCCCCTGACGACCTGCGCCTGCGGCGGAGAGGGCACGGTCAAGCGACTCATCCAACCGACCGCGGTACTGTTCAAGGGTCCGGGGTTCCACATCAACGACTATGCGTCGAAGCCGTCGCATGCCGACAAATCGGCCGCCTGCCCCGCTGCCAACGGCAACGGCGAGACGTGTGCGAACTGCCCCAGCGCCGAGTGACGCTCAGCGGGCTGTGAGACCGGCCTCGTAGGCGCGCAGCTCGTCCAGCGAGGCCGGCACCTTGATCGCTCCTTCCGCGATCCTCTTCTCCATCTCCGAGACCTTCTGTAGAACGGCGCTGCCGATCTTGTCTTTGGTGTAGGTGAATGGCGAGAGACCGACGCCTTTCGCCTTCAGGTCGTACACCTTGGAGCCTGCGGTGAAGTTGCCCGCCACCGCGTCGGAGATGGTCTGGAACACGGCTTCGTCGACGCGCTTGATCATCGACGTCAGCACGAATCCCGGCGCCAGCGCATCCTGATCCGAGTCCACACCGATGGCGTACTTGCCGCGCTGCTTCGCGGCGTCGATGACGCCTTGCCCAGCGCGTCCGGCTGCGTGATAGACGATGTCGGCTCCCTGACCGAACAGCGTGGCCGCGGCTGTCTTGGCGAGATCCACGTTGTCCCAGCTTCCGATGTATTTGGCGGGCAGGATCGTCACCGCGGGATCAGCGGTCCTCGCCCCGGCCGCGTAGCCGGCGAAGAACTTCTTGATGAGGTCGAGCTCCATGCCTCCCACGAAGCCGATCTTCTTCGTACGAGTCACGAGACCGGCGAGGTAGCCCGCCAGAAAGCTGCCCTCCTCCTCCTTGAAGAGCAACGATCGCACGTTCGGCAGGTCGACCGATGCGTCCACGATCGCGAACTTCGTGTCGGGGTAGTTCGGCGCAACCTTCTCGAGCGCCGTCTTCATGTTGATGCCGATGGCGAACACCAGCTGGCAACCCCGATCCGCGACAGCGGTCAAGTTCGCCTCATAGTCCTTCTCGCTCTTGCTCTCGACGGCTTGCTCCTGAACGCCGAGCTCCCGGACCGCCCTCTCGATGCCGGCCCAAGCGCTGTCGTTGAACGACTTGTCTCCCCTGCCGCCGGAGTCGAACACGATCCCAACCTTGATGGGCGGCTTGTTCCCAGAACGGCCAGGACCCTCGGCCTTCTGCTCCGAAGAGCCGCAACCCGTCAACAACCACGCCAAGCTGGCCACCACGCCGAGACAAGTTAGAGCCTTCCTCATGTTCGCGCCTGCGCCCAAGGGTAAACTGCACCATTATGCCCCATCCGCCGACTCGGCGAGGTCGGGCTGTCGGATTCCCACCGATGATCACCGTCAATCTGAACAAGATGGAAAGCGCCTTGGAACAGGTGCGCAAGGCGTTTCCGAACCTTCGTCCGACCGACGTCGCGCATCTGACGAGCGCCATCGTGCTGGCCGGCCGGCATGCGCGCGCGCGGTACAACGACCGCGAGTACATCTGGCCGGACGATGTCGAAGAGCTGGCCGGCGAGCTCGTGCGAGAGCTCTTGGACGCCCATGGAGAGGATCTGAGCCAGACGAAGAAGAGCGCTTCGACCGACGAAGAGCCGATCAAAGTCCAGCTCGATCTCGTTCCGAACGTCGATGCCGCCGCGAAACAGCTGGAAGGCCGCGACGATCTGTTGGCACTGCTGAGCGACGCTCTGCAGGAGGGTCTCGAGTTCAACTTCCAGTCTCACGACGTCGGCTGGCAGTGGGCCCTCGACCACGTGAATTGGAGGACCATCAGCGGAGGTCAGATCTCGCGCAAGGTCCGCATCCGCACGCTGTTCAGCGGGGGAGCGAGCGGCGTCGAGATGGGATCGGTCTCGACGCGGCAACGTGCCTCGAAAAAGTCCAAATAGGGCAACGCTCGCGTCGCGTCGATCGGGGGAGGTGGTCCGCCACCTCCCCCATTCGACTTCCACGGGCCTCGCACCCTAGTCTCTCGCGTCGAAGACTTCCTTGGCTACGCGTGCCACGTTCTCAGGCGTGATGCCGAGTTCGGCGAGGACCCTCGGCCCGGGCGCCGAGGCCCCAAACCGGTCGATCCCGACCACCGCGTCGGCATACTTGTACCAACCGAGCGTCGCCCCGGCCTCCACAGCCACGGCAGGCACGTTGGAAGGCAGGACGTGCTCTCGGTACGCCTGCGATTGTCGCTCGAACAGATGCACGCTGGGCATGCTGACCACCCTCGTCGCGATGCCCCAGGATTCCAAGATCTTCTGGGCCTCCAGCGCGACCGATACCTCGCTGCCCGAAGCAAGGATGACAAGGCGCGCGGCGCCGCTCGCGGGCTCGTTCAGGATGTATCCTCCCTTCTCCGCGGGGTGGCTGGCCACCGTGGCCGGGGTTACGGTCGGAACCGCCTGACGGGTCAAAGCCAGCACGCACGGGGTCTCCCTGGACTCCAGGGCAACCTTCCAGCACGCCGAGGTCTCGTTACCGTCGGCCGGCCGCATCACGTTCAGGTTCGGAATGGCGCGAAGGCTCGCTAGATGTTCGATCGGCTGGTGGGTCGGTCCATCCTCTCCAACGCCCACCGAGTCGTGGGTGAACACGAACACGGTCGGGCATCGCATCAACGCCGCAAGGCGGATGGACGGGCGGCAGTAGTCGCTGAACACCAGGAACGTCCCCCCGAAGGCCCGCACTCCGCCGTGAAGGTTCATTCCGTTGAGAATCGCCGCCATCGCGTGCTCCCGCACACCGAAGGCGATGTTCCGACCATCGGGCGTCTCCGCCTGCAGCAGCTCATGTCCCGTCAGGTCCGTCATCACGCTCTCCCCGAGGTCGGCGGTTCCACCGATGAGGTTCGGAAAGTGCGGCGCGATGGCGTTCAACACCTTTCCGCTGGCCACCCGCGTCGCGACCTTCTCCTCGAAGACGGGCAGGACTTTCCGCCAATCGCAGGGAATCTCGCCCGAGAGGCTTGCCTCCAGCTCGGCCGACTCGGAGGGGTACTCGCGGGCATACCGGTCCCACAGACCGTGCCACTGCCTGTTCCGCTCCGCGCCCCTTTTGCCCAGATCGGCGAAGTGGCGGTAGACGGATTCAGGAACTGCGAAAGGCTCTTCGGACAGTCCGAGCTGCCTCTTCGCCAGGACCACCTCCTCCGGACCCAACGGGGCTCCGTGGGCCTTGTTCTTCCCCGCCTTGTTCGGGCTGCCGTAGCCAATGACGGTCTTGCACCGAATCAGCGACGGCTTGCCCGTCTCCGCCTTCGCCGCTTCGATCGCCGCCGAGACCGCCTCGACGTCCAGCCCGTCGACTTCAATCACGTGCCAACCCAAAGCCAGGAAACGGCCCGTCACGTCCTCCGTGAACGTTCGGGAAGTGGGACCGTCGATCGTAATGCCGTTGTCGTCGTAGAGGCAGATCAGCTTGCCGAGCTTCTGGTGTCCCGCGAACGAGGCGGCCTCGTTGGAGACTCCTTCCATCAGGTCGCCGTCCGAGCAAAGGACGTACGTGTGATGGTCCACGACCGGCAGGCCGGGACGGTTGTACCGCGCGGCAAGGTAGCGCTCCGCGAGCGCGAAGCCCACGGCGGTGGAGATGCCCTGTCCCAAGGGACCGGTGGCCATCTCCACACCGGGCGTCAGGTGGTTCTCCGGGTGGCCAGGAGTCTTGCTTCCCCACTGCCGGAAGTTCCGGATCTCATCGAGCGAAAGATCGTAGCCGCTCAGGTGCAGAAGCGCGTACAGCAGCATCGACCCGTGACCGGCGGAGAGAATGAAGCGATCCCGGTCGAACCAGCAGGGGTCGGAGGGGTCGTGCTTCAGGTGCCTCGACCACAGAGCGTATGCGAACGCGGCCGCTCCCATGGGCATGCCCGGATGACCCGAATTGGCCTTCTGCACGGCATCCATCGCCAAGCCACGGATCGCGTTCACGCACAAGAGATCCATGTCCGTCTTGTCTTTCGCCACGAAGCCATGCTACCTGACCGCCTGTGCAGCGAACCTGCGGCAAGGGTAGGCTCCGCGTCGTGGCCATGCTGCTGTGCGCGCTCCTCTGGACATCGGTGCTGATGAAGGACCCCTCATCGCAGATCGGCTCCAACTGGACGATCGGCGACGCCGGAACCCTGTTCTGGCAGGGAGCGCCTTACGTGCCGATGGGAGTTCAGTGCTCGCCCGACCAGATCCCCCAAGCGCCGAGCGCAGCGGATCTCCTTGTGACCGCGACTCCTGAACCAGCGGGATGGCCCTGGGTGGAAACCCTGGAGCGCAGAGGCAAACCGTATCTGCTTGAGTTCGGGTCTCCCGGGCCCGCAGCCGTGGGATTCACCGTCGAACCCCAAAGCTACCGCAGGGACGCGCCCACTGGGTCGCTGGAATTGAACTGCCGGCTTCCGGGCGCCGAAAGGGTCCTGGCGGTGCTCGCCGAAAAGCGCGACGCGTCGGTTCTTTGGCACCGCATCGTGGAGCCGGACGCCGACGGGGAGTTCCGCATTCGTGCCGAGGCTCGCGGTCGGGTGGATGCCGTGCTGCTGCTGTATCCGGTGGGCGAGAGCAGAGCCACTGTGGACTTCTGGGAAGGGTTCGACGCGCACAGAGACGCCGTCCTTTCCACCTTGCGCAGGTCCCGCATAGGAGGAACCCTCCGCGCCGTTCTGAACCCCTTGGGTCGGAACCCGAGCTACCCCGGCCCGGAGACCCAGTTCGTGCCAACCAGCACCTTGTTCCGCATGGAATTGGAGAGGCATCTGCGCGACACGTACAAGAACTTCGTCACCGCCCAGAGAGCGTGGGGCTTGGGAGCTTCCGAACTCGAGGGCTTCGAAGACTTGGCGTCGCTGGTGCCCCTGTGGTCTGGGAAGCGCGGCCTTCAAGCGTTCTGGGACTCCAAACGGCAACGATTCTGGGGGGCCTCAACGGGCTCCTCCAGGGCTTGGCTGGATATTCGAGCGGTGATGCGCCAAGCCGCCATGCGCCGCTCCTCGTCGTTGTTCCAAGCAGTGAAGAGCCTTACCGGAGTGCCGGTCCTTCAAGAGTTCACCCAAGACGCAGACCTCTTCCAGGCGAGGCCCATCGGTTTGGATGGGCTGTGCGCCGCGTCGGAGGGCGCCACGATAGGCCAACAGGCTCGGTCTGTGGCGTCGGCGGCGGCGGCGGCCCTCTCGTGGCGACCGTCTGGGTGGACGATCGTCAGTCGCCTCCAGTGGACGGGAGTTCCCGAGGAGTTGCCCGCCGTCGTGCAGGAGCTCGAGGCGCTCGGCATCAGAGGCGCTTTCGTGCCTCTGAGCATGCTTCGAAAGCCGGAGGTGTTGCTCGCTCCCTCGTTCAACCTTGGGGTTGCAGCGACCTCGCCGAAGGTTCTCGGCTTTCCCGTTGCCGCTTTCGAGCCTGCCCAGGTTCAAAGGCTCGCCTCCGGCTGGGTTTGGCTTCCCACGTCCGCCGCGGGCCGCCGCCTGGATTTCGGGCCCGAGTACCGCGGCTACTTCCAGGATGCAGGCTCGCCGACAACCGTTCTGTGGCGGATCCGCGGAACGGAGCGCGTCCGCCTTCGGCACCCTTCGGCCAAGGAGCTGGTCTTCGAGACGCTCGATGGCTCTGATCCCAGACCTCGCGTGGTGAAGGGCGGCGTGGAGGTGACTGTAGGCGAATTGCCCCTCGTCGTCAAGGGCGGCTCCGAGCCTCCGGTCCCCGAACCTGCGATCGCTTGGACCGTGGCGCGCTTCGAAGGCCTGATCAAGCAGGCCGAGGCACTGAAGCGTGCGGCCCCAAGCGAGGTGTTCGGCTTCCGTCAGGCCTTGGCCGCTCTCGAGAAGAGCCCCTGGCCGAGCTACGCGGCCATGCGCGAGCGCTTCTGGCGCCTCAACCTACTTCTCGGCTCGTTCACTTGGATGGAGGCGGAATCCGCGCGATCGATGGCCGCTGGCGAGGTCATAGCCTCTCCCGGCGCCAGCGGAGACACTGCTCTGCGCCTCCAGGTGCCAGCGCGGCTCTCGCAGGAACCGATCGTAGTGGAGTATTCCCTTCCGGTCCGTAGCAACGCCGACCAGGAGCTTTGGGTAGCCGCGCGCCTGCCGGGGAACCAGGCAAGGAACGTCTCCCTGGTCCTGCAAGGCCAGCGTTGGCAACTGGCCGGACAGCCCCTCTCCGCCTACGGCCAAGGTTTCGCGTGGTACCGAGTCGGGGTCACGCGTCTCCAGACCGGCTATGCGGAGCTCAAGCTGGAGATCCTACCGGAGGAGGGCCTCGACCTCGGCTTCGACGCGTTCCTCCTCGCGCCGGTGGGGGTTCGACCCGACGGCCCTTGGATGCCGCTGACGCCCATCCCCTAGCTCAGGAAAGGATTCGTGCGGTTCTTCGCCGCTTCGATCCACAGCTCCTCCTGCTCGCGATACAGGCTCTCGTCGAGGTCGATCCGACCGTAAAAGCAGACGGGCCGGTCCATGCGGACCGCCCACCCCGCATCGCCGTAGCTGTAGTGCCACCACTCATCCCGGCAGTTGGAGAAGCCTACAGACAGCATCGTCTCGACCAAGAGCATGCGGTTCCGTTGCGCCTCCGGGGATAGGCCCAGCGTGTACGTCGATGCCGCGCGGAAGTGAGGGTAGGGAGAGTTCACGTCCACCGCTTCTCCGTCGGGACCCAGAAGGTGCACGTCGATGGCCGCTCCGGTTGAGTGTCCCGGCGGGGCTTTCTGATCCGTCGGGGCAACGTATCGGCAGACGGTGCGCCGGAGCGCCGCATGATCGCGGTGGGGAAACGCCTCCCTGGCACACTGCATCAGCCAGTCGTAGATGCGCTGCTGACGGCTCACAGGCCGCCAAGCCTCGACAACCCCTAGGGAATAGCCTTCCGGCAGGGACTCGGCGGCACGCACGCTCATCTCGGCGACCGTTTCGCGGAGATAGGGAATGACCTGCGGCCTGTGGATGCGCAACCGCGGAGAAAGGTTCGAGATGTCGACGAGCGGCTCGTGGCATTCCGCTTCCGGGATGCGGTTGAGGGCTCGAATCGGTTCCGGTCGACCCTTCGACCGATCCCAAGGGGCATGCTTCGACATCGGTGGAGGGATTGTGGCATGGCTCGCCGACGAAGGATGGGATGGTGCCGCAGGCCGGAATCGAACCGGCGACCCAAGGATTTTCAGTCCTTTGCTCTACCAGCTGAGCTACCGCGGCTTTCATGGCGCGGATGACGGGACTTGAACCCGCGGCCTCCGGCGTGACAGGCCGGCGCTCTAACCACTGAGCTACACCCGCTCGCGAAGAGGAATTATGGCAGGCCCTTCCGCAGAATGCAAGCCTACACGAGCGATTGGGCCGCGCTCGGCACCGGCTCGTTCAAGAGCAGCCAATAGAGGCCGATCTGCAGGATGACCTCCGAAAACGCCTGCGGATCCGACGGCTTGCGCACAAAGCTGTTCGCGCCGTGCTCGATGCAGAGGGCCGCCTGATCCGGGTCCACCGAGTTGGTGAGCACCACCACCGGCGTCAGACGGGTTGCAGGGTTCGACCGGATGGCGCGCAACACCTCGATTCCCGTCATTCCGGGCAGATTCAGGTCCAGCAGGATCACCGCTGGCAGGGCCGCCGTGTCGCGACCCTCGAACCTGCCGCGACCAAACAGGTAGTCCAAGGCCTCCTCACCATCGCAGGCGACGACCACCTCGTTCATGATGTTGTTGCGCCGCAAGGCGCGCAACGTCAGACGCTCGTCGTCAGCGTTGTCTTCCACGAGGAGAACCACTTTGGGGTCCATTCGCCTCTCCCGAACAGCGATGCCCCATTATGCGCCATGGCGTTACCGAGGATGGTCCGGCAATGAGCGATTCTAACGCAAGAATCGAGCCACGGCTCGTCCCTGCAATTCTCCGTCCAACAGGAAGCCGTCGTGGCCGTACGGTAGGTCGATGACCTTGTGCTCCGCCTGCAAGCCCGCGCTCCTCGCCATTTCGCTGAGCTGCTGGCTCTGCCAGCTGGGATAGATCCAGTCGCTGGTGAAGCTCACGAACAGGTATCGGCTTCGGCTCCGACTCAGATCCGTTAGGCAGAAGTAATCGATGGCCCTGGTGAGCACGAGCAGCGAGTTCGCATCGAACCTGCGCGTGAACTTCTCCCCTTGGTGCTTGAGGTAGCTCTCGACCTCGAACTCGACGCCCAGCGTGTACTCGTACCGCTCCTTGTTCTGGAGCCGCCGCGAGAACTTTCGTTCGAAGCTGGCTGGGCTGAGGTACGTGAGATGCCCCAGCATGCGGGCCACGGCCAAGCCTCCGACAGGGGGATCGTCCAAGGGGTAGTCGCCTCCCCTCCATTTCGGATCCCTCTGCACCGCCTGCCGTGCGACCTCGTTGAACGCGATCTGCATCGGCGTGTGAGATGCGCAACTGGCCGCCACGAACGCCCGCTCGGCGAACCCCGGAAAGCGCACGGTCCACTCGAGCGCGAGCATCCCTCCCATGCTTCCGCCCGCCACAGCGTGGAGACGGCCGATGCCAAGGAGATCGATGGCCCGCTTGTGGGCCTCGACGATGTCCCCGATGGTGATCAGGGGAAAGCGCGAACCGAGCGGCTTGCCATCGTCCGCCATGCTCGAGGGTCCCGTCGAGCCTTGGCAACCTCCAAGGGCGTTCATGCACACGACGAAGAACTCGTTCGTGTCGATCGGCCTGCCGGGCCCCACCAGGGCGCTCCACCACCCTACGGCGTGAGAGTCCCCAGAAAGGGCGTGGCAAATCAGCACCGCGTTCTCCCCCATTCCCCGGAGGACGCCCCATGTCTCGTAGGCGATGGTCACGTTCGGTAGATAGCCGCCGCTCTCCGTGTGGAAGGGACCGATGTCGACGTATCGCCGACCCTCGTGGGTCGGCGCCGTCCTCTCGTTCTCTTGGAACAGCTCGTTGGGGATGCTCGGATCGCGCACCTTGCGGTTCTTCCTACTCCCGCCGGTACCCTGGGCGGTTCGGTTGCCCGCGCACGCCGGATGGCGGACGCGTCGCGCCGTCAGCCGGCTGGTGAGGCATGCCGGGAGCGTTCGGCGAAGCCTTGGCCCCCAGCTCCAGCAGCCGGTCGAACTCCATGGGATCCTTCGCTTTGGCGCGGGCATCCTCGACCGACACCAACCCTCTTTCCACCAGGTTCGCCAGAGACTGGTCCAACGTCATCATCTTCTGGCGCGCACCGGTTTGGATCATCGAGGCGATTTGGTACGTCTTGTTCTCACGGATCAGGTTGCGGACCGCGCTGGTCGCGACCAGCGTCTCAAAGGCCGCCACGCGACCGCGTCCGTCCTTCCGTTTCACGAGCGTCTGGCTGAGAACGCCGACCAAGTTCACCGACAGCTGCATGCGCACCTGTTGCTGCTGGTGCATCGGAAACACGTCCACCACGCGATCGACCGTCTGCACGGCGTCAACGGTGTGCAGCGTGCCGAACACGAGGTGCCCTGTTTCCGCTGCGGTGATCGCAAGGTGGATCGTCTCCAGGTCCCGCATCTCGCCCACCAGGATCACGTCCGGGTCCTGCCGCAGGACGTACTTCAAGGCGTTGGCGAAGCTGTTGGTGTCCACGTCGAGCTCCCTCTGGTTGACGAGGGCCAAGTGGTCCTCGTGAACGAACTCGATCGGATCCTCGACGGTGACGATGTGCAAGGCCTGGGTGCGATTGATCCTGTCGATCATCGCGGCTTGGGTAGTGGACTTTCCACTGCCGGCGGGACCCGTCACGAGCACCAAGCCACGAGGACGCGTGACGAAGTCGTAGCAAGCCTCCGGCAACTGGAGATCCTCCATCGTCTGGATTTCGTACGGGATCACACGGAAGGCCGCTTGAACGACGCTGCGTTGCTGGTAGGCGTTGCCCCGGAAGCGGGACACTCCGGGGATCTCGTACGCGAAGTCCAGCTCCAGCTCCTCCTCGAACCGCGCGATCTGATCTCGGCGAAGGAGCTCGAAGAACGCCGAGCGGAACTCCTCCGGGTCGAACGTCGGCACGTCCTCCAGCAACACGAGGTCTCCATCCACCCGCACGTACACCCTGCCTGTGTCGGCCTTGAAGTGGAGGTCGGAGCCGCGCATCTCGACGCAGCGTCGCAGGAGGGTGTCAATGCTTTGCATGTTCCACCTGAATCAGCCCTTGGTTGATGGCGCGCCTCTCGAAGTCCGAAGGGTTGGAGCACTTTGCCCTGGCGTGCTCGTAATCGATGCGTCCATCCCGCAGCAGTTGCAGGAGGCACCCATCCAGCGTCTGCATCCCGAGATCCCCGCCCGTCTGGATGTCCAGGTAGATCTGGTGCGTCTTCCCTTCGCGGATCAGGGTGCGCACGGAGGGCGTCGCCACGAGCACCTCGAAGGCGGCGATGCGGCCCTCCTCGTCGCAACGGGGCAGCAGCGTCTGCGAAACCACAGCCTGCAACGTCACGCTGAGCTGCGTGCGGATCTGCGCCTGCTGCTCCGGGGGAAACACGTCGATGATGCGGTCGATGGTTTGGGCGGCGTCCACGGTGTGCAGCGTCGAGAGCACCAGGTGGCCCGTCTCGGCCGCGGTGATCGCAAGCTGAATCGTCTCCAAGTCGCGCATCTCGCCGACGAGGATCACGTCGGGGTTCTGCCGCATGACGTGCTTCAAGGCCGCCGCGAACGTGTGCGTGTCCGTGCCCAGCTCGCGCTGATTGATGATGCTGAGCTGGTCCGTGTGCACGTATTCGATCGGATCCTCGATGGTCAGGATGTGGCAGCGCTTGTTGATGTTGATGTGGTGGATCATCGCTGCCAGCGAAGTCGACTTGCCCGAGCCGGTTGGGCCGGTCACGAGGATCAGGCCCCTCGGCAACATGGCGAGCTTCTTCGTCACCTGAGGCATGAACAGTTCGTCGATCGTACGGATGCGGTACGGGATCACACGGAACACGGCGCCCACCTTGCCCCGTTGCCAGAACATGTTCACCCGGAACCTCGCCGCGCCCGGCACGAAGTAGCTCAGGTCGAGCTCCTTGAACGTGAACAGGCGGTGCCGCCTCTCGTCGTTCAGGATGGAGAGCAGCATCTCCGTCGTCTCGCTCTCCGACATGGCCTTGTGGCCCGCGCGCACGAGGTCTCCTCGGATGCGCATGACCGGAGGCTGGCCCGCCTTCACGTGCAGGTCGCTGGCGTCTTTCGCCACCAGCTCCCGCAAGAGGTTGTCGAGGTAGGCGCTCATGGTTCCCTCACGTTCACCGTCGCAAGAGCTGCTTCAGTTCCGATGCGACCCCGGCGTACTGCATCGCCGTCTCTTCCGTGATGATCCCTGCCTTCACGTAGCGCACCAGGCTCTGGTTCATCGTCTGCATGCCCCAGTACTGTCCCTCGTTCATCGCGTGGTAGAGGTCGCTGAAGTGGCCATCCTCGATCATCTTGCTCACCGTCGGCGTGCAGATCAGGATCTCGTTGGCGGCCACCCTTCCCTGACCGTCGGCGCGCGGCACGAGCTTCTGGGCCACGATCGCCCTCAGGGCGTTCGACAGGCGCAGGCACAGATGCTGTTTCTCGTGCGGCGGGAACATGTTGACGATGCGGTCCATCGTCTCGTAGGCGCTCGAGGTGTGGACCGTCGAGAACACGAGGTGTCCCGTTTCGCCCGCCTGCATGGCGACGTTCATCGTGGTCACGTCGCGCATCTCGCCGATGAGGATCACGTCCGGCGCCTCTCGGACGACGGCCCTCAACGCGGGTTCGAAGTCCAGCGTGTCGATCCCCACCTCGCGCTGGGTCACGTACGCCTTCTTGTCCTTGTGCACAAACTCCAGCGGGTCCTCGATCGTGACGATGTGGCACGCCCGGTTCTGGTTGATGATGTCGATCAGAGCCGCCAACGTGGTGGTCTTGCCGCAACCGGTGGGCCCGGTCACCAGGATCAGCCCTTGCCGGTGCTTCGTGAGCTCCCCGAGAACGGGAGGCAGACCGAGCTCCTCCAAAGACAGGATGGTCAGGGGAATGATGCGGCAGACGATGCCCCAGGTGCCGCGCTGCATGTGGATGTTCGCCCGCACGCGGCACTTTTCTCCCACCGAAAAGGCGAGGTCGAACTCCAGCGTCCGCTCGAACTTCTCGATCTGCTTGGGCGTCATGACCTCCTTGATCATGCGCTCCGTGTCGGCAGGCGCCAGCACCGGCCACTCGCCCGGCAGGGGCTTGACGATGCTGTGCTGGCGCATCATCGGGACGCTGTTCGCCTTGACGAAAACGTCCGACGCGCGCTCGTGGAAACCGATCTCGACGAGTTCTTGCAGGTGGATGGAGGAGGCTTCACGCATGGTTCTGCGGTTCCGAAAGGTACGTGGAGGGACGTCTCAACGCTCGCGGGGGTGCTTCCGCAGCACAGCCGAGTATACCAACGCCCCGACACCCAGCCCGGCCAGGACGATGGAGCCGACGAGCACCCAGAGGCGCCTACGGGGAAGGTCGCTCCGTTCGGTGGTCTGAGGCCGTGCGGGCTCCGGCATCCTGTCTGGGATCGAGATCCCCTCTGCGCGCGCATCCTTCACCTGGATCCGGTACTCGATGGCCTTGGGATCCCCATGAAAGAGACCCTCCACTCGAACGGTGGACGCCTCGAAACGCCGGATCGTTCGCTCGTCGGGGGCCTCTCCCTGAAAAATCACGCTCAACACCTTCGCCTGCCGAGGGCCGCCGGGCCGGGCCAGGCCCCGCACGATCGGTGTGAGCCGCAACCTCAGAGGATTCCGCTCGATGAGCCCGTCCACCGCGAAGGTTGCCCTGAGGAAACGCATCTCCGGCTTGCCCGAGCCGTCCACATCGACCAAGGCCAGTTGGAGCCCGCGGGGACGCTGACCCAGCTCGGCCGCCATTCCCTCAGCCTGTGCCTCCAGGAGCCCGCGCGGATAGTCCGCCGCTTTGGGGGTGACCTCCACGATCTCCGCGCCTGT
This sequence comes from Fimbriimonadales bacterium, assembly GCA_026418055.1. Taxonomy (GTDB): domain Bacteria; phylum Armatimonadota; class Fimbriimonadia; order Fimbriimonadales; family Fimbriimonadaceae; genus UBA8783. The sequence continues at coordinate 74,246 of JAOACB010000003.1, forward strand.
GGGGTGCTCCGTCACCGTCACGAACACCTCCGGGCTGGTGGTCTCGAACAGCGTCTTGGCGGCGTCGGGAGTGTGCTGCGCCCGAGCTGCGAACGGCAGAACGATGCAAGCCGCGAGCAACGGCCGCCACTGCATGCCGAGACTTTACCCCTCCTCCCGCCAACGTGCGAACCGCCGCCGTCCCAAGCGCGTATTGAGCTCTAGCCCCTGAGGCGAGCAGGGCAGAAACCCGAACATTCCCCAGCGGAATGCGGTTATAATGCGTGGACTTCGAACCCAGGACGATCGAACATGGCCATGAAGGAAACCGATCACGGTTTGGTGCCGATCACCCCCGAAGGGTATGAGGCAATGCAGAAGGAGCTCGACGAGCTTCTGACGGTCAAACGCCCAGAGATCGCAGAGCGTATTCGCGACAGCCTGTCCCACGGCGAATTCAGCGAGGACAACAGCGAGCTGGACGAGGTCAAGCGCGAACAGGCCATGGTCGAAACTCGGATCGGAACCTTGAAGGCCACCTTGGCGAACGCCCAGGTGTTGGATCCGGAGGCGATTCCCACCGACAGGGTCGGCATCGGCTCTTTCGTTCAGCTGGAGGACGAGGAGTTCGGCGAGGTGTTCAGCGTGCGGGTCGTCAGCTCTGCCGAGGCGGACCCAAACCAGGATCGGATCAGCAACGAATCTCCGCTCGGCGCGGCGGTTCTCAACCTCACGGTGGGTCAGGTTGCGGAGTTCGACACTCCGGACGGTCCGAAGAGGTTCAAGATCCTTAAGATCGACCGGCGTCCCCTGACCTGACCGTCAAGAGCCGCTCCGCCGGGGCCACGCGATCGGCGAAGATCCGGGGGGCGAGCCAAAGAGGAACGCATCTGCGGGCGAGTCCGTCGAGGGGAGGATCTCTGCCTCCCATTGCACGCGCCTCAGCCTGCCACGGAGCGTCTCCTCCTGCGCCCACCGCAAGCCAGACAGCCGAATGTCGTCGCCCTGACCGTCGAGGAAGAACACGGCCCCTCGGAGGTTGTCGGGGGACCTCAGGGTGATGCGCCCCGGCTCGACCGTGGAACTGGCGAACGGGATCCACGCAGTCCAGCGAGGTTGATCGGCACCCCAGGTCTCTGCCAGCAGGCGAGCGACCCAACCGGTAGGTCCTCCCGACTGGGAGCGGAACGCCGAGAGCAACCTCCGAACAGCCCCCTCCGAAGGCGCGGCCGCGTGACCGCCGTAGTTCCACGCCGCATACCGTCGCAGGCCCGGCTCGTACAGCCAGAGCGTGCGGCCGTCCGCTACGTACCGACGGACCACCTCGCCGACGGCGTTCACCTCCCGGCACTCGAGCCTCGGTCCCACCTGGGAGCCCGGATTCGCTTCGAACCAGCAACGAACGGCGAACGAGCGTTGCCTCCCGTCGAACTCCTCGGTGCCAGCCAGGCGGATGGAAACCGAGCCTTGCCGCGCCAGGTTCCGCAGAGCCGCCTCCATCATGGCCTGGCCCGCGAGCTGGCCATGGGCGGCCGTGGCGACGCCCCAGAGGCAACCCAACCATCCAATCCTCGTCATGCCCACCGATTGGACGATGCCCTGCCCAGAGAGGTTCGAACCGACCATAATCCTTCTTGAGGCCGACCGCCTCGGTCATCGTCGATCCCTTGGTAGGGGAGGATTCATGCAGCAACAAGCTTACGAAGAGAGCCGCCTGTACCGCTTGAGGCACTCCGCGGCGCATCTGATGGCCCAAGCGCTCACCGAGCTCTATCCCGGCGTCAAGCTGGCGATCGGACCACCCATCGAGAACGGCTTCTACTACGACGTCGAGTCTCCCGAGCCCATCCGGGAGGAGGATCTGCCCAAGATCGAGCAAAGGATGCGGGAGCTCGCAAACCTCAAGCAACCGATCGTGCGCAGGGTTGCCTCGAACCGCCAGGAGGCCCGCGCCATCATCCTGAGCGACTGCACCCTCGGCCAGGGCGAGCAGACCGCCGAGTACAAGCTGGAGCTGCTGGAGGCGGTCCCCGAAGGCGAGCCGATCAGCTTCTACGAGCAGGAAGCGATCGACAAACAGGGCAGGAGGCGGTACTTCATCGATCTTTGCAGGGGCCCCCACGTGGAGTCCACTGCCGAGGTCAAACACTTCAAGCTCATGTCGGTGGCTGGGGCTTATTGGCGCGGCGACGCCCGCAACAAGATGCTCACGCGCCTCTACGGCACCGCCTTCGAAACGAAGGAGGAGCTGGAGCAGTACCTGCATCGGCTCGAGGAGGCCAAGAGGCGCGACCACCGCATCCTAGGCCGCGACCTGGGACTGTTCCTCTTCTCTCCCCGCGTGGGTCCCGGACTGCCGTTGTGGCTGCCGAAGGGCACGGTCCTGCGCGAGGTGCTCAGCGACTTCCTCAAGGAGGAGCAACTCCGGCGCGGCTACCTTCCCGTGGTTACCCCGCACATCGCCTCGAGGCGGCTGTACGAGAAGTCGGGGCACATCATCACCTTCAAAGAGAAGATGTTCCCGTTCATGGAGGACGAGGAGAAGGAGACCTTCATCCTGAAGCCCATGAACTGCCCCTTTCACATCGAGATCTACTCCTCACAGATGAGGAGCTACCGAGACCTGCCGATCCGCCTGGCGGAGTTCGGCACGGTGTATCGCTACGAGCAGTCGGGCGAGCTCGCAGGCATGCTCAGGGTCCGGGGCTTCACCCAAGACGACTCCCATTTGTTCGTTCGGCCGGACCAGTTGCTGGACGAGTTCAAGGGAGTCGTCGACCTGATGATGACGGTGCTCGCCAAGCTCGGTCTCCGCGAGTACAGGGTGCGCCTTGGGACGCGGGACGAGGCCTCCGACAAGTACATCGGCCATCCCCAGAACTGGGAGGACGCCCAAACCGCCATCGAGCAGGCTTGCAGGGACCTAGGGCTGGAGTACGAGGTCTCCCCCGGCGACGCGGCCTTCTATGGTCCCAAGCTGGACCTCATCGTGAAGGATGCTTTGGGAAGGGACTGGCAGATGGGGACGGTGCAGGTCGACTACAACCTCCCCGAGCGTTTCGAGCTGGAGTATATCGGCGAGGACTCCAAGCCGCACCGGCCCATCATGATCCACCGCGCCCCGTTCGGCTCTCTGGAGCGGATGATCGGCCTTCTGACGGAACATTACGCCGGGGCCTTCCCGATGTGGATGGCCCCCGTGCAAGCCGTCGTGCTACCCATCGCCGATCGGCACAACGAGGCGGCCCATGCGCTCGCCGAGATGCTGCGCGGCCGAGGGGAGTTCGGCGGCGTCCGGTGGCAGTTCTCCTTGCCGCTGAGGGTTTCGGTGGACGACCGCCGGGAGAGCCTGAACAAGAAGATTCGGGAGAACCAGCTCCAGAAGGTCCCTGTGATGCTGATCCTCGGCGATCGCGACTTGGAGAACGGCACGGTAGGAGTCCGGCATCGCGAGCATGGCGATCTGGGGCCAAAGCCTTTGGCCGAGGCCGTCCAGACCCTCGTTGAGGAACTGAGATCCTGAGCAACCGATCGGCTTCCGGGGGCTTCCCCTACGGGCGAAGCCCCCATCGACTCGCCAAGCCGTCGCTTCAGACCCTCTGGAACACGAGCTCGGGACGATCGCCGTCCCATCGGATCGACGCGAGAGAGTAACCCTCCTCCCGTTGCGCCTTGAGCAGCTCCAGGAACTCGGGCGGAAACTCTTCCAGGTTCGAACCGGTGTACCGGATGATCCGGCAATCCAGAACCACGGCATTGGCGGCAACGCCGCTCGGAAGCGAGCTTGACTTCATCCACACCTCCAGATTGGTGGCGCCCCGAGGCGCCGGACGGAGCCATCGGTGTGGAGCAGGAGGCGCGCGGCGGGGTCCGCTGGACCCCATCCTATCGGCTCATGCTCGTGAGCGATGACAGGACGACGAGCGGCGAAGCGGGCATTCGGGCTTTCACCGTTGCGGCACAGCGCCGGAATTCCACCGGACTTCCCCCGTGTCTCAGTCCGGCCACGACAGCCGGACCTCCGCCGTAAGAATGGTGGCACAGGCGGAGCAAGCCGCGCAACGCTCTGTCATCGAACGACGACCGGCTTGCCCGAGGCCTCCAAGACCGACGCGGCGGAGCGCAAGGCTTGCACCGAAGGCGGTTCGACTGCCCGAGACCGCGGAAGGCCAAGGCGATCCCGCTTCCCCTCCCCCAACCGATGGTAGCCGAGCAGCTCGATGCGCAGAACCGATCGGCACCTTCCGATCCAATCCGCCATGGCTGCCAACTCGCTGGGCGCATCGTTGAATCCGGGGATCAGCGGGATGCGCACCCAAACCGGGGCGCGCTCGTCACCGAGCCTCCGCAGATTCTCCAGAATGAGCTCGTTCGACCTGCCGGTGCCGGACGCATGGAGGGCACCGTCGAAGGCTTTGAGGTCGTACAGCACCAAACTCGCTAGCGAAGCCGCGCGTTGGAGGACCTCCCAGCTCACGTGACCGGCGGTGTCGACTGCGGTGTGCAGGCCTCTGCATCCCAGCTCCGCCAGCAGCTCCAAGACGAACTCGGCTTGCAAGAGCGGCTCTCCGCCCGAAACGGTCACTCCTCCGCCGGACTGCTCGAAGAACGGCCGGTCGCGCTCCAGCTCCGCGACGGTATCCGAAACGGTCATCCGCCGCCCCACCCCTTGGATCGCGTCCGCGACGCACGCCTCCACGCACGCACCGCAAAGCTCGCACCGTTCTCGGTCGAAAGCGAACCGGTCCTCCACCCTCTCGCGGGCTCCCTTGGGGCAGGCGCGCACACATTCCGCGCATCCGATGCATCGTTCTGGGAATTCCTCGATGGAGAGGCCAGCATCCCAAGATTCCGGGTTGTGGCACCAGAAACACCTCAAGTTGCATCCCTTGAGAAAGACCGTCGTTCGGATGCCCGGGCCATCGGCCACCGAGAAGCGCTGAATGTGGAAGACGAAGCCCGTCGCCATGCGGCCCAGCGACCGCATTATGCCACCGGGAGACCCATAATGGTCTGCGTCCCCATTCGCAGGGCAAAGGTGGGTGCGGTCGTAGAGGCGCGATGGAGGCGGAGGGTTTGCGGCTGGCGGTTCTCACGAACATGGTTCCCCCCTACCGTCGCCCCCTGTTCGAGGCGCTCGGCGAGAGGTTCGACCTCCACGTGGTGTTGTCTGGGCGGGAGGACAACCGTGCGTTCTGGGCCGACGCGTTGGATTCCGGCGATCGGTTCTGCGTCCATAGAGTCCCAGGTCTGCAGGTTCATCTGCCTCGCCGGCGCGCCGGCGCGAACATCGACTGCCAGAGGATCCATTGGAGCTTCGGTCTTCTCCGACGGCTCTCGGAGATCCGCCCGGACGCGATCATCTCTGCCGAGATGGGTCCTCGATCCGTCGCCGCGATTCTGCACGGAAGGCGTTCGGGCGTCCCCGTTTGGATCTGGTGGGGAGGCACGCTGCACACCGAGGCCTCCGTGGGCGCGGCTCGAGGATTGCTCCGAAGGTGGATCGTGCGCGCCTCCCCGCGCTGGATCAGTTACGGGCAATCCTCCACCCACTACCTGCTGTTTCTCGGGGTTCCTTCGGACCGAATCCTCACCGTCCAGAACACCGTGGACGGCGAGCGGTTCACAACCGAGGGCCCGGCGACCTTCGCGTTCCAGCCCAAACCCGCGATCCTCACCGTGGGAGGCCTCGTTCCGCGAAAGGGTTTGCGTCAGCTGGTGGCCTCAGCCAACCGCCTGTGGAGGTCTGGGCTCGTCTTCAGCCTGATCGTGGCTGGAGATGGACCCCAGAAGGAGGCCCTCCGCCGTGCCGTTGATCCGAAGTTCGGCGACAGGGCGAACTTTCTCGGCCCCGTCGACGCGGCTGCGATGCCTGGTCTCTACCGATCCGCAGACGGCTTCATCCTGCCCACTCTGGAGGACGTTTGGGGTCTGGCGGTGAACGAGGCGATCCTCTCGGGACTACCCGTCGCATGCTCGACCTTCGCGGGTTGCGCTTGGGAGTTGCTCAGCCCAGAAGCGATCTTCGACCCGCTGCAACCCGAGTCCATCGACGAGTCGCTCCGGAAGCTCGTGGAAGGCAGACTCGCCGCGCCCGAGCGCTCGCGCATCTGGTCCATCCGGCAGGTTGCAGACGCGATCATCGAGGAGATCGTGCGAGTCGCGCGGCCTCAAGAGCGAGCTGGTACGACTCCTCCAACGCCTTGAGAGCTGGGCCCCGCGAGAACCGCTCCTCGAACTCCAGCCTGCAGTTTCTGGACATCCTTGGCCATTGCGGATGCGCCTCCATGCGCCGTACCGCGTCTGCGAGCGCCTCGGCGCTGCCAGGATCGAAAAGAAGGCCGGTCCGCCCGTCGCCGACGAGGGAGGCGAGGCTCTCCACGTTCGACGCAATCACTGGGGTCGCTGTGGCGAAAGCCTCCACCAGCGTGACGGGCATGGCATCCAAGCAAAGGCTCGGGAGAACCAAGGCTCGGGCCTCCTTCAGCAACTGCAAAGCCTTCTCTCTGCTCACCAGGCCGACCACCCGAACGTTGCGTCCTGTGCGCTCCGCCAGCGGACGCAAAGGTCCGTCTCCGGCGATCGTGAGCCTGGGTAGCGTGGGGTCCCTGGCCCAAAGCTCCAGAACCACTCGCGCGCCTTTCTCTTCGGACAGCCTGCCGAGGTACAGGAATCCCCCGCGCTCGGACCCGCCGACTCCGGGATCTTCAGCGAGGAAGTTCGGCCGGACCCGGATCCGCTCCGGTTGCACGCCGCTCGCAACCGCCACGCGCCTCACGGTTTCCGAGACCGCAAGGAACTGGTGGACCGCCCGATTCCAGGTGTCCATCCGTCGGTGGTGCGCGATCATCCAGGCGGTTGCCAACGAGGCGCCGAAACTACCGCGGTAACACCTTCTCCAAGCCCCAAGCCAAGGGCCCCTGCCGACGCAGTCCGTGCACAAACCTCCTTTGCGGAACAGCAGCGCGTTCACGCAACCCAGCCGGTAGTTGTGCAGCGTCTGAACGACCGCGGCCCCCGTGTCGGCCGCGGCAACATGCGCGGCAGGGGACACGACTGGAAACGTGTTGTGGAAGTGGACGACCTCCGCCCCGAGCTCGGAGGCGACCCTCGCCACTTCCGCGGCCGCCGCTGGATTCCAGACCGCCGTCCTGGCCGCCTGCCATGCACCGCGCGGCAAGTCGGCGTTGCTGAAGACGATCGTGCGAACCTCGTGTCCGGCTTCGCGCAACAGCCGATCGTCGGCTTCGAAGGCGACGTCCTCCCCTCCCCGGTACCGATACGCTGCGTGCACGAGGAGGACGCGCATCGCGGTGCAATCAGCAGCGCGACCCGATGCGCACCAGCTCGAACCCCGCCTTTGCGGCAGCCTCCTTGCGAACCACCAGCCTGCCGTCGAAGAGCAACCGCCGGCGCATCGTGGATCCCAGCCGCTCGAGGTCCATCTGCCGGAACTCGTTCCACTCGGTGACCAGAACCACCGCGTCGGCGTCCACTCCCACTTCGTAGGCGTTCAGGACGTAGTCGACTTCGGGAAAGATCCGACGCACGTTGTTCCAAGCCACCGGATCGTAGGCGCGAACCTTCGCCCCTTTGCTGAGGAGCTCCTGGAGGATGACCAGGGACTTCGCATCCCGGATGTCGTCCGTGTTGGGCTTGAACGCGAGACCAAGCACCCCGATCACCTTCCCTTGGAATCCACCGAGGCGCTCTTCCATTCGGCGTAGGAAATGCAAGGTCTGCTCGTCGTTGATCCTCTGCGTGGCTCGGAGGAGCTCGAAGTCGTACCCGAGCTGCTGCGCCACCTTGATGAGCCCTTCGACGTCCTTGGGGAAGCAGCTCCCACCCCAACCCAGGCCGGCCTGCAGGAACTGAGGTCCGATCCGGGAGTCCGTGCCCATCCCCTTGGCTACGTCTTGGACGTTCGCGCCGCAGAGCTCGCAGATGCGGCTGATTGCGTTGATGAAGCTGATCTTCATGGCGAGGAAGCTGTTGCTCGCGTATTTGATCAGCTCTGCGCTGTTCAGGTCGGTGATCAGCATCGGCCTCTCCAAGGGGGCGTACAGCTCCACCAGCTTGACGGCGGCCTCGCGCTTCTTGGCGCCGATCACGATCCGATCTGGCTCGAGGGTGTCATGGATCGCGCTGCCCTCGCGCAGGAACTCGGGGTTGCTGACGACGTCGAAAAGCTCGGGCGAGACCCCATGGGAGCGGATGATCTCCTCCACCATGTCGCCGCTGCCCACGGGAACCGTCGACTTGTTCACCACGACGACGTAGTGGTCGATCGCCTGACCGATCTCGTGGGCGACCGCCCTCACCGCGCTGAGATCCGGCGTGCCGTCCGGGCCGGGCGGGGTGCCCACCGCGATGAAGATCACTTCGCTCGCGCGGGTCGCCTCCGCCACCGAATCGCTGATGCGCAGGTGACCGTCCGCCAAACCGCGCCGCAGCATTTCCTCGACTCCTGGCTCGTAGATGGGCGGAATGCCCTGCCGAAGCTTTTCAACCTTTGCCGGGTCGTTGTCCACGCAGATCACGTCGTTGCCGAGCTCTGCCAGAACGACTCCCGTCACCAAACCGACATAGCCTGTTCCTACGACCGCTACCTTCATGCTTCCCTTCTCTCTTCAGGGCAACGACAGCGAGCTGGAGTCACCCATCACGATGCGGAGGCTGCGGGGCACCCTGCCTTCCGAGGACCCGGAAACCCCACGGCCCAGCAAGCTTCCCTCGATCCTCGACGGCACCCGGGCGAGCTTCGAATCCTGCAGCACGATGCTGTTCTCGATCTCAGTCCCAATGACCTGCGTGTTGTCGGCGATCGCGGTGAACGGCCCGATGTAGCTGTCCCGGATGACGCAGTTGCGCCCGATGGCCACCGGGCCCCGCACGGTGCTGCCCTCGACCACCGTGCCCTCCCCCAAGCTCACACGGCCTTCGATCCGGCTCGACCCGTCCACGCTTCCTTGGATGCTTGGCTCGATGTCCTCCAGGAGGAGCCGGTTTGCCTCAAGCATCGCATCGACCGTGCCGGTGTCTTTCCACCAGCCGCGAACGACGTGCGACCGGACCTCGAGGCCCCGCTCGATAAGGCCCTGGATGGCGTCGGTGATCTCGTATTCTCCCCGCCAGCTGGGCTTCAACGTCTCGATGGATTGGTGGATGCGACGGTCGAAGAGGTACACCCCCACCAGCGCGAGGTTCGACTTCGGGTGCTTCGGCTTCTCCTCCAAACGGACCACCCGATCCCCCTCCATTTCGGCGACGCCGAACTCGCTCGGGTTTGGGACCGGCGTCAGCAGGATCATGGCGGCCGGCCGGTGCCGCTCGAACTCCCGAACGAATTCGGCGACGTCCGTCTTGATGAGGTTGTCCCCGAGGTACATGATGAAGTCGTCCTCGGCGAGGTACCCCCGGGCGGTTGCCACCGCGTGGGCTAGGCCGAGCGGCTCGGGCTGGGGGATGTAGGTGAACCGGGCGCCCCACCGCGACCCGTCGCCCAGGGCGCCCTCCACCTCTTTGGCCGTGTCTCCGACGATGATGCCGAAGTCTCGGATTCCGGCGTGCACGATCGACTCGATGCCGTACTCAATGACCGGCTTGTTGGCCACCGGCACCAGCTGCTTGGCCATCGAGAAGGTGATCGGCCGCAACCGGGTGCCTTTCCCGCCCGCAAGAATCAGCGCCTTCACAAATCCTCACCCAACGAGGGCCCGTAGTAGGCCCGAACGAAGGATTGGTAGTCCTCCGATCGAACGATCGGCTCCCACCAGTCTCGCCGCTCTGCGTACCAACGCACCGTGCGCCGAATCTCCTCCTCGAACGTCTTTTCGGGCCTCCAGCCCAGATTCCTCAGCTTGGCGGCGGACATCGAGTACCGCCGATCGTGCGCGTTCCTGCGAGGATCGGGAATCGACTTGACCAGATCCCAGGTTCTTCCGGTCTCCTCCAGCAGGATCTCCACGATCTGGCGGTTCTGCCTCTCGTTCTCGTCTCCGATGTTGTAGACCTCGCCCGCTTGCCCCTTCTCCAACACCTCGAGCACACCGTTGGCGTGGTCTTCGGCATGGATCCATTCGCGGACCTGCGTGCCGTCCCCGTAAATGGGAACCTTCTTGCCGTTGAGCAGGCGCGTGGCGAAGAACGGAATGAGCTTTTCCGGATACTGATACGGACCGTACGTGTTCCCGCCACGTGTGATGACAGCCGGCACGGCGAACGCCTTCCAATAGGCGCGGACCAGCAGGTCGCCGCCTGCCTTGCTGGCGGAGTAAGGGGTGTTGGGCTCGAGCGGACTCTCCTCAGTGAAGTCCCCGGCCTCGATGCTGCCGTACACCTCGTCCGTGCTCACATGCACGTACTTCTCGATGCGGAAGCGCCTAGTCGCCTCGAGCAGCGTGTAGACGCCCAGCACGTTCGTCTCGATGAACTCGGCGCTGTTCTGGATCGACCGATCGTTGTGGCTCTCGGCGGCGAAATCGACGATGTGGGTGATCGACTCGCAACGAATCAAGCCCTCGACGACGGTACGGTCCTGAATCTTGCCCGGATGGAACGCGAAGTTCCCATCACCCTCAAAGTCCTCGAGGTTGCGAAGGTTTCCCGCGTAGGTGAGTGCGTCCAGAACAACGATGCGGGCATCAGGATGGGCTCTGCGCAGAACACGGCAGAAGTGGGAGCCGATGAACCCTGCCCCGCCTGTGACCAGCACCCTCACAGCTTGAACCTCGACTGAACGTCGTCCTCGTGGCGGATCTCGTCCACCGGGTCCTGCTTCCCAGGGCCTCGGTAGAGCCTGTCGGGGAAGTTGAGCACGAACGCGTCTTCTTGGCCGACGTTCCGGTAGGCGTGGACAACTCCCGGAGGAACGATGACGAACACGGGAGCGGCTTCGCCCACGCGATGCACCTCGTAGGCATCCTGATGGCCCGGACGGTTCTCCCAAAGGTGCAGCTCGAACTCTCCCGAGAGGAAGACGAATCCGTCCGACTGCTCGACGTGCTCGTGGGGTCCCCGGGCTACGCCCGCATGGGTCACGCTCAGATAGCCCATCACCGGCTCGAATCCTTCGGGAAGTTCATCCTCGCGGAACAGCTCGGTGAGCCAGCCTCGGTGGTCCTCGTAGCGCTGCAACGCTCGAATGACTACCCCTGGGATCTTCGAAGCCTCCTTCCAACGATCCATGGTTCTTTGCGGCTCCATGTTACCGGCCCGTTCGGCAGATTCCGTGCCAACGCGGGTGTACAATGGGGTGGAACCGTCGGAGTACCCATCCGACGAACGCTCCGCTGGGTTCGCCGATGAGTTTCGTGGATCCCTCGCCCGTTGCCGAACCGACTCCAAGGCATGCGGCTTGGCAACGCATCGTTCGCTCCGAGGCTTTCGCGCCGGGGCTGGTTCTGGCCGCGGCCCTGGCATTCCTGTTCTGGCCGTTGCTTGCCGTGTTGCCCGAGCTGTGGCAGAGCGAGGACGGGTACTACTCCCACGGTTGGCTCGTTCCGCTCATTGCGGCCTACATCGTCCACCGCCGCTGGCCCAAGTTGAGGGATCTCCCGGTTCGACCGAGCGCGTTCGCCCTCGCGCCGCTCTTGCTCGTGCTGTTCTTGGTGTATGCGGGGCGGGCGGCGGACCTTCGGCTGATCCTCTCGCACGGTTTGGTTGCGACCCTGCTGTGCGGAGCCTGGTTCGTTGCCGGGTGGCGGTGGATGTTGGCGCTCTTCTGGCCCATCGTTTACCTGTACTTCGCCCTGCCCATTTGGACTTTCGCGATCGACACCTACACCGCGCCGCTCCAGCGCATCTCGAGTTGGATCGCCTTCCAAATGCTGCACTTTGTGGGGTTCGAAGTGTTCATGGTGGATCGAACGAACGTCCTCGTGGGAGACTTCAACCTGTTCGTGGGCGTGCCGTGCAGCGGCTTCAAGCTCATCTTGGCGGTGACCGCCTTCACGGTGCTGTTCGTTCTCATCGCCAACCTCAAGTGGTGGGCGAACGCCATCTTGTTCGCCGTGGTAGCGCCGTTGTGCCTGTTCATCAACGGCCTCAGGATCGCGCTCATCGGCATCGTTGGCGACCGTCTTGGGACCGAGGCGGGCCATGCGTTCCATAACTACAGCGGCTACATCACGCTGCTCCTCTGCTTCTTCCTGCTCTTCCGTCTGGCGAGGTCTCTGGGATGGCGCGATTGACCTCGCGGGTTTATGTCGTCGCCGCGCTCGTGCTGGCGACCGGAGTGCTCGCTTCGGGTTTGAAGCCCGATCGGAGCGGCGCGAAGAGCGAGCCTTGGATGGAGGAGCACCTTCCTCGCCAGGTTGGTTCGTTTTCCTTCGTGCCAGGTTCGGACAATCCGAACCAGACGTATCGCATGGAGGAATCGACCTATGAGCTTCTCAAGCCTTACGGCATCGTGTGCCGCGTGTTCCGGTTCGGCGGGGAGGCTTACGACGCCGTCGTCATCGCAAGCAGCAGCAGGGAGACGTTCCACGATCCGAGCGTGTGCTTCAGCGGCCAGGGCTGGGACTTCGACCGCTTCGAACGGGTGGTGATCCCCACCGCAACGCGCGGAGGAGTTCCGGCAACCCTGGCCGTCGCAGGAGCCTCGGGCGGTTCGGGCCCGAAGAGACTCGCGCTCTACTTCTACAAGTCCGACCGTGTCTTCGTGCCCACGACGCTGGCGATCAAGTGGGAGCTCTTCAAGGCCCAGCTCACGCGGAGGCGCGCGGTCGACGGCGTGTTCTACCGGTTCATCCCACTCCATCCCAACCCGTCTCGCGAGGCGTTGATCTCCTTCGTCGGCGAGTTTCTGGATGCCGCCAACGCCTCCAGCGACGGCTACTTCTAGACGCCGGAATTGACGCTCGAAACGACGTGCGGGCCGCCCGATGGGCGGCCCGCAAAGAACTCCGAGAGCTACGACAGACTTACCAGCCGCGACGGCCGCCGCTTCGGCCCCCGCCTCCACCGCGACGGTCGGAGCTGTAGCCGCCACCGCCGTAGCCGCCCCGGTTTCCGCCACCGCCGCCCGAAGCCTTGGGACGCGCCTCGCTCACGTTGATGGTCCTGCCGTCGAGCTGGGTCTGGTCCTTCTGCGCGATGGCGTCCTCCATCTGGGACGCTTCCACGTCGACGAAGCCGAAGCCACGGCCCTCGACGATGCGAGCGGACTGGGCGCCGAACGCGGAGAACGCCTCAAGAAGTCCCGACTCAGTGGTGGAGTAGGAGAGGTTGCCGATGTAGAGTGTCTTGATTGCCATGTGGCCTCCTTAGCCCGTTCTGGTCTCTTCGTGCGATCGTATCCCGGGCGGAGCGCCTGGCAACGGCATCGTAACGTCGGACTCGAACAGTCTTTGCACTGTACCCGCTGACAACGCGGATGTCAAGGGCTGAAACCGCGATAGGTCCATTTGCACCCATGGAGCTCTGTGGCGGACGACTCGACCCTCGCCTTCGGCGTGACGCGGGGCAAAGAGGATCCCGAGCAGGCGAATCCACCGTTCGCTCTCGGTGCCCGTTGCCTTGCCGTAGATGGCGAGCCCTCCTTCGTGTTGCAGTCCAACGGCGCACGGCGGACGACGAAGCGCCGCGCGGAACAACCCCGGGCGGGTGTCCCGACCTTTCGAATAACCCCTTGGCTGGCTTGCTGCAGGACGGTTCCCGCTTCCTCGTGTGCTCACCGTACGCGAAGGGGCGCGGCGTCACAGGAGAGCTTCTGATCCGAGGCGCTAACGTCCCCGGGGGCCGCCGAGGCGATCGAACTCCGGAGGCGGGCCGCAACGAGCCTGAATCAGTGAGGAATCGCACCGGCCGTGCAGTCCCAAAACGGCGCACGGCCATGGAATAAGACCTTCGTGAGAGGTAGGAGACGCCCGCAGGGTTTCACCGTCATGGAGGTGATGATCGTCGTCCTGATCGTGGGCGTGCTCGTCTCCATCGCGGTCCCACAGTTCCTCCAAGCGCGCGGCCGTTCGATGCAGCGCACGTGCATGCAGAACCTGCGCAAGTTGGCTGATGCGAAGGAGGTGTTCGCCCAGGAGCACAAGAAGGCCGACGGCGATTCCGTCACGATGGCGGACTTGTATCCGGACTACGTTCGGGGAGCGACGGCCCCCACATGCCCTGCGGGAGGCACCTACACGGTCGGCCCCGTCGGATCCGAGCCGACCTGCTCTTACGTCGACGGGGACTACCCCCATCAGCTCTGAGCCCCCTCCATAGCTCCGCTCTGTCCAGCCGGTAAGATGTCCTGTCGTGGCGTCTCCCCCTGCCGGCAGTCCGCCTGCCAGCGCGCGTTCTGAAAGTCCCACGCGAATCGTCTGGGGCTTGGCTTGGCCGGCGGTGGCGCTCAATTCCCTCCAGGTGTTCAACAACATCTTGGACCGAGGCTTCATTGGCCGCCTCGAGCCTTCGGCTCTCGCCGCCCAATCGGCCTCGATGAACGTGATGTTCCTCATGTTCAGCCTTGCCATGGCTCTGGCTACGGCTGCGACCGCCTTGGTCAGCCGGGCGTTCGGCGCGAAGGACGAGGCGACGCTCCACTCAGCCAACCGGCAATGTCTGGCTCTTTCGGCGGTCATGGGGCTGTTGCTGATGCTGGGTACTTGGCTCATCGCGCCTTGGGCCGCACGCGGCCTGCTGCCGCCTCAGGACGCCAGGGCGATCGAACTGATGGTCGGGTTCTTGGCTATCTACGCCACAGCCTTGCCAGCGCTGAACTTCATCCAGGTGTTCGCCGGGGCTCTGCGCGGCATCGGCGACACGAAGAGCCCGATGCGCATCAGCGGACTGCAGATCGTCCTGCATGTGCTGCTGAACTTCCTGCTGATCTTCCCCACTCGTCGAGTCGGGGGCTTGCTGCTTCCCGGTGCCGGCTGGGGCCTTTACGGCGCGGCGGCCGCTCTCTCGATCAGCGCTTGGATCGCGGCCGCCGTCTACTTGCTGTTCAGCCCCCGAACGCCGCTCGGGCCTGCCTGGCACGCCGAATGGCCGGTGCTTGGCTGGGTCCGCCGGATCCTGCGAATCGCCGTGCCCGCCGCTGCGATGTCGGTCCTGCGGGTGGCCCAGCTGGCGGTCTTCACCATCATCTTGAAGGAGACCACGTCGGATGAAGCGGCGGCGTCGCTGGAAGCTGCCGGCAAGGCTTGGCTTGCCAGCTCCGCCGCTCTTCTGCAGGCTCCGGTCGACCTGTGGTTGCCCGCTTCTCAGTCTCTCATCACTCCGGCCGCCGCCGCCATCGGCGCCATGGGGGTTGGCTTCGCCTTGGAGTCGATCATGTTCATGCCGGCGTTCGGCCTCTCGGTGGCGGCGGCGGCCCTCGTCGGACAGTCCCTCGGGATGCGCTCACCGGAGCGCGCCGAGAGGCTGGCGTGGACCGCGAGCCATCACGCCGGGCTGGTGACCTTGGTGCTCTCGGCACCGATTTTCCTTCTCGCAGGCCCGATCACCTCGATCCTGGTGCCGGACAACCAGTGGATGGCCGACGAGGCGGTGTCGCTCATCCGATGGCTCTGCGTGACGGAGATCGGCTTCGCCTACGGGGTGGTTCTCACGGGCGCGATGCAGGGGGCCGGAGACACCGTGCGACCGCTCTGGCTCACGATCGTCTCGCTGTGGTTCCTGCGCATCCCGATGGTGTTCCTCCTGGCACTGCCCCTCGGACTCGGTCCAACGGGGGCCTGGATCGCCATGGGCGTGTCCCAGCTTCTCAACGGCGTGTTCTGCGCGCTCGTGTTCCGCACGGGTCGGTGGAAGACCCAGAAGGTCTAAAGGAGGCGGCGGAAAAGCCGAGGCGGAAGGAACGTGGCCGCGAGCCTCAGAGCGCTCTTCAGACGCCAGGGCGCCCATCGGAGAGACCGCGCGTACGACCTCCGGGCCTCCGCAGGCTTGCCGTTGAGCATCTGCACGGTGCCGAGGCAGGCCTCGTTGTGGGAGAACGCCTTGCGGAGTTCCCTTCGGTCGCGCCCGGAACTCAGGTAGGCGGCGTAGCGATCCCGGATCCAGAGCCTCAGCCGCTCATCGTCCCTCCAAATCCGTTCGAGCCTATGGCTCGCGTTGGATCCGTGCAGGCGGTAGAACGTCAGCGGCTCGTCCACATAGCCGACGTTCCAGCGCTCGGCGATCCTGAGCCACATGTGCCAGTCGCCGCTTCCGAAGTAGGCGGGATCGAAGGAGCCGACCCTGTCGAAGCACTCCCTGCGCACCAGAACGGCGCTCGCGATGATCTTGTTGGCGTACAACAGGGCGACCAGAGCGTCGCCAGTCGTCGTTCGAGGGAACTCGAATCCCAGCGGCGAGCCCTCGAGCCGTCGCCCCTCCGCGTCCATGAACCAGCCGTCGGTGTGAACCAACCCGAGCTCGGGGTGAGCCTCGAACAGCTCCAGCTGGCGCTCCAACTTGCGGGGGTCCCACAGATCATCGTCGTTCAGGATAGCGACGAACTCGCCTCTCGACGCCTCGAGCGCGAGGTTCAGCGCGGCGTAAGTCCCCAGATTCCGCTCGGTGAGGATCAACCGATCGATCCGGGTCTCCTCGGACAGAAGCTCCCGGGTGCCATCGGTCGAACCGTCGTCGATCGCCACCACCTCCAGGTCGCGGAACGTCTGGCCGAAGAGGCCCTCCAGACACGGTTGCAGGAACGGCCGGTGGTTGTAGCAGGTCAGAAGAACCGAGACTCGGGGCATGCGTCTACTGGACCCTCACCTCCACGGACCAGTCCACGAGATCCAAGCTCGGGTCGGCCACGTCGTTCGGCGGCTCTAGGCCTCCGGCGCGCTCGTTGGTGAACAGACCGTTGCGACGCAGATCGACCGTGAGATACTGGTTGACGTCCGAGGGCAGCCGGCTGTTGCCCAAGGCGTCCCAAGCCTTGCCGCCCGAGGATCCCTGCGGCACGCGATCCTGGGAAAAGAAGTTCAATTGGAGCGAGGCCAGAGCCTCCGCCTCGGCCCTGGTCGGGGCGAGCTGGGAGACATCGAGCTCGAAGCGCAGCGTGCGCCCCCCTGGGCCCGGCTCCACGGCGTTGATCGGGGCGCCCACGTCGAACCAAGCCGTCAGTGCGGCGTCTCGGAAGCGGTAAAGCAGGTAAGTCGGCGATTGCGCCGGATCCCACCGCACGAAGTAGGTGCATCCGCCGGTTACGAAGCCGTTGCCCCATGGCGGAGCGACGACCGGGATCGGGCCGAGGCTCGTCGGGTTGGGTGTGGCCAGAGGTTGAAGACCGACGATGTAAACGTAGTCGGAGCGAACAGGTCCCGCGAAAGTGAGCGTCACGATGACCCTGCGGGAGCGCACCGTGCCGCCGGTATCCGGCACCTTGGCGCAACCCGCCAGCGCGAGAGCGAGCACGATCGCCGCGAGGAGTCTCAAGGCGTCCCCTCCCACACGTAGACGATGCGATGGCACTCTTGGCAGGTGGCGATGTTGCCGGCCTTCGCCTGCTCGATGGTCGCCCTAGGCAGAGTCGTTCCGCATGCGCCGCACATCCCTTCCGAGGTGACATCCGCCATGGCCACCCCTCCTTGCCGTTGCCGGATCGCCTCGTACCGCGCCAGCCATGCTTGTGGGATGCCCTCCAGCCGCTCCCTCCTCGCCGCGGCGAGCTGGCGATATTCCTCCTCGAGTTGCTGGTTCTCCCTCTTCAAGACCGCCTCTTCCGACTCGAGGCGCCGGCTGAGCTCAGCCACTCTCCGCCTCGGCTCCTCCAGGGCCGCCTCTGCGGAAGGAAGCATCTCCCAGAGCTCCAAGAGGCGCACGTCCAGCTCGCCCCTTTGGTCCTTCAGGAGACGGATCTCCTTCTGGATCGCCTCCACCTCGCGGGGATTGACCACCTTGCCGCCATAGAGGTCTTTCTCGAACCGTTTGATCTTCTCCTCCACCGAGCGATCTTGGAGCTCGATGTCTTTGGCCTCCTGCTGCAGGCTCCGGACTCTGGCCTCGCTCCGCGCCAGCTCCTCCGACGCGGCCTGCAGCTCGCGTCGGAGCGCCGCAGTCGGCTGGTACAGCTTCAGGCGGCGCGAGATCTCGACCATTCTCGAATCAACCAGATGCAACCGCCAAAGCGCCTGCAACTCCGCGACAGACATGGCCCATTATGGAGGTTTCGCCAAGGATCCTCGCGGCAGGAGAGCGGCCTCCCCGCGGCGAAACCGTCCACTGAAGCTCATGGCCTGCTCGCTGTGCCACCTGATTCTGGACGTGCACGACCTCGCAGCCTCGCTGGAGTTCTACCATGGCTTGCTCGGGCTCTCGGTGAGTCGCCAAGAGGATTTCGACGGTCACCGCTTGGCGTACTTGGAGACCGGCTCCTGCGAGCTGCTGCTGGTGCAGCAACCAAAGGAGGATCAAAACCCGCTCTTGGAGCGGAGCGGCGGGCTGGTGATCAACTTCCATGTCGAGGATCTGCCGTCGATCGCGGAGCAGGTTCGCAGGCACGGCTTCACAGTCCTCCGCCAACTCGAGATGGCTCTCTGGGGCGAGCGGACCCTGCTGGTGGCGGACCCAGACGGCTACGCGGTGCTGCTCTCCGAACCGGTGGGCAAATCAAGAACGGACTTGTGACGCGTCTGGGCCAAGCGCTCCCTGTAGGGTCCGAACGGACACAGGGCTCGTACCCCCATCACGTTGGCGACCTCTACAGCGAGAACCCAAGACTGGGGATTGACCTTCCCGTCTCGGCACTTGCGCCGTTCCGAATCATATCGGTGGCATGCCGAGCAGTACACTGAACCCGCACCCATGACCGCAGCTCTCCTGGCCCTGAACAGCTTTTTGCAGCCCCCGGCGTGGGAAGCCTACCGCATCGACCTGTCGGAGCGGCCCTTCCTCTTGGAGGGCCCCAGAGTTTGCTTTCGGCTCGAGCCGAAGCGATCCGAGCAGGAGCCTTCCGATGCTCCTCGCGAGGTCGTCCTCCGAGACGGAGACCGCTTCTGCGTGTGGGGGGCCGACGGGCTGAGAACCCGGGCGGGTCGGCGCCTGTTCCGTTGGTCCTTCGAGAGCGATGGTCGGCCTGTGGAACGCAAGGATGGGTTCCCACTCGTGGACTCCGTACGCCCCGAGCCGGCTCTCTCGGGCTCGGCGCGCGACGGAAGCCTGGTGTACCTGCTCGTTCGCTGGGATCATCCCGCAACGGCGAAGCGCGAGGTCCTCTACGTCGTGGACCTTGCCGAGGCCAGGCCTCATCCTCGGAAGCTGGCGGAGTCCCCGGGCCGATCGTTGGCAGCAGGCCCGATCGCGGATCGGTTGCACCTCGTGGGCGGAAGAGCCACATGGATCGCGCGGCAGGCCGAGGGATCCTGGGGAGTTTGCTCGTGGGATCCGCTAGCCCGGACCAGCGTGTACCAGCCGCTCGGCGAGGGCCTTGTCCAGGCTTGGTCGCTGTCCGGCCGCATCCAGCTGTTCCTAGAGAGGTCCAGGTACGGCACCAACCTGCTGGGCCGCGTGGACCTTCTCCTCGGTCGCCGCCGCGAGCTGTTGGAGTCGCGCCAAACGATCGCGCCCCTCCCGTCCGCCCCCGAGAGGTACGCGGTCGAGGGCGAAAGGACGCTCCGAGACCTCGCAACCGGAGCGACGGCTACCCTTCCAGGAACCTTCGAAGCCAGGCCCACGCCGTTCGGTTTGCTAGTTTGGTGGCCTGGGGATACACCCGAGGCCGGGGTGCTCCTCGGCCCAAACGGCCTCCCCGCGCTGGCGACCTGGTCGAGGCGCTAGCGCATGACCAGACGAACGAGCTCGCGGGCGGGCTGGAACCGGACGTTTTCCCGAAGGACCTGGATGCTCTCGACCACGGCGTTCGGACTGTGGCTCAAGAGCGCCCCCACGACCGCCTCGACGAGATGCTCCGGCGTGGACGCGCCGCTGGTGATCCCGATGCAACGGCGTTGCACCCACTCGGGCCTCACCTCATGGGGCTCGAGCAACAGGTGGGACTCCACCCCCAGGCTCTGGGCCACCTCCACGAGCCGGTTGCTGTTGGAGGAGGTCTGGCTGCCGATCACGAGCACCAGATCGCACTGCTTTGCCAGCTCCTTGACCGCGAGCTGGCGGTTGGTGGTCGCGTAGCAGATGTCCTCTCGGCTCGGCGACTCGAGGTTGGGGAACCTCCTCCTGAGAACCTCCGCGATCTGGTTCACTTCGTCCACGCTGAGCGTTGTCTGCGTCAACAGCGCCAACCGGTGCGTCTGGGGCGGCTGAACGGACGCGGCCTCGTCCATGCTCTCGATGAGCGTGATGCTGTCTGGAGCCTCTCCGAGGATGCCTTCCGCCTCGGCGTGGCCCCTGTGGCCGATGTATAGAATGTGGTAGCCCCTCTCGGCGAAGCGCCGAGCTTCGTTGTGCACCTTGGTGACCAGCGGGCAGGTCGCGTCCACCACGCGGAGCTTCCGTTCCTCCGCCTTCTTTCGGACGGCCGGAGACACCCCATGCGCGCTGAACACCACGGGCATCCCCTCGGGCACCTCCTCGATCTCCTCCACGAACACGACGCCGCGCCTCTCGAAGCTGCGCACCACCCACTCGTTGTGCACGATGGCGTGGCGCACGTAGAGCGGAGTCCCGAACGCTCTCAGCGCGAGCTCCACGACCTCGATCGCGTAAGAGACCCCGGCGCAGAAGCCCCGCGGCGCCGCCAGAAGAATCCTTTCCACAACACAAGCTTACCGGTGCGTCCCTCGGGACGGCGGCAACCCGTCCTACCGAGGCCGATTCGGCGCTTCTCGAAGACATCGCATCCGACCGGAAGGTAAACCATGGGCATGAGGTTGCGAAGCATCGTCGGTTCGGTCCTCTGCGCCGTCGCCAGCATCGCCTTGGTCGCCTGCGGCGCCCGCAAGGAGGAAGCCCAGCCCACCTCCCCGTCGCAGTCGGAATTCAAGCGCTACCAAATCGCGGTGATCCCCAAGGGCACCACCCACGAGTTCTGGAAGGCGATCCACGCCGGAGCAAAGGCGGCTGCGAAGGAGCTCGGTGTGGACATCGTTTGGAAGGGCCCCGTGAAGGAGGATGACCGTGAGAGCCAGATCGCCGTCATCGAGGACTTCCTGACGCGGGGTGTGGATGGGATCGTCGTGGCTCCTCTCGACAGCTCCGCCTTGGTAGCACCGATCGAGGAGGCTGTGGCCAAGGGCATTCCTGTGGTGATCATCGACTCGGGACTCAACAGCGACAAGTACGTCAGCTTCGTGGCGACCGACAACTACAAGGGCGGCAAGCTGGGTGGAGAGCGGCTCGCTGAGTTGCTCGGCGGCAAGGGGAAGGTGGTTCTTCTGCGCTACCAGGTGGGCAGCGCCAGCACTCAGAAGCGGGAGAGAGGATTCCTGGATGCGATGAAGCAGCACCCGGGGATCCAGGTGGTCAGCGAGAACCAGTACGGCGGAGCCACCACCGAGACCGCCCAGCGCGCCGCCGAAAACCTGCTCGCTCCGTTGAAGCGCCCCGACGGCACGCTCAGCATCGACGGCATCTTCTGCCCCAACGAGTCCACGACCGTCGGCATGCTGAGGGTGCTGCAGGACGCCGGCCTCGCCGGCAAGGTGAAGTTCGTCGGTTTCGACAGCTCCCCCACGCTGATCGAGGCCCTCGAAAAGCAGGAAATTCATGGGCTCGTTCTGCAGAACCCGTTCAACATGGGCTATCTGGGTGTGAAAACGATGGTGTCCCACCTGCGCGGCGGTGCGCAGGTGGAGAGGCGGATCGACACGGGAGCCTCCCTGGCGACCCCGGAGAACAGGGATGACCCTGAGATCCGCAAGCTGCTGGAGCCGCCCCGAGAATAGATGCGGGAGAAGAGCGGAACCTCCTCGCCCGGCGTCTCTCGGCTCGCCCGTTGGCATGGCTGGCGAGGGTTGCTGAACACGGCCAGCCTGCTGGCGGCCTGGCTCCTGGTTCTCGTGGCGTTCTCTCTGCTGAAGCCGGAGAGCTTCCCCACTGCGCGCAACCTCGAGACGATCCTCCGGCAAAGCACGATCGTGGCGATGTCCGCGCTTGCGATGACGTACGTCATCATCTCGGCCGGCATCGACCTCTCGGTGGGCTCCATCGCCGCCTGCGTCAGCGTGGTGATCGCCGTGCTGCTACAGGCGGGCCACGATCCCTGGGTCGCGGTCGCGGGCGGTCTGCTCTGCGGGGCCGCGATCGGTTGGACCAACGGGCAACTGATCACCCGCCTGCGCGTCGGCCCGTTCATCGTGACGCTGGGCACCTACCTCGTGGTGCGCGGAGTCGCCAAGGGCTTGGGACGGGAACAAACCGTCGATCCGCAGCGCGAGGTTTGGCTGAACGACCTGCTGGGTTCGCTGCCTCCCGAGGAGCAGTGGCGCCTTCTACCGAACGGCATCTGGCTTCTCCTGGCTCTTGCGGTGGCCGCGTCGGTGGTCCTCCGGAACACGCGCTTCGGGCGGCACGTGGTCGCGATCGGCTCGAACGAGCAGGCGGCCCGGCTTTGCGGAGTGAACGTCGAGGCGACCAAGGTGTGGATCTACACCCTCAGCGGCCTCTTCGCGGGACTCAGCGGACTGATGTTGTTCTCGCGACTGCGTCTGGGCGATCCGACCGCCGTGGTCGGCATGGAACTAGAGGTGATCGCTGGGGTGGTTATCGGCGGCGCCAGCTTATCGGGAGGAGAGGGCTCCGTCGTTGGGTCCATCCTCGGCGTGCTCATCATGTACACCATCCGATCCGGTTGCGCGCAATATGGCCTGCCGAACTGGGTGCAGGAAATCGTCACCGGAGCGATCATCGTCGCCGCCGTGGGTCTCGATCGCCTGCGGGCTCGGAGAATGGCCTGAGAATTCGCCCAGCTTCTGCGAAAAAGAGTCCCAACAGCGAGGTTAAGCTGTTGTAAAGTGAAAGCGGCAGTTGGTGCGAACCTGCCGGTCGTTGCGGTTGGTTGACTCTCTCTGCCGATTGATTGGAGGTTATCCGGTGAAGAATCGAGCTTTCACTTTGATCGAGCTCTTGGTGGTGATTGCGATCATTGCGATCCTTGCCGCCATCTTGTTCCCCGTGTTTGCCCAGGCGAAGGCCGCGGCCAAGCGCTCCGCCTCGCTGAGCAACGTCAAGCAGCTGGGCCTGTCCTCCCTCATGTACTCGGCGGACAACGATGACGTTTTCCATCCGCTGATCACCTGGGGTGGCCCGGGTCAACCCGCGAACCTCGGCGGCCGGCCGTACCAGCCGTGGAGCTGGCTGGTTCTGCCTTACATGAAGACCGCCGACCTGTTCCAGGATCCGCTGGCTCCCAACATCGAGCCTACCCCGACCGGCTGGCCAGCGACCACCTACAAGTCGCTGGTTCCGGTGTACGGCTACAACTACACCGGGTTGGCCCCCTACCCGACCAGCTCGTTCCCGAGCCTGGCTACTCCGCGCGGTCAGACCGCTCTGGCCAACGTCGCCAGCACGGTGCTGATGGCCGCCAAGTTCAGCAACTCGGAGGACAACCTCGGTGCTCTCGGAACCTATTGGTGGGGCCAGCCGATGTGGACCGCCGCGGTGGCGATCGACCCTCCCTACTGCTACAACGCCCCTGAGTTCTGGTGCACGGACGACTGGGGCAGCGGCGGCTTCTACGACGCGACCCATCTGCGGGGCAACGTGGCGGCCGGCGCGATCACCGGCGGCGTGTCGATGCGTGGCGCCTCGGACCGCACGCTGAACGGCGGCCGCTCCACCGTCGTGTGGGCCGACGGCCACGCCACGGTTTCGGCTCCCGGCGCTCTGGCGAGGGGCACGAACTGGCGCCCGAACATCCCCAGCGGGGACGTCCAGCTCACCAACGTGGCGGACTACGTCTGGGACAACCTCTGATAGGGTAAACCGCGGTTCATGAGGAAGCTTGTTCTGATGGCCGTCGTTGCATCGCTTGCCATGGGGTGCAACCCCACCGAGGCCCAGCCGGAGGTGAAGAACGCCGAGGAGGCCCCGAAGGTCCAGACCCGGAAGGGGATGGAGGTGATGGGTGCCGAGGCTACGCTCACCGAAGCCGGCAAGATGGGTGACAGCCGCGTCGGCAGCAAGCTTAACGATTGATCCGTAGCGAACTGGACAAACCGGTGGGCCGCCCACGTGGGTGGCCCACCTTCGCGTTCTGGGGCGGCCATGATCGACCTGTTGTTCGGCCTACTCCTCCTGTCTCTGGCCATCGGCTTCCTAGCGCTCGGCAGAGAGCAACCGCAGGCTCCGAGGCTCCAAGGACACCTGATCGTCGCCCTCGACTCCACCGAGGAGAGCCCGACCCTTGGACGCGACTTCTTCGTGTTGCAGAGCCGTCTCTTGCCTGAGCGGAGCGCCAGAGCCTGGATCAGCTCAAGGGTCGAGTCAGCCCTCCGCGCCCTTGAAGGCGCCTCCAGCGGCCCGGAAGGCTCCGCACGCTTGGTCTGCAGGTTCGATCTGCGCTCTGACGATGGGAGCCTCGTCGAGCGGTTCGAGTGCGTGCATCCCGTTCCGCCCGATACTCTCACCCGGGAGGGAGCCGCGGAATCCTTCCAGCGCCTCGCCGAAGCGTTGCTCTAGGCGGCACCCAAGCCCCATTGCCGCGCGGTCTCGTACATGGCGGCGATGTTGGACAGAGGCGTGCCCGGTGCGAGGTTGTTGGCTTCCCGAAGAATGAACCGCCCTCCTTGAAGGATCCCAGATCCGAGAATCCTACGGGTCTCGGCCGCCACCTCGCTCGGGGTTCCATCACGAAGCAGCATCGCCGTTGGGCCGCCGAGGATCTCCACGTCGGGTCCCAAATCCCGACGCAACCGTGCGAAATCCACGGGAAAGCCCGTGTCGAAGCTCCTTACGTTGAGCTCGTCGCGCAGGAGTCGAAAGTGCCGAGTGGCGTCTCCGCACAGGTGGATGCCATTCGGCCCTCCCGAGGAGAGGCGTTCCACAAGCCTCCGGTGCCGCGGCAACACGAACTCACGGTACTGCTCCTCCGAAAGCAAGGCGATGGAATCGTCCGCCCAAGAGAATCCTTGCTGCTTCGCGGGAATCCCGAGTCTGCGACGGTAGGCCTCGATCCGGTTCCCGATCGCTTCTGTCACGAAATCGAGCAGCTGCTCGGCGTAAACGGGATCTTCCATCAGGTCGATGCAGAACTCCGTCGCTCCGCGGAGGTTGGCGCAAACGGTCATGGGACCGTCGGTGCCCAAGCCGGAGGGAGGATCGACCCGGATCGGACGGCCTCGGAAGGTGCGACCCTTGCGCCGCTCCTCTTGAAAAACGTCGTGGAACTCCCACATGCGCCGCTCGAACTCCGTCTGGAATGGCTCCGGTAACCCAGCGTCGAAGAGCATTCTCTTCCGATCGTCCTCCAAGATGGGTTGCGTGTCCGGAACCTGCCCGTCCAGGAACCTCAAAGGACAACCGAACGAGGCGGCCTCGTAGACGTTCTGGAAGTCCACCGAAACGCTCCACTCGTCTGGCAACCCCATTTCATGGTCCGCGGGAACGTGGAACCGGACGAACTCAAGGTGCTCCAGTTGCCTCTGCAACATCGTGAGCGGTTCCTCGAAGTACTGCCGAAACGTCGTCCCCCTTGGATTCGCGGGACGATCGAACATGGTGAAGCGCACGTTGATGCCAAGAACCACAGGGACGCGGAACGGGCTCCCTCGGCGGTAGGCCTCCCAAACGCGCCGAACCTCCTCGTTATGCTCCTCGAAGCCGACGTTCACCTGCGCGACACCTCGAGACCTTCCCCGCCCACGGCGCAGCCGACGCTGGCGCCCATCCCAGCCGGGTCGCGAGCGAACTCCACGCCGCGTCTCAGCGAGTCCACAGGTTTCCCTCTGCTGGTGGCAAGCTTCACGGCACTCGGCGAGAGTTTGACCGAAGTCTCCCCGAAGACCCAGAGGCAAATGCCCTTACTCTTTCCACCTGAAGCGCCGAAACCCAGGTAAAGCAGATCAGTCCTGCTCGGAAACTCCCACCCCCTAGCAACCGCGTCGTCCGTGAGCATCCGGGCGATCCCGATGGGATGCCCCCCGAACGTTGCACTCGCCTCGCTCGGCTTCCTCCGCAACCATCTCCACGCCCACCAGTTTCAAGACGTCGTGCCCCGCGACCGGCTCAACCGCCGCGCTTGCGTCGAAAGCAAGGTCGTGCCTCGAAGGATCTCGGCTGCAATCGGCCGGGCACGACGACGGGCTGCGTTGTTGGCGCAGGCCGTCCGCTGCATGCGCGGCGAGATCGCCTTCCGAGGGATTTCGCTCTCCCTTCCACCAGCCCTTCGGAATTGTGGAGACTCCGCTTCGCCGTAGTCGCTGCCGGCAAGGGCGCAAGTCTGTACCGGAGCCTGCAGGGCTCCTGAAACGACCTCCCTTGAGGTGGCATCGGCTCCAGCAAGCGATGGAGTCTCTGCCGCATGATCCGATCCGCTCGCCGATCCGCGGCCTCGTGGACCGCGCGCATTGCAGCGCGAGGATATCGACTCGAAACACCCAACGTCTACAATGGGACCGTGAAAACCTGGAGAATCGCTTGGCAACTCGCCGCGATCGCGTCGGTCGGTTGCTCCCAAGCCCCGAAAGTCGGTGAGACCAGCGACGGCGGCAGCATCGTGCCAACGCTGCAGGTCGTCCGTCCGGCTGGAGACACGCTCGAGATCGCAGGACGGCCCGTGGATCTGGAGGTCATCCAGGAGGGCAAGGCCGTGGCCCTGGACAATCGAGGGCTCGTCTTGTTCGATTTGAGCGGATGGCGCGTCGAGCAGGAGGTTCCCCTTCGGAAGGGCACCTCGCAGGTCGGTCTGGCATGGGACCCGGAGTCCCGCACCCTGTTCGCCTCCACCGCGGGGGACGAGATCGCCGTGGCGAGGCTACGCGAAGGCAGGTTGCAGCTCGAGGACCCGATCCCGCTCGGCGCTGCCCCCGTCGGCGGGGCGCCTTACCCCACCGGATTGGCATGGAGTGCCCAGACAGGCAAGCTCCTCGCATGCCTGTCCCGGGCCAATCTGCTCGCCGAGGTCGATCCTTCTGCGGGCAGAGTGGTGCGCAGCGTGCCTGTCGGAGTGGCGCCGTTCGACGTTGCCCTGACGCCGGATCAGCGCAGCGCGCTGGTGGCGAGCTGGGCAGACGTCCCGGCGACGAGCCGCAAGACAGCCGATGCATCCGGAACGCCGGTGGAGGTGGATCGTCGCGGCGTGGGTGTCGGGGGGGTCCTCTGCCGAGTGGACCTCGAGCGCTTCGAGGTCGTTGCGAAGATTCCTCTGCCGCGCCAGCCCAGCGAGGTGGCTGTCTCCGCCGACGGAACACGGGCTTTCGTGGCAAACGCCAACGACGACACCGTCTCGGAAATCGATCTGCGGTTGAACCGCGTGGTTCGACACCACGAGATCCACCCTCGCAAGGGTTTTCCGTTCGGTACGGCTCCCACGTCGATTGCCCTCTCCTCCGACGGCAGGCTATACGTGGCATCCGGAGGCCTCAACGCCGTGGCCATCTACAGTCTTCAACGGGGGCGCGTCTTAGGCTGGATTCCCGCCGGTTGGTACCCGTCTTGCGTGCGACTGGATGGCGACAGAATGTTGGTCGCCTCCGCCAAGGGCTTCGGGTCCCGCGGGAAACCCGATGCCCAGGGAGGCCGGAGTGTCTACTCGTTTACGGGAACCATCAGCCTAGTGACTCTGCCGAAGGACGAGGACCTCGCCGAGCTCACCCGTCGGGCGCTCGACAGTGCCCGGATCGCGCACGCGATGCGGTCCTTCGAGCGCTCGCGCCATTCCGTGGCCCCCAAGCCTGTGCCGGCCAAGCTCGGCGAGCCCTCGCCGATTCGCCACGTCTTCTACATCATCAAGGAGAACCGCACCTACGATCAGGTGTTCGGCGACCTTCCCCGGGGCGATGGCGACCGCAACCTTTGCATGTTCCCTCGCGAGGTGACTCCCAACCACCACGCCCTGGCCGAGGAGTTCGTGCTGCTCGACAACTACTACTGCAACGGGGTGAACAGCGCCGACGGCCACGCCTGGAGCACCGAGGGCAACGCCACCGCCTACTTCGAGAAGACCTTCGGCGGCTGGACGAGGAGCTATCCGTTCGGGGACGACCCGCTGGCCACCAGCCGGACGGGATACATCTGGGACAACGTGCTCGACCACGGACTGTCGTTCCGGAACTTCGGCGAGTTCTTCTACACGGAGCCCGCGCTCAAAGAGACTTTCATCCAGATCCTGAGGGATTTCGAGGAGGGTCGCCACAGCGTCCGCTACCGCCAGAAGGTAGGCGTCGAGCGCGTCGCGAGGTATTCCGTGTGGGACTACCCCGGATGGAACATGGGCATTCCGGACGTGGTGCGAGCTCGTGTGTTTCTGCGCGAACTGCGCAGAGCCGAAGCGGCAGGCGAGGAGTGGCCGAACCTCACGATTATCTATCTGCCCCAGGACCACACTTCCGGCGCCTCTCCGGGCATGCCCACTCCCCGGGCGCACATGGCGGACAACGACCTAGCGCTCGGGAGGATCGTTGAGGGGATCGCGAAGAGCCGCTACTGGCCGAGAAGCGCGATCTTCGTGATCGAGGACGACCCCCAGAACGGCGTGGACCACATCGACGGCCACCGGTCGATCTGTCTAGTGATCAGCCCGTATGCCAAGCGCGGCGCGACCATTTCCGAGTTCTATAATCAGACCTCCGTGTTGCACACGATCGAGCGCATTCTCGGGCTCCCGCCGATGAACGCTATGGACGCCATGGCTCCGCTGATGAGCGCCTGCTTCCAGAGTCGCCCCAACCTTAGGCCCTACACCGCTCTGCCGGTCACGGTGCCTCTCAACGAGCTGAATCCGCCGGCGAGCAGCCTGCGTGGCGAGGCCCGTCGCCTCGCCCTGCTCAGCGCCCGACAGAACTGGAAGGTCCCGGATGCCGTTCAGGACCGCGTCGTGAACCGAGCGACCTGGGCGGCCGTGCACCCAGGCCGGCCTTACCCCACGGAGTGGGAGGGCCCCCACGGGCGCGGCCTGGCAAGGAAGGGCGCCGTCCTCGCCATGGGACCCAACGAGGAGGATTGAGCGCTCGAAGTCAGAGTTGAAGGAGCCTGGATGCGGCCACCATGTCCTTGTCGCCGCGCCCGCTCATGCACACCATCACCCGGTCTCCCTTGCGGAACAAGCCCGGCTGGAAGAGAGCGGCGAACGCGTGCGCGGTCTCGAAAGCGGGGATCAGACCCTCGAGGCGCGAGACCTGCTGGAAAGCGCTGAGCGCCTCGTCGTCCGTGGCGGACACGTAGCGCACCCTGCCGATGTCCTTCAGGTAGGAGTGTTCGGCCCCGACGCCCGGATAGTCGAGACCGGCACTCACCGAATGCGTGGGCAATACCTGCCCGTGCTCGTCCTGCATCAGATAGCTGTAAGAGCCGTGGAGGACTCCGGGCGACCCCGCGTTCAACGGTGCCGCATGCTTCCCGGACTCAAGGCCGCAACCGCCCGCTTCGACACCCACGAGTTGCACGGCCTCCTCCGGAACGAAGGCGTGGAACACGCCGATGGCGTTGCTGCCCCCTCCGACGCAAGCCACGACCGCATCCGGCAACTGTCCGTAGCGCTCCTCGCACTGCCGCTTCGCCTCAAAGCCGATGACCGACTGGAACTGGCGCACCATGTATGGGTAAGGATGCGGCCCGGCCGCAGTTCCGATCACGTAGTGCGTCGTGCGTACGTTGGTGACCCAATCGCGCATCGCCTCGTTCAGGGCGTCCTTCAACGTGCGGGTGCCAGACGAAACGGGAATCACCTTGGCGCCAAGCAGCCTCATCCGGAACACGTTGAGCTCTTGGCGGGCGCAGTCCTCTTCGCCCATGTACACCTCGCACCGCAGATCGAACGCGGCACAAGCGGTCGCGGTCGCCACACCGTGCTGTCCCGCTCCTGTTTCGGCGATCACCCTCTTCTTGCCCATGCGCTTGGCGAGCAGGCACTGACCGATGGCGTTGTTGATCTTGTGCGCGCCCGTGTGGCAGAGGTCCTCCCGCTTGACCGAAACCTTCAGTCCCGTCGCCTCAGACAGCCTTGGGCAGTCCGTCAGCGGCGTCGGCCGTCCGACATACTCCCGAAGGAGCCTTTGGAACTCGTCTTGAAAGGACTCGTCAGCCCACGCCCGCTGGAACTCGTCCGCGAGCTCGTCCAAAGCCGGAACCAGAGTTTCGGGCACGTAGCGGCCACCGTACGGACCGAAGCGCCCGCTCGCAGGAACAACCATCTCGAATGGATTCTACTGGAACCGGAGTGGGCTCATCGGCCCCGCCCGTCGAAGCGAGCGGAGCGCTCATTCGGAAGAGGAATCCGGCGCTCGATCCAGATCTTGGTGCCGTAAGCCGCAACACCCAGAAGACCGAGCAGAAGAGCTGGGCTCCAGGGCGCTCCTCCGCCCGTGCGGTTCTTTCCCTGTCCCCGGTTTTCGACCTCCCGACCGGCCGCCGCCACGATGTCTGCGGCCGCAGGCTCGTGGTTGGGCAAGGGAGCCGCTTCCCTTTCCGTATCCGTGGGCACCTGGCCAACCTCGCCGAAAACGCGCTGCTGAGCCTGCTGGGCCTGCCGCTCGGCGTCGGTGTACACCGGAAGGCCCGGCCTCCCTTTAGGGTCAGGATCGGCGATCGGTGCGGGAGCCAAGCGTGCCGATCCCGCAACCACCGCCACGAGCAACCAACGAAGCCAATGCGGTCTCACCATAGAAAGCCTCTGTCCTGCCAAGTGCTGCGCAGCATGACCGGGCTTCGAGGAAGGTCCAGATGGATGAGGGCCTCCTCGTTCGGTCCTCGCTCCCGGATGCGGGAGTCGTAGTTCATCTCCATGCTGCTGTGCAGCAGCATCGCCTCGTCCTTGCTGATGATCGAGCCGTTGAACTTGATCTGGGTCGAGCCTCCGCCGAGGTTCCCTCCCCCGAGAAAGTTCGTATACAGGACCGCGTCCAATTGGAAGATCGTTTCGGCGATGTTGTGCAGCGCCGAGTCGCCCATCACGCTTTGGTAGAGCCGGAATCCGGTGGAGTCCGTCGCCATCGCATCGTAGGCCGGAACCAGGTTGCCGAACTCGTCGTAGCGGGGCTTCGTGAACGGAGGCCGCATGTACTGCAGAACGCCGCTGTTCGCCAGGGTTCTAGGGGAGCCCATGATGATCGAACCTCGGGCTGCCAAGGCGAGGATGTCCTTGCTTTCGTTGAACGCGTCGATCTGCGCCTGCGTGGTGCGCCCGCCCGTTCGGCGAAAGTCGGGTGGATTCTGATAGGAGATGGACCCGACGATGTGCACGTTGCGGCCCGTGTAGATGGTCCCCTGTCCGCTCACCACACCCTTGATCGCCACGTCCTGGGTGAACGTCACGGGACCATGGATGAGGATCGGCCGCGTCGCCGTGCCGATGAGGATCGCGGAGCCGTTCAAGACGCCGTTGGTGGTGATCGTCCGGTACCCTCCGGCGCCTCCGTTCAGACTCTGATCCCAAACCTTGACCCATGCGCCCTGACCGTAGTTGGGATTGGGCGTACCGTTCAGGAAGGTCGCCTTCGTGTCCACGTAGCTCTGGCTCTTCGCGATGTACACGCTGAGGTCGCTGAGGTCGGGCATTACGACCTCTTCGGTGGGGCTCGAGTCGAGTTGCAGCGTCTGCGTCGTGGCAGATGCGGTTCGCTTGGTCCACCGACGGATGCCTCTGGCGTCCATGACCGCGGCTCCAGCCATGCTGCCGCTGACCGCCATGCTGTCGGGCGTGCCGGGCGTCAGCACCGAGTCCTCGGCGGAATCGAAGATGAAGTCCTTCCATCGGCTCCATTCCGCGGAACCGTAGACTCCGTGCTCGGAAGCCGAATAGCCGGGACGCATCCTCGGGTTGTTCGCGGCCTTGCTCCTGTACGTCGCGTTGGAGTCCTTGACTGCCGGAGTGTTCACGAGCCCCGGTGCGCCCGGCACCAGTTTCTCGTTCAGGGCCGCCACGATCGATCCGTTGATCGTGGGGAATCCACCGCTGATGTCCATGTTGCCGTTGGCCCGGACGTCGCCGTTGACGATCATGTTCGTAGGCGAGAAGCCGTAGAACCAGCCGTAGTTGTTCACGAAGTAGGCGTAGTCGAACACCTGGCTTCGCGCCAAGGCGAACGTTGCGGAGACGTCGACGATTTTCCGCGGTTCCCCAGAGTCCAAGATCCCGTTTCCGTTGCGGTCGATCCAGCCGACGCTGCGCACCACCACGAGGCGCTGGTAGACGTCCCCGTTCGGCGTTTGGATCGCCACGACCCCGGCGGCAAAGCGTCCGATTCCGGGCAACGTTCCAGCCTGAGAGACCTTCGGATTCGCCTCGCTCGCGCCCGAGCAAGCCGAGTCCATCGTCACGAACTTCTGTTCAACCTTGAAGGGACGCCACAGGGTGCGCAACACCGCCTGCACTCCAGCTTCGCAGAGGTTCGTCGTCTGCGCATCGACGATCTGCCGATGCGTCAGCCGGACGGACTGCGTGCTGTAGTCCAGGAAGGCCATCGCTGCCGCACCGAGCAGCGCCAAGATCGCAAAGGTCGTGAGCATCGCCGACCCGCGATCCCGCCTGTCACCGAGTCGTCTCCTTTTCATGGCTTCACCTTGTGAGTTGGGGAACGTTGCGCAGGAACACGGTTTCCCGAACCCTGCCCTTGGCCTCGTTGGCGAAGCGTCCGTCCCGCCGCGTGACGATCTGAACGGTGACTTCCCGGATGATCGCCCCGCCTGGGGTTGTGAAGATCCTGTAGGAGGTCCCCGTGCGGGGGTCGACAGGGTCGATATCCCGGCAGAGCACCCGAACGGCGGTTCCCTCCCTCAGCACCAGGTTCCCGCTCTCCACGGCGATCCGTCGTTGCACCCCGTCCCAAACCGGCGGCAGCACGTACCGGCCGTTGGAGTCGCGCACGGGATAGCGGAAGGTCAGACCCATGCCGTTCGCGTCGACGACGACCGCCATGGCCTCCCGCAGGATCTTGGAGACCGCGGCGACGGCCCTCTTCGCCTCGCTCTCCGCCGAGATCCGGCCCATACCCCTAAGCCAACTGGACGTGCCGAACAAGAGCGCGGATACGGCGGCGAACAGGACCGCCACGGTGAGGGTTGCCGCGGTCAAGACTTCCACCATCGTCATCGCGGCTGACCGTTGCCGAGTTCGGAAACGCCTCATAGGTTCGCCACCAAAGTCGCCAGCAAGAGACTCCTCGTCTGTCCGTTCTCGCGCCACTCGACGCGCACGGTTACGCGACGCAGGTCCAAATCCACCTGCTCGATCGTCACGAACCCTTTTCCCTCGGGAAGCACCCGGGCAGGGCTGTCGTGCAACGGGTGATCCACGTTGGTGAAGGAGAACGTGTCTGCGGCCACAGGGGTGGAGGAATCCAACAGTCCCAAGCTCGCCAGCTGCGCTCCGCTGACGTTCGGATAGCCCCGAGTCCGGATCGCCTCGAGCTCCTTCTGCGCTAGGCTGAGCGCCAGGCCGGAATAGGTCGCCTTCAGGCGGCACTTGGTCGCCGTCGGGATGGACGCCGCGAGCACCGAGGCGCACAGCGCCACGAGGAACGATGCGAACAGGACTTCGATCAGCGTCGAAGCTCTCCTTTTTCTTCGGACCATGCTTGTCCCCTATTTTCGGACTCTGTCGACGACATACGCAGGGATCGGCTCGCCAACAACAAAGGGCGGGCGGCTGCAGCCGCCCGCCCGAGCTTCCGATTGGTTGACTGCGTCAGAGCGTGTGGCCCGAGATGCTGCAGCTCGGAGTCGTGCCCACCGCGCCCACGGTGTAGGTGCCACCCGACGGGCAGCTGGGCTGCGCCTTCATGTAGTCCGGAACGAGGTCGCCGAAGGCACAGGTGTCGCCGGTGGTCTTCTTGTTCTCCATCGCCCACTGCTCCTTGGCGGAGTCGATCTGCTTCAGGTTGGCGATGCAGGTCTTGGTCCGGCTGCTCTCGCGAGCCTTGATGAAGTTCGGGACAGCGATCGCCAGCAGGATGCCGATGATCAGCACGACGATCATGATCTCGACGAGGGTGAAAGCTCGGTTGCGCTTCATAGGGTTTGCAGATCCTCCTGAGAACTACGGGTCGTCCCTAGGTTCCAATGGGCTTGTTCCATCTTCCGCAGGATTCGCACTCGTACTTCCACCAGTTATTGTTGGAAACGCCTGACGCAACCTCAGGGGGAAGCCACGGAGGCCTGGCAGCCTAGGCGTTGAGTGGGATATACTTCGGATCGCTTTCCGAAGACAGCGGGTGGCAGAGGCCGTAAGGGACCGCAACCCGGTCCGCCTGCCGAGGATACGCGAGAACGCATCTGCTCGCGAAGCGCCCTTGGGGCGCTCCCTCGGACCTTGCTCCCTGCTCCTTCGGATCGGCACGGTGAAACCCTATGCCTACCGAAGCCAAAGCCCAAACCATCGAGAAGGCCAAGAGGCTGTACGAAGAGGCGACCGGGGTCGTGTTCGCGGATTACAGCGGGCTGAGCGTCAAGGAGATGCAAGCCCTCCGCAGGGAGCTGAGGACGAAAGGCGCCAGCTTCCACGTGATCAAGAACACGCTCTTCCGGCTGGCGGCAGGGGAGGATGCGGCGAAGCTGCCCGCGGATCTCCACAACGGTCCAACGGCGATCGCCTTCATGCGAGGCAACGAGCCCGAGGTCGCTAAGACCCTGGTGGACTTTGCCAAGACGAACAAGAACCTTCGCGTGAAGGGCGCGTTCGTCGGCGGCAAGGCCTTCGGAGAGGAGGACGTGATGCAGCTGTCCAAGCTTCCGCCGCGCGAGGTCCTCTTGGCCCAGGTGATCGGTGCCATCGCCGCGCCCCTTAGCCAACTCGTCGGAGTCATC
The DNA here is from genome assembly GCA_026418055.1 of Fimbriimonadales bacterium. GTDB lineage: Bacteria > Armatimonadota > Fimbriimonadia > Fimbriimonadales > Fimbriimonadaceae > UBA8783. Next base: position 109,007 of record JAOACB010000003.1, read on the forward strand.
GAGGCGCTGTACGCGGATCCGATCCGCACCATCGGAGCCGTGGCCGACAAGGCCGCGGAGGGAGCGCCCGCCAACGCCTGACCTTCCTTGGTCGCCATCGCGACCAACGACCCAGCGGCCCCAAGCCGCACCGAGAAAGAGCGAACCATGGCAACCAACATCGAATCGATCGTCGAGCAGATCAGCAACATGACCGCCCTCGAGCTGGCGGAACTCAAGAAAGCTCTGGAGGACAAGTTCGGCGTCACCGCCGCCGCCCCGATGATGGGCATGCCGATGATGATGCCCGGCGCGGCCGCGGCCGAGGCTCCCGCCGCCGAGGAGAAGACCGAGTTCGACGTCGTGCTCACTGCGGCGGGCGACCAGAAGCTGCAGGTCATCAAGGTCGTCCGCGAGATCACCGGCCTAGGCCTGAAGGAGGCCAAGGACCTCGTGGACGGCGCCCCCAAGCCCGTGAAGGAGGGCGTGAGCAAGGACGAGGCCGAGAAGATCAAGGCGCAGATCGAAGAGGTCGGCGGCAAGGTCGAGCTGAAGTAGCATCCGTCTGGATTCAGCCTGAGGGGGAGCCACATTCGGCTCCCCCTTCCCCTGTTGCCGACGGGAGCTAAGGCTCGACGGGTCGACCCTCGGCCACGCTCCGGTAGCCTGCGAGCGCCACCCTCGCGGCGCGCAACCCGTCCTCCGCAGGGATCGGCGAAGGGATCTCGCCGCGAACGACCGACACGAAGTCCCGCACCAAGCCCTCGTCCATATCGGAGCCGTAGAACCGCGCCTGAAGGCTCGGGCCCTCGTCCCCGTAGTGCAGCAGCTCCTGCGCGAACAAGTCCAGCTCGAAAACCCCGCGCTCGCACACCAGCTGGATGGTCACATCTCCCCAAGTTTTGAACGACTTCGGGCGGGACCAGCTCGAATCCAGGGACGCGAACCGGCCAGACGGATACTGCAGGGTGAGCATCGCCGTATCCTCCCAAGCCTGACCATACATCCGGTTCCCAACCTGGGCGTACACGGTCTGGGGTTCCTCGCCGAACAGGACCCAAAGTAGATCCGCGACGTGAACGACGTGGTCGATCATGGCTCCTCCCCCGCTCTTGGACACGTCGACGAACCAGCCGAACGGACACATGCCATGGTTGGTGGTGCACGCCGCAAGGGCATCCCCCAACTCGCCGCTCTCGAACCGCGATCGCAACTCTCGGAAGCCCGCGGCGTACCTGCAGGGAAACGCGGTCATCAAGGGGAAGGGATGGCTCCTCAGCGCCGCCATCAACCTTGCGGCGTCGGTCTCCGAGGCCGCTAGGGGCTTCTCGCAGAGCACCGGCTTCCCAGCTGCCGCGGCCAGTTCGATCAACGGAATGTGGCTGAGGTTCTCGCTGGTCACGATGACGCCGTCGGATGCCTCGGCGAGCGCCTCGGGAGAATCGAATCCGACCGTCTCGAAGGCCGCGGCGAAGGCCGTCCGACGCTCCGAGACCTCGTCCCACACGCCCGCGATCTCCACCCCGCCCAGTCTTAGCAACGCGGCGGCATAGCTGTAGGCGTGCATGTGCGCCACACTCAGGAAGCCGATCCTCAACGCCATACGATCTCGTTCGCCGCAACGGGACGGTCCTCCTGCCCGGGGAGGAGCCCGGCCCGCCGCTGTACAATCGGACAATGCTCCGTTGCGACGTGGCCGTGGTCGGAGCCGGCCATGCCGGCATCGAAGCCGCCTTGGCCGCCGCCCGACTCGGCGCAGACACCCTTTGCATCACCTTGCGCCTCGACCGCATCGGCCATTTGCCCTGCAACTGCTCGATCGGGGGTCCTGCCAAGGGACACCTCGCCCGCGAGGTCGACGCCTTGGGCGGCCAAATGGCCATCGCGGCCGATCTCGCCACCACCCACCTCCGAAGGGTCGGGACCGGCAAGGGGCCGGCGGTCCAGACGCTGCGCCTTCACGTCTGCAAGGAACTGTATCCGCGCATCCAGCAGGAGACCCTCCGCAAGCAACCGCGTCTCCAACTGCTGGAAGCGGAGGTCGTGGGTGTCGTTGGGGGTGAACGCATCGCAGGGCTCCTCCTGAGAACACCGAGCGGAACCCTCGACGTCGAGGCCTCGGCGGTGATCCTGACTGCGGGAACGTTTCTGAACGGCCTCTGCCACGTCGGGGAGGTTCGGCAAGAGGCGGGGCGCCATGGGGAGCCCCCGAGCAACGAACTCTCCAGCCAACTGCGGAAGCTGGGTCTCCGGCTCCGTCGCTTCAAGACCGGAACCACCCCGAGGCTCCATGCGGCCTCCATCGATTGGGAAGCCACCGAGGAGATGCCCTCCGAACCAGAAGCAGGTCCCTTGAGCTACCTTCACGAGGCGCTCCCGGTGGCTCGCGAACTCTATAGCTGCCATCGAACCGCCACGAACTCGCTCACCCACAGCATCCTGCGGAGCAACCTCAAGCGGTCCGCGATGTACGGCGGCAGAATCCAAGGCGTAGGCCCGCGATACTGCCCGAGCATCGAGGACAAGATCGTTCGCTTCTCGGACAAGGATTCGCACCCAATCTTCCTCGAGAGGGAAACCTGGGATGGCGACTCGATCTACGTCCAAGGCTTCTCCACATCCATGCCGGAGGAAGTTCAGCGGGCGGCTCTGCGCACGATCCCCGGATTGGAGCGTTGCGAGGTGCTCCGACCGGGCTACGCCGTCGAGTACGACGTGGTGGACCCGACGCAGCTGGATCATTCCCTGATGCTTCGCGCTCTGCCCGGCTTGTTCCTCGCCGGCCAGATCAACGGCACTTCCGGCTACGAGGAAGCCGCGGCCCAAGGGTTGCTCGCGGGCATCAATGCCGCGCGATTCGTCGCAGGGTCTCCTCCCCTTCGCTTGCCGCGGGAGACTTCCTTCCTGGGTGTGATGGTCGACGACCTCGTCACGAAAGGCGTCGAGGACCCTTACCGCATGCTGACTTCGCGAGCCGAGCATCGGTTGGTTCTGCGCCACGACAACGCAGACGAGCGGCTCACCCCCGTCGCAAAGGAGGTCGGCCTTTGCTCGGAGCAACGCTGGGAGCGCTTCGAGCGCAAGCAACGCCACATCCAGCGGCTGAAGGAACAGCTGGAGGCAGTCTTCGTGCTTCCCCAACACCGCCCGCACCTGGAGGGAGAAGGCTTGGCAGGAGTCTCACAACCGACGTCGCTGTTCGCACTCCTCCAACGTCCCGGAGTTCGGCTGGAAACCCTGCAACGCGTCTCCTCCAGACTTGGAACACCCATCGAACTGCCTACCGACGCCAGGGTGTTGGAGCAGGTGGAGCTGGCAGGCAAATACGCGGGCTACATCGATCTTCAGAGGAGGTCCGTCGAGTCCATGCGCCGGTTGGAGGAGCTCTCCATCCCGGAGGACCTGCAGTACGAGCGACTCACTGCCCTCAGCATCGAGGCGAGGGAGCGGCTCGCCGCCGTCCGACCCAAGACCGTCGCGGACGCCACCCGAGCTCCGGGTGTTCGTCCCTCCGACATCGCCCTGCTCGTGGGGTACCTGAAGGCCGGCAAGAGGTAGCCTAGGCTCGTGGACAGGGTCGTGTCCGAACCTGTGGCTCTGGGTTTCCCGCGGATCGCACGGGTCTACCTCTCGGGAACGCTCCGGCGGTCGTTGCCGCTGGCCGCACTCTGCTGGGTCTGCGCGGCAATCATCCTTGTCAACGCCCGATCCACCCCGGAGATCGCCTTCGGCGTCCTCGCGGTGCTCTTCCCTTTCCTCACCTCGGGGGCCATCCTAGCCATCCTGTGGCGGGCTAGAGCCGCGTTCGACGTCCCAAAGCGCTTCGTGGTGGACGAACCGGGCATCGATATCCTGGACGATCGCGGCGGCTCCACGCGGGTGCGTTGGGAGCAGGTCGTCTCCTGCCAGGACGCCCGGAAAGAGTGGGTCCTTCGGCTGAACACGAAGGGCATCCTGATTCTTCCGAAGGAAGCCTTCCCTAGCTCCGACCTTGAGAAGGTCGGAGCCATCCTCAGCTCGAGGTTCGTTTGGCCCCGCAAGGCCTAAGGTTGCTTCACCTCGGAGGACGCCTCCTCCATGCGGACGCAGGCGAGCCTCGGACTGAACCAGAACGAGCTGAGATCCTTGAGGCTCGGATTCCGCCTCCGGGCAAGCGCCTCCAGTTCCGACTGAGACATGCGGCGTAGTTCGGTTCGGCGCCGATAAGCCGATGCGAGATTGGAGTGCCGCTCGATGAACAGCAGAGACTCGAAGACGGGCTGCTGGAGAGCATCCTGGTCGTCCCCGTAGCGGTGCTGCCACATCGTGCGGTTCAGAGAGAGGGTCACATCCGTGTGCAGAACGCCACGCAGATCCTTCGCGATGAACACAAAGGCGTTCATGAAGTTATTGTAAAACCCTTTCCGCCGATCGGCAGGCGGAATTCGGCGGAGAGCTCCAACTTTTCGAACCAAAGTTTGACCTTCAGGGGTCCGTTGGTTGCCCCCGAGTTTTGCGGCGCTCCCTGATGCGGGCCTCGTACCCCTCTTGCGACGGCCGGTAGTACGGCACGTTCCAGCTGCCCTCGGGCATGTACGTCTGCTCGACGTAGTGTCCGGGGAAGTCGTGCGGGTAGAGATAGTCCTTACCGTACCCCAGCTCCTTGTACCCCTTCACCGGGGCGTTGCGGAGATGCACCGGGATGGGGGTGAGCGGGAGCGATTCGACGTCCCGCACGGCAGCCTCCAGCGCCAGGTACGAAGCGTTGCTCTTCGCCGCCGATGCCAGATACGTGGTGGCCTGCGCCAGAACGATCCTTCCCTCCGGCATCCCCACGCGCTCGACGGCTTGGGCGGCCGCGACCGCCACAACCAGCCCCTGGGGGTCTGCGTTGCCGATGTCCTCGCTCGCAAGGATGATCAGCCTGCGCGCGATGAACCGAGGATCCTCTCCCGCCGCCAGCATCCTCGCCAGGTAGTGCAACGCCGCATCGGCGTCGCTGCCCCGGACCGACTTGATGAACGCCGAGATCGTGTCGTAGTGGTAGTCGCCCTGCTGGTCGTATCTCAGGGCCGGTTTCTGCAGCACCTGCTCCACGAGCGCGAGCGTGACCTCGCCACCGTCTGCCACCTGGAGCGACGCCGCCTCCAGCGCGTTGAGGGCCAGGCGGGCGTCGCCGTTGGCGCACGCCACCAAGTGCCGCAGCGCGTCGGAAGCGATGGACAGGCGACGGCCTCCGAGCCCTCGCTCCGAGTCCTCCATGGCCCTGCGAACGAGCTCCTCGATCGCGCCGTCGGTCAAGGGCTGCAACACCAGAACGCGCGCCCGTGACAGCAGAGCCGGAGCCAGAACGAAGTAGGGGCTCTCCGTGGTGACTCCCACGAGCTCGAAGGTTCCGTCCTCCAAGTAGCCCAGCAGCGAGTCCTGTTGCGTGCGATTGAAGTGGTGGATCTCGTCCAGAACCAACAGCGTGGGTCTGCCCTCGAGGCGTTGCGTCTGTTCAGCCCTCTTCGCGATCTCCCGGATGTCGGCCACGCCGGTCGTCACGGCCGAACGGACTTCGACGCGGGCCCCGCGGTGCCTGCCGATCAGGTGCGCCAGCGTGGTTTTGCCGCAACCGGGTGGGGCCCAAAGAATCACCGAACCTAGCGAACCCTCGAGGATCGCTGTCCTGGTGGGCAAGCCCGGCCCGAGCAGATGCTCCTGACCGACGTATTCGTCGAGCGTTCGAGGGCGCATCCGGGCCGCCAGCGGCAATCGTTGCGCGGCGCTTCCTTCGGAAGGCCCACCGAACAGATCTCCCTGCATGTCTGCCCCTCAGCCGACCGTCTGGATCAACCGCTGCAGGTCCTCATGCATCCGATCCCCTAGCTGACGCATCTCTTCCCCTTCGAAGAGAGACGCCATCAGCCTCGCGTCCAGCGTGTACACTGCGACGGCGTCCTCCCTCTGGACGATCGCGATGGGACAGGGCATCATCACCGCCACGCGGGGATCGTTGCGGATCGCCGTCGCGGCCATCGGCGCCTGGCAGACCTCGAGGATCGTTATCGGAATGCACTCGAACCCCTTGGAGCGGAGCGTCTGAGACACCTGGTGGACGCCAAGGATACTGAAGCCGCTTTCGACCGCGGCCTTCTGCAACCTCTCGCACGTCTCCCCAAAGTCGTACCTGCTGACGACTCCGATCTCCGGTCTGGGCATAGCGCTCATGGCGCCATCTTACTCGGCTCCGAATCGACGCTAGGCGGCCTTGGGCTCGACGCCGTGCGGAACGACGCGCATGGATTCGGAGGCAGAGCGAACCATCCCCTCCATCGTTCGGGCGTCCTCGGGGAAGCTCGAGAAGCCGATGGACACACTCACCGGGCCGCTGGCTCCGTTGCGGTGCGTCAGCCAGTTCGCGATCTTGTCCACGATCCGCTGGTGCACGATCGCCACGCGATCGCCCGTGAAGGGGAGGATGATGGCGAAGCCGTCGTTGCCGTACCGGCTGATGATGTCGAGCCGCCGCACATTCTCCTTCAGGAACTCATGCGCGTCCGCTAGGAAGTCAAGAATCGACTGCTGGCCGTAGAAGGCGCGAAGCCTCTCGAGGCCCTGGAACCGAATGAGGATGAGGGACAGTTCCTCCTTACGGCTAGCCGCCCGGTGCACTTCCTCCTCGAGCCGAGCCCGGAAGTATCGGTGTGTGTACGCCCCGACCGCTGGATCCACCACGTCTTGGTCGAGAGCGTCCGCCTGCCGGCGCATGAGGCTCTCCGCCGCCTCGTCGTGAGACAGGATCTTGCGCAGCTTCGTGAGCGACTGCCGAAGGATGTGCGAAACGTAGTTGCAGGAGATGCCGAGCTCCGCAGCGATCTCCGTTTGGTTCTTGGCTTCGAAGTGGAAGCGCACGAGCACCTCTCGCTCGAGGTCCCTCAGCTGTTGGAGGGCCTGCTCGAGCACGACCCTGTCCTCCACCGACAGCTGCTCCGAGCAGAACTCGGCCGCGTCGAGCCGGTCGACGTCGCTGTCGGCGTCGTCGTCGTTCATCGGTGTGGAGTCGAGCGAGGCGACCTTGAGCAGATCCTGCGTGGCGAGGACGTCCTCCACGGTGTTGACGGCGACTCGGAGGTGCTCCGCGATCTCCAGAGTGGTCGGTTGCCGCCCGAGGTCCTGTTGCAGAACCGATGCCGCGCGATTGACCTTGTGCCGCAGCTCCTGGAGCCAAGCCGGTTGCCGGATGGTCTGCGAACGATCCCGCAGGTAGTGCTTGATCTCTCCAGCGACCAAATAGGTGGCGTACGTGTTGAACCTCACGCCGGCGTTCGGGTTGAACTTCGACAAGGCGTTCAGCAACCCGATGTAGCCGACTTGGATGAGGTCCTCCAACGGCTCCAGGCCCAAGAATTTCCGGGCGATGCGCTCCACCATCGACCCATACCGAACCATGATCAGATCCTTGAGATCGGGCTGCGGGTTCGCGAAGTACCGCAACACCAAATCCTCGGCGTCCTGATGCAAATCCCTTGCGTCTGCCATGCTTTCTTCCCTGTTCGCGTTTTCCCGGCGATCCCTGCCGGGCCCCGGGACTCCGCTCCCTCCTGGAGCGGAGTTGGCCGGAAGGCTATTCGACTGTCTTTCCGACCGTTGCCGGGAGGTCGGACCCCCTCTGACTAGTCGACGCTGTTCACGATCGTGAACACGGGCGTCATGACGGACACAGCGATGAATCCCACGACCACACCCATGAAGATGATCAGCATCGGCTCGATCATCGACGTGAGCCCCTTGATGGTCGTCTCCACTTCCGCGTCGTAGAAATCGCCGACTTTGGTGAGCATCTCCGAGAGGCGTCCCGACTCCTCTCCGACGTCGATCATGCACGTAACCATCGACGGGAACAGGCCGGACGCCTGCAAAGGCTGGGACAGCTTCTGACCCTCGCGGATGCTCGTGCGGGTGGCGTCGATCGCGCTGGCGAGCACCACGTTCCCCAGCGTCTCGCCCACGATCTCCAGGCTGCGAAGCATCGGAACGCCGCTGCTGATCAGCGTTCCGAAGGTACGGCTGAATCGGGCCACGCTCAGCTTGAGAGACAGCTCGCCCACGATCGGAGCTCGGAGCTTCAGGTAGTCCAAGCGGTACCTGCCGCCCGGGGTGCGGGCCCACATCTTGATGCCGAAGAAGGCTCCGAACCCCGCCAGAAGAATCATCCACCAGTACGCTTGCATGAAGTCGCCGAACCCGAACAGCGCCGCCGTGACCGGCGGCAGCTCGACGTTCATGCCGTTGAAGATCTCCTTGAACTTCGGCAGAACGAAGCTGAAGAGGGCGAACAGCATCACCACGCTGAAGATGAGCACCAGCGTGGGGTACATCATCGCGCTCTTGATCTTGCCGCGCACTTCGGCTTCGTACTCCAAGAAGCTCGAGAGCCGATCCAGGATCTTGTCCAAGATGCCGCCCAGCTCGGCGGCGCGGATCATGTTCACGTACAGCTTGTTGAAGATGTGCGGGTGCTTGGCCATGGCCTCGGCCAGAGACAGGCCGCCCTTGACGTCGAGCGCCACGGTCTCGAGCGCTCCCTTCAGCACCGGGTCTTTGGACTGGGAGGTGAGGATCTCGAGACAGCGCAACAAGGGGATGCCCGCGTCCACCATCGTTGCGAACTGCCGAGAGAAGACGACGAGGCTGCGGGGCTTGATCCTGCCCTTGCGCTGCTTGGGCGCCGCCGACGCACGGACCTGACGAAGATCCGTGACGTGCAGGGACATGTCGCGCAGCTTCGAGAGGACCAGCTGCTCGCTGTCCGCTTCCATCGTCGACTTGACGACTCTTCCGGACCCGTCGATGGCGGTGTAGGCGTAGAAAGGCATGGTTGCTTTCCGTATTCCGCAGCGGGCCAACCGGCCCTCACGAGACAGTAGAATTGTCGGCACGCCGATCGGCCATTCCCACCCGCCCGGCGGGCGGTTTGCGCCAACAGGCAAAAGTGCGTGGGGCTTTCGAACAGGCCCTAAGGAGAACCATCCATGCTGCCCATCATCGCGTTCGCACTCCTCGCCCCGAGCGACAAGATCGAAGGCCCTCGCCTCGAGGTGCTGTTGCAGAGCGGCAAGTCGTTCGAGATCACGATGGACGCCAAGAACACGCCGCAGACCACCAAGCGCATCGTCGAGCTCGTGCGGATCAAGTTTTACGACGGCCAGCGGTTCCACCGAGTCGAAGACTGGGTGGTGCAGTGGGGCGCGCCCGCGAGCAAGAACAAGGACCTGAAGGACCCAGAGGTCGGTGGCGGCGGTTCCGGGCGACAGCTTCCCTTCGAGGCTGGCAAGCTTCCCTTCCTCGAGGGTACGGTCGGCATCGCCTCCACGGGGCGCCAGGTGGGAGGCGACAGCCAGCTGTTCATCGTCAAGCGCGACAGCGAGTTCCTGAATGGCTCCTACAGCGCGTGCGGGCGCGTGACGAAAGGCCTGAACGTCGTCAAGTCGGTCAAGGTGGGAGACCGCATCAAGGCGATGCGCGTGCTCACAGAGCAGAAGCGCCCTGGGCGCAAGCCCGCGGGCCGATAGCCGCGGAGGATCGGGCCTCTATGAAGCGCGGGCTGAGCCGTCGCGAGATTCTGCAGTGGTCGGGGGCCGCGGCGGCCTCATCGTTGCTGGCCAGGTTCGCGCGGGCGTCCGATGGATCTTTGGCGGCCAACGGGTCCAACCCAGGCTCCATGGCGGACCATGCGGCGCCCAAGCTCGACAAGGTTCGGTTCGGGATGATCGGGGTCGGAGACCGCGGCGGCAGCCACATTGCCCACCTGTTGCTGCTGGATGGAGTGGAGATCACCGCGATCGCCGACCCCTACAAGCCCGCGGCGGAGGGCTGGGCCGCGCGCATCGCCGAGCGTGGCCGCAAGCCCCCGGCTGTGTACGCCGAGAGCGACTTTGACTACCGGAAACTCTGCGACCGGGACGACGTGGACGCGGTGATCGTCTCGACCCCATGGGAATGGCATGGGCGCCAATGCGTCGAGGCCATGCGCGCCGGCAAGCATGTGTTCGTGGAGGTTCCGGCCGCGGTCACTCTCGACGAGCTATGGCAGATGGTGGAGACTTCCGAGGCCACGCGCCGGCACTGCATGATGATGGAGAACGTCTGCTACGGCCGCGAGGAGCTGATGGTGCTCAACATGTGCCAGCAGGGCGTCTTCGGCGAACTCCTGCACGGCGAGGCCTCCTACATCCACGATCTGAGGTTCCAGATGCACCAGATCGACCACGGAACAGGCTCGTGGCGCACCTACCACTACGTGCGGAGAAACGGCAACCTCTATCCCACGCACGGTCTCGGACCAATCTGCCAGTACATGGACATCAACCGTGGAGACCGCCTCGATTACCTCTCGAGCGTGAGCAGCAACGCCAGAGCGAGACGGCTGTACGCGGAGCGGCGCTTCCCCGTGGGACACGAGAGGCGGACGCTGGACTTCCGATGCGGCGACATCAACACCACGATCGTCCGCACCGTTCGAGGCCGCACGATCCTGGTTCAGTGGGACGAGCAGCTGCCCCGACCCTACACACGCCACAACTTCATCCAAGGAACGAAGGGGTGCTGGGGAGGGTTCCCCAACCGTCTGGTGATCGAGGACGTCACTCCGACGGAGCAGTGGACGCAAGGTTCGGACCTAACCCCTTTCTACGAACGCTACGAGCACCCATTGTGGCGTGCGATCGGCGAAGAGGCGCGCAAGGCCGGGGGGCATGGCGGCATGGACTTCGTGATGCTCTGGCGCATCGTATACTGCCTGCGGAACGGGCTTCCCTTAGATCAGGACGTTTACGATGCCGCCGCGTGGAGCGCGATCGGCCCGTTGAGCGAACGGTCTGTGGCCAACCGCGGAAAGACCGTAGACATACCCGACTTCACCCGGGGCGCGTGGAGGCACCGGAAGCCGCTGAAGCTCCACACAGCTTAGCGGCCAGGCCCGGGAGCGAGAGACGAGTCCCCGCGGACCGGCTCTGCGAGCAAGGAATGCCCCGCTGGACGCGCCGGCAGGACGACCAAAGGCTGTTCAGTGACCCTGCAGCGGCCTGTGAATCGGTACCGCGCAGAGCGGACGCCAAGGCAATGACCTGCATTCGATCACAGCCGACTTGGACCTTTCCACGCCGCTTCGATCTCCGGCGATCGGTGTGGCTCCATCGAGCCACCTCCTCGGCAAGGGCTGCCGCACCGCCTGCCACCGCCTTCGTCTTGGTACACTCAGCCTCCGATGGCTTTTTGAAAGCGATTCACGCGAGCACCGGGTTCACCGGTGCTTGCTTGTCCCAAGAGCGGTTGCAGCCAAGGCAACTTCCGGAGGGCAAGGCACACCGGCGCGGCCAGACCCCGCAGGCGGGCGAAGAAGTCTGGGCCCAGAAGGGTTGCCAAACCGAGCATGCATGTCTCTCGTCAGCGGCACTCCGGAAGACAGCGATCCTCGCGGGTTGCTTCCGCGAGCTCGGTTGCGCCCTCAATGATGTGGAGCCAAATACCGCCCAAGGGAGTTTGCGGAGAGGAACAAGGGGCCAAACAGTGCCCGAAAACGGACGCCAACCTAGCAGAGCCACTACGAACCGACCTGTTGGATTCAAAGAGCGAGGCAACCAAGTGACTGAGAGTCGAACCATTTTTCAAACGAATCCCAAGAGCCTTGCGGAACTCCTGAGGGATGTGCGCAGCGGCAAGATTCAGCTTCCCGACTTCCAGCGTAGCTGGGTCTGGGACGATGAGCGGATCCGGGGCCTGCTGGCGAGCATCTCCTTGAACTACCCCATCGGCGTGCTCATGATGCTGCAAACGGGCGACGAGGACGTCCGGTTCAAGCATAGGCCACTGGAGGGAGCGCCCACGCCGACGACTGACCCAGAGTTCCTGATTCTGGACGGACAACAGCGCCTCACCGCGCTCTTCCTATCGCTCTTTCAGGACGGCCCGGTCAAAACGAGGGACGCGCAGAACAAGCCTGTCAAGCGCCGCTACTACTTCGACATCCGCAAAGCCTTGGATGAGGATGCCGACCGAGAGGACGCCGTGGTGTCGATCAGTGCGGAAAGAGTGGTCAAGAACTTCCGAGGGGAGGTGGTGGCGGACTACAGCGATCAGGAAAAGGAGTGTGTCGCGGAGCTCATTCCGGTGCCTTTGTTGCTGGACACCAACAGGCTCTATGAGTGGCAAAGACTTTACTGGACGTGCATTCCCGACAAACACCAGGAGCGCTTCGATCGGTGGATCCGTTTCAGCAAAGAGATCGTGGAACAGTTTCAGGGATACCAGGTCCCTGTCATCACGATGCTGAAGGGAACGCCGAAGGAGGCCGTCTGTCAGGTCTTCGAGAAGGTGAACACCGGAGGAGTTCCCCTGACCGTTTTCGAGCTCCTCACGGCGACGTATGCCGCGGAGGGATTCGAACTGAGAAAGGACTGGGACGAGAGATATGCCAAATTCAAAGCCCGCAACGTCACGAGAGCGGTCGGCAATACGGACTTCCTGATGACCGTCTCCCTGTTGGCCACCAAGTCCGCCGGCCGTGCGGTGAGTTGCCGCAGGAGGGACATCCTCGACTTGTCGCTGGAAGAGTATCGGCGCGCGGCCGCAGAGGCTGAAGCGGGTTATGAGCGAGCGGCGAGGTTCCTGATCAACCAAGGAATCTTGTCCGCGCACGACATCCCCTACAAGACTCAGCTCATCCCGCTTGCCGCGATCTTGGCAACCCTAGGCGACTCGTGGGAATCGGACTCGGCTCGCCAGAAGCTGGCAAGGTGGTTCTGGTGCGGCGTGTTCGGAGAGATGTATGGCGGCTCGGTGGAGGCGCGTTTCGCCAAAGACCTCGTCGAAGTCGTAGCATGGATCCGCGGGGAGGCGAACTCGCCTTCCACGGTCCAAGAGGCTCAATTCTTCGAATCGCGTCTCCTTCGTCTGCGGACGAGGAACAGTGCGCCTTACAAAGGCATCTACAACCTCCTGATCAAGGAGGGCGGTCTCGACTTTCGCACGGGTGAGCCGATTCGAGATGGAACCTACTTCAATGAGCGCTACGACGTCCACCACATCTTCCCCGAGGACTGGTGTCGCTCGAGGGGGATCGAGCCGAGGGTCTACAATTCGATCCTGAACAAAACCGTCGTCTCTGCTCGGACGAATCGCAGCATCGGAGGCAAGGCGCCGAGCGATTACCTAGAACGCATCCAACGGGCTCAGGGCATGTCGGACGAGCGGATGGATGAGATCCTACGGACCCACCTCATCGAACCGGAGTGCCTGCGTTCGGATGACTTCGATCGATTCCTAGAGTTGCGAAGGCAGGCCTTGGCGTCGCGCGTCGAAGCCGCCATCGGCAAGCAGGTCCAGCGGGACCTTGCGCGCAGCCTCGAGGCCTACAGAGCCGCGGATGACAGCGACGCCGAGTGGGATTACGATGTTGTCGAGGAAGACGTCGTCGCCTAGGGGGTGCGGCCGGGTTCTCGTGGCAGCTGCGATGCACTGCGCGTGCTGGTGAGGAAGCAACATCGTCTGCGCCGGAATCAACGGGAGCCCGTGGTGATCGTTTCCAGGTCGGGGCTTGATCTTGGCCTGAAGGGGCACCCGTCACCTTCAGGCTGAGAGCGGCTCCGTCGCAGCACCTCACGAGGCCCAGAACCCCAGCGCCGGAGTCGCTGGCGCCTTTGCACTGAAGGGACCTCAAGATCGGGCGTTCAATAGCAAAACTCCGGACCGCTCGGGTCCGGAGCCGCTCGAAATCTGGGTGCGGGGACAGGATTTGAACCTGTGACCTCCGGGTTATGAGCCCGACGAGCTACCAGACTGCTCCACCCCGCGGTGCACCAACGATTATCCCCTCTTGGCCGGCTTGTTGTCAAGCCCCCTTCGTTTCCCTTTGAGTCCGCGGAGGGCGCCGATCACCTTCGCGGCGGTGCCCAAAGCGGCGATCAGCTTCGAGACTGCCTGGAACCGACTGGCTGTGGCGAGAGCGATCAGTTCGAATGCGCCGGCGACCGTCTTCGCCCTACCACCCACCGACTCCACGGTCCCCCTCGCGGCAGTGGCCAGTTGCTCGACCTGCTCGGCGACGCGCTCCACCCGGTCCAACGTGGCTTCCACCTTCGGCCGGATAGCCTGCAACACGAGCAACAGGCGAACAGCCAGGAACGCCAACGCGAGACCCGCAACACAGGCGATCGCAAAGAAGGCCCCCGAGAGCCAGATCCACCAAGTCGGCACCGTCGTCATGGCAGCACCCTCATGTCCAACCTAACCATACCGCCTTTCGGCAGAACGGTCGTCACTTGGAACCCCTCCCCGAGGGCCTTGACGCGCCTCCCTCCGCACTCCAGAGTCGTTCCCCAGAGACCCTTCACCTCCACCTCGGCGCGCACGTCGCGATCCGAATCGTTCGACACATCCAGGCTAGCCCACCGCTTGCGCCCATCGAGCCACAGATTGCGGATCGAACCGAAGCTGGTGCGAAACTCCGCATGGAATTGGCGCAGAACGACCCTGCGTCCCACGCCGTCCCAAGGCCGAACCTTGTGCACCCCATCCGAGAACTCGTAGTGGCAACCGAACGTGAACGTCCCCTGCCCTCGCGAGGGGAGAACGTAGGAGGCAGCGAGGCGAAGGTACTCGTAAAGGGCGATGCCTAGGTCCCCCGTGAACGGAAGAAAGCCCAGAAGCCTCGAGGCACTGTCCGGGCAGAAGCCCATCGACGCCGCTCCATCGGATCGCACCAGAGCCCAGGCTCCCAAGGCCCCTCCCATCGCGGCCCGCAGGTAGACATCCGGAAGCTCTCCATAGTCCTCGTCCAGCTGGTCGAAGAACACGCGCGAGTTGCCGACCGAGGTGTAGCCGTGGCAGACCTCCCCTTTGTCCGAGAGCACCGGGTGGGTGTAGCCGTCGGAATCGTCCCAGAAGCGAAAGTCGGAGCCGCACCACCACCAAGACGCCGCAAGCGGTCTCCCGCCGAACAGGCACCTCTGGATGCGCTCCGTGTGGTCGGCGTAGCGCAAGGCCATCGCCGCGGCCATCAGATCCTGAAAGCCGGACGTGTCCCACAGGGATTCGCCCGCGTAGGGGTAATCCTCCCGGAGAAGCTCCGTAGCCCTCTGCACCGCCCGCTCCTCAAGCTCGTCAGCCTCCGCACGGAGCCCCTCCCTGCGCAGCTCACGGATCAGCTCCCAGATGCCCGCGTGCAACAACAGGCCCCGATCGCGATAAGAACGATCCAGACAATGCCGGTACAGCGCCCTTGCGGTGCGGAAGGCTCGCCGCAGGTACTCGTCGGAACCTTGGGAGGTCTCGCCATAGGTCCGGGAGATGTGGGCCATGGCCCGGTAGAGGTTGAACAGGAGGCAGTAGGCGGTGGGTTTCGAAGCGTTGCTGGCGACGGTCTGCTCGTCGGCCAGCACGCTCCCCACGACGTCGTCCAGAGGGTTCTGCAGGTCGTCCCTCACGAACTGCTCGATCGCGGCGTCCAAGGCCCGAACCTCGTCCCTGCGGGCCCGGAACGTGTTCTTCTCCGCGAGGAACAAGGCGTCGGCGAGGCCGCACTCGGCGGCGAACGAGCCGGCCAGCCCTCCCACCTCGACAGCCCTGCGCCCGCTCGTGAGCTCGACGGGAAGAATGGCGGCATGGAACAGCGAACCGGGCTCCTGATGCACCTGGTTCCGAAGAATCCACTCCGCCCTGCGGTCGATGAGCCGCTCGATGGGCTCGATCAGCAACAGGTGAGAGTGGGAGGTTCTGCCCAGCTGGTCGTGGAAACTGACGCGGACGGGGGTTGGCGCGCCAGAGCGGACGAAGCAGAAGCCACCCTCCTCGTCGGAGTCCGTCTCGCTCTCGACGGGCGCGTCGAAGGAGAAGCGCACCGGTTGGCAACCAGCGATCTCGATGCCGACCCCAACGTCGTGGGGTGACACGGCGCTGGGCAACACCCGCATCGCGGGCCGACCGGCCTGAACCAACGCTTCGGCGACCCCGTCGAAGCGATCGCGGATCGCCGGACGGAACTCCATCGTGTAGCTCCTTTGCTCGCCCGGCCGCAGCACCGTCGACGAGTGGCTGTTGAACCAAGTCTTCCAACCCTCCCTCTCGATCGCAGCCTTGCTGTGGACGTACACGACCGGTATCCCTGCCCAACGGTAGCCGGTGTTGAGGGACCCTGGGACCGAGGCGTAGAACTCCCACTCGGTGTCGTCGGCTGGATGAACCAAGAGTCCGCCCCCCTGGGGATCCAAAGGCGTGACGAAGAGGTAGCTGGCGGCTCCGGCGATGGACTTGTGGACGGCGCAGCGGGACGTCCACAGATCCCGCAACCCGGCTCCGTCCCTGGTGCTCGCCCAATAGAGGTTGTTGAAGGCCATCGGGAAAGCGAGCTCTCCAACCTCCACTTCGTGCGGGCTCTCGTTGGTCAGATGGACGCGCCACCTGACGCACCCCGCCTGACCTCGATCTGATTGGTACACGCCTTCGGCCCTGATCCAAGGGAGGAGGCCCATGTCGTACACCAAACGGATCTCGTCGGCGGAGACCGACTCCACCCAGGACTCCAGCGCGCGGTTCCTGCTCAGAACCCATGGCTCCTCGGGCGAAGCGCGGACTCCGATGAGGATCGTTCCCGGCGCGTAGTCCCTCGAACGCTCTTCCCCGAACTGGATGTCGGGGCAGATGAGATCCAGTTCGGACCCCGACTGGGCTGGATCGTTGCCCCTGAGCCAAAGGCCCTCGATGCGCCCGGCGGCATCGAAGGCCATCTCCATCTGGGGATGTTCCAGGCTTATGCCGAACGGTTCTTCGAAATCGTCCATGGGCAGGAAACGGCAGGCATGATACCTGCCGCCCTTTTGGGAGGAGGTTGCGTCCCGCGGTGGCGAGACGCCGTCGGATAGAATGCCTCGGGCCATGGGAGGCGAGAGAGGCTTGGAACTTTGCGGCGTGGACGTGTTCGTGTGGTCGGCCAAGACTCCCGAATTGCCGACCGAGGTCGGGCCCTTCCGACTGGAGCTCATCTCGAACCGCGGTACGCGGGTGTTCCCTCCGCCGACCCCGGACATCGATCTGTGCGACTGGCCGAGAGCCCGATACCTGGCCAACGAGGCCATCGCAGACCAGGATGTCGATTGGTTGCTGGCGCGACTGACCCAGGCAGGCTGGATCTGGACGAAAAGCCAGAAGCTGTACCGGAAGGACGGTGCCGACCTGTTCAGCCATCCCTACTGAGTGATCGAGGACTTCAGCTGTGGCGCAACACAAGGTTTGCTTGATCCGTGGAGACGGCATTGGCCCGGAAATCACCCAAGCGGTTCTCACCGTTCTGGAAGCGGCCAAGGTGGACATCGAGTGGGTGGACTTGGAGGCGGGGTTGGCCTGTGTGGAACGGGGGCTCCCCATCGTTCCCGAGGAGTCCATTCAAAAACTGGCGGAGCTAGGGGTCGGCCTCAAGGCGCCGTTGACGACTCCCATCGGCAAGGGCAGCGTGAGTCCGAACGTCACGTTGCGCAAGCGCCTCGACCTATACGCCTGCGTGCGACCCGTCCGCAGCCTCCGCGGTTTGCCCACGCTGTTTCCCGGCACAGACCTCGTGATCTTCCGGGAGAACACGGAGGACGTGTACGGTCAGGTCGAATACATGGCCACTCCCACCGTGGCCTACACGCTCAAGATCATCACCGAAGGCGGCTGCGAGAGGATCTGCAGGGCGGCGTTCGAATACGCCAGAGCCAACGGTCGCCGCAGGGTGACGGCCGTGCACAAGGCGAACATCATGAAGATCGCCGACGGTCTGTTCCTGCGGACGTTTCAGCGCGTCGCCGCCGAGTACCCAGACATCGAGGCCAACGACCGCATCGTCGACGCCCAGTGCATGCACCTGGTCACTCGTTGGACGGAGTACGACGTTCTTGTCACGGAGAACCTCTATGGGGACATCCTCTCCGACCTCTGCGCTGGGATGGTCGGGGGTCTCGGCGTAGCGCCCGGGGCCAACATGGGCACGAAGTGCGCGCTGTTCGAAGCCGTTCACGGCTCCGCGCCCGACATCGCGGGCCAAAATAGAGCGAATCCCACCGCCCTCCTGCTCAGCGCGACCCAGATGCTGGCCCATCTCGGCGAGCACCGCGCCAAGGCGGACATCGAGGGGGCTCTCGAGGCGACCTTGGAGAGAGGGGTGAAGACGACGGACCTCGGTGGGGACGCCACGACGTCCGCATTCGCCGAAGCCATAGCCAGCGAATTGCGCGCCTAGGCTACGGTCTCGACGACGAGCCTCCCGCCCGCCGGGATCCTCAGCCGGCTCGGGAACCTCATCCATCCGTTCGACTGCTGGAACTCAAGTTCCTCGCCGCTCAGGGCCGCTCGCGCCGGGGACTCTTCGAGGCCATGGCCGAACTCGAGGAGTCCCACCGTTCCACCGAGAACCTCGAGCGAGCACCCACCCTCCGTCCTCGCGTAAACACCCCACCCAGAATCCGTCGTGAACAGGAACCGCGCTGGCCCCACCACCCTCGGTCGGAATCCGAGACGACCCGCGCAAGCGTTGCACTCGAACCCGGAATAGGCGAGCAACAGAGCGTAACTCGCGAGCGAGCGCGCGTAGTGGTTGCCGCACTCGAACTCGTTCCAAGGGTTCCTGCGGCTGCCATCGAAGCGTTGGCGCACGGCCTCGACGATCCTCTCCGCCTCCGGCAGCAACCCCTCGTACACCATGTGGGAAGCCACCTGATACTCGATGCCGGGCCAGACTTCGTCCGAATAGGGGAACGGCAGGTCTGGTCTGCCCCCTTTTGGCCACGTGCACAGCAGCAGGCCGGCTTCGTCGTTGGCCGCGTAGATCCTCTGGACGTTGGCGTGGTCGAAGAACGATTCCCGGAAGTTGTTCCTGTAGATCGCATGGAGAGCGCTCCAAACTTTCTCCGACTCAAACAAGTCGCCGAGGCCCAGCATCCGGGCGTACCACTGGCCGATGAGCTGATCGGCCAGACAACCAAGCCCATACTGGTACTTCGGGTAGAGGGGATGGGCAGGGTTCAGCCCCGGACCCTCCCAAGGTAGTTCCCTGCTGTCGATGCCCTCCACGCGGACTTCCTGATGGAAGTATTCTCCGTTGAACAGCCGCTGGCTTGCTCTCCGTCCCGCTTCGAAGACCATCCGATACGCTTGGGCGGCTTCCTCGTCGCCCACCTCGCGGGCGATCTCCTCCCCAGCCCGCAGGGCGGCCAGATAGAAGCTTCCAACCATCGTGTTGGGACCGTAAAACTCGATGTCGTAGGTGTTGTGCTGGGCGAGTTCGGGAAGTCCATCCCTGTCCCGGTCCCACGCGACCCAGGCGTACTCGAGGGCGCGCCGCACGCTCGGCCAGAGGCGACGCAACCACTCCGTGTCGCCGCTCAGCAACCACTCGCGATACACCTTGAGCACCCCTCCCAACTGTCCATCCGCGGCCGCGTGGAAATCCTCCTTGGGGGACACCCCCATGGGCAGCGGCATGCGGAACGTCATGTGCCCGCTCTCGTGCAGGTTGATGCGGTAGTCGGCCTCCCGCACCGAACGCTCGAGGGATGGAAAGAGGTAGGCGAGAGCCTGCGCATAGTTCCACACGTGGGTGCAGGTCCCTTCGCAACATCCCGAGGACGGCGAGCAACCCTCCCAAGCATAGAAGGTGCCGTCGGCCAAACGCAGGCAGGTCGGACTCCGGAGCACCGACAGTTGCGAACTCACCGCATCGAGCACCGCAGGGGGAAGCGTGCTGCTGAGCAACGCCTCGGCGAACTTCCTCGTTTCCCGCTCCAGTCTCTCGGCCTCCTTGGCGAGGTAGCCGACGACATCCAGAGCGTCGCCAAAGCGCGTGGCGTAGTGGTTCCTCCAGACAGGTTGGGGCGGCCTGTGCCAGTACTGCTGCACGTTGGGAACGTGCCAGACGATCCACAGCGGCAGAACGACCGACTCCCCGGCCGGAACGCGCGCGGCCAACGCGATCGAACCGGTCGCTGGTCGATCCGACCGATGGACAGCCTCGCAGACCTCCAGCTCGCCCCGCTCGGCGCGGTTCCAAAACCGCTGCATCGCGTTCCACCAGCCGCCCTCGTCGTTCCATGCCGTCTGGAGCTCCACATCCTTCCAAGGAGTCGCGAGCGACATCGTGCCGAACTCGGGGGAGTCCTCGGAATGAGCCGTGGTGCGGAAGAGCAACCCGGAGGCCGGGCCTCGGAAGGCCTCGACGGTGCCGCGGCCGCACTCGGGAAAGCCGCACAGGTTGGAGAGGTTGGCGAACAGCTTCGCGGAAACCGCCTCCGAGCCCTCGTTGTGCAAGCGAACGTGGAAGAGGGCGCACGGCAGACCAGAATCGTCAGGATTCAGGGGCAGGAACGGATTGTACGCCTCCACCTCGACGCGAAGGGGGAAGCCCTCGTCTGCCAGCCGCAAGGTGCCGAAAGGATAGGCGCCGACGAACTCGCAGGCGCGGAAACGTGGCAGGCCGTATCCCAGGGACCTCTCCGGTCCATCGCCTCTTCCCGTTAGGTCCGGCTGCATCACCGGTCCTTGCAGCACCTTCGTCTTTTGGGCTCCCTGGACGCTCGTGTGAAGGGTGAAGAAGGCGTGCGGGCAGAGATTGCCCTTCCCTGGCCTGTTGAAGATCTCCCAGTCCACCAGTCCGCCCCACCCGTTCAGGCTGACGCAACCCGTACCGATTCCGCCGATCGGGAATGCCAGTTGCTCGAGTTGCCGTTCCCTGTAAACCCTTCCCCTCTGCACCGCGACTTCTCCTGTTGGATCTTGGGGCCGGTCTACACGCTCCTCGAACGCCTCGCTGAAAAAAAGAGGCGAACCGCGGGAACATTGCAAAATAATCTTGGTTGAACTTGCGTGGCTTTGGAAGATCCCACGATCTAGACGGAGGAACCCTGCCGAAACTCCTTGCGTCTCCACGATCAGTGGAAGCGTCGGCGCCTTGTTCCTCCTGCGGTTGCCAACCAACATCGGTCCGGGCAAATCCGTTGCCCTCTTGTTGGGCCGCCCGGCTGATCCTAGGGGGCGGATTGCTCCTCGCGGCATGGCTCACGGTGCCCATCGGCGAGCCTTGGCCAGCGTTGCTTTGTGGTGTGGCGGCGCTGGTTGGAGGCTGGAGCACGCTGCGACAGGCGGCGCGCAACCTCCTCGAGCGAACCGTGGGTGTGTCGACCTTGATGGTTCTCGCAGTCCTCGGGGCGTGCGCGCTCGGCGAGTGGTTCGAGGCCGCCATGGTCATCCTGCTGTTCGAGCTCGCCGAGTGGCTGGAGCAACGAGTGACTCAGCGAGCCCGAAGCAGCATCGCATCCCTCTTCGAGGCGCTTCCGGAGGTCGCTTCGGTGTGGCGGGATGGAGGATGGCGCGAGGTCGCCCTCTCCGACGCCACCGTAGGGGAGTGCTTCAGAGTGCGCGCGGGAGAGCGCATCCCATTCGACGGGCTCATCGAAGACGGTGAGGCATCCGTCGACGAGTCGCCGATCACTGGAGAGAGCCTTCCGGTCCCCAAGGCGGCGGGGATGCGGATCCTGGCCGGAAGCCTCAATCTCGACGGCGATCTGGTTGCTCGAGTCGAGCGGGTTGCTGAGGAATCGGCCTACAGCCGGATCGTGAGGATCGTGGAAGCGTCCGAGCTTCACAGGGCTAAGACGCAACGCTTCGTCGACCGTTTCGCCAAGGTCTACACCCCGATCGTGGTCGCGCTGGCGATCGCCGTAGCCGTGATCCCTCCGATGCTGTTCGGGCAGGACCAGCGGGAATGGCTGTACCGTGCGCTGGTGGCCTTGGTCATCGCCTGCCCGTGCGCGCTCGTAATCTCGACCCCCGCGACAGTCTTGAGCGGCATCGCGGCGCTCGCGCGCAAAGGGGTGGTGGTGAAGGGTGGCGCGCAACTCGAGCGCGCGGCGTCAATTCGGTCCGTCGCGTTCGACAAAACGGGAACGCTGACGCGGGGGGAGCTCGCGATCGCCGATATCTCGCCGCACGGTGAGCTCGCCGAGGAGGAATTGCTTCGCATCGCGGCCAGCTTGAACGAACCCTCCACCCACCCGATCGCAAGAGCCTTGAAGCAGGCCTACGACGGCGCCTTGCACCCCATCGAAGCCTTTCGCACGCACCCAGGCAAGGGGGTGAGTGCCGAGATCGAAGGCGTGTCGCACGCGGTTGGCAACCATCGTTTGGTGGAGTGCGAACTCCCCGTCGAGCCTCCGACGGAAGGCCGCACCAAAATCTACGTGCTTCGGGGCAGCGAGCTTCTGGGAACCATGGAGCTCGAGGACGACCTGCGCCCTGAGGCTGCGGAGGCGATCGGCAGGCTCCGAGATCTGGGGGTCGCGTGCTGGATGCTCACCGGGGACTCCTCGCACGTGGCGCAGAAAGTCTCGGAGCAACTGAGCCTCGAGAACCACCATGCGGGGTTGCTTCCCGAAGACAAGCACCGGATGCTCGCCTCCATGAGGGATCGCTTCCAGACCGTGGCGATGGTTGGCGACGGGATCAACGATGCGCCAGCCCTCGCGTCGGCGGACTTGGGGATCGCCATGGGACCCGGAGGAACGGCGCTCGCCGCGGAAGCCGCCGACGTTGTGCTTCTGCGCGCGGACCTCCGACTGGTTCCTGCCCTGATCTCCGTGGCGCGCCGCACCCTCCGGGTGCTGAGGCAGAACTTTGTTTTCGCGATCGCCACCAAGGCCGCCTTCCTGCTCTTGGCCACGCAGGGGCTGGCAGCCCTGTGGATGGGGGTGTTCGCCGATGTTGGGGTCAGCCTCTTGGTCGTGGCCAACGCGCTACGACTCCTGCGCGCCTGACGATCGGAGTAAGCTGGACGCATGCCCAAGGTGTCCGACCGCGCGGTGGCCATGCCGGCTTCCCCTATCCGAAGGCTGGTCCCGTTTGCTGAAGCCGCCCAGCAGCGGGGCGTGCGCATCCACCACTTGAACATCGGGCAACCCGACATCGAGAGCCCGGACCGCTTCTGGCAGGCCATCGTTGCGGCGAAACCGAAGGTCGTCGCCTACTCCCACTCGGCTGGGAACCCGAGCCTCCGGGCCAAGGCCGCCGCCTTCTACCAAGCCAACGGCATCGACGTTTCGCCGGACCAGCTGCTGGTCACCACCGCCGGATCCGAGGCCATCCGGTTTGCCTTGCTGAGTTGCCTCGACCCCGGCGACGAAGTCATCCTTCCCGAGCCGCTGTACGCGAACTACCTAGGGTTCGCCGTGGAGGCAGGGATTGCCGTGAGGCCCATCGCCACCCGCATCGAAGACGACTTCGCGCTGCCCGAGGCGGAGGCTTTCGAGGCGGCGATCGGACCCCGCACCAAGGCGATCCTGATCTGCAACCCGAACAACCCGACTGGGGCGGTGTTCCCCGCCGACCAGCTGGAGCGGCTCCGCGATTTGGCCCTGCGGCACGACCTGTTCCTCATCGCAGACGAGGTCTACCGAGAGTTCAACTACACGGGACGGCCGATCCGGTCGGTGCTGCAGCTCGAGGGTTTGGAGCGGCACGCCATCTTGGTCGACTCGGTTTCCAAGCGCTTCTCTCTGTGCGGGGCCCGCATCGGCTTTCTCGCGACCCGCAACGAGGAGGTTCTCGCATCGGCTTTGAAGCTCGCTCAGGCCAGATTGTCTCCTCCCACCATCGAGCAGATTGGCGTGGAGGGCGCGCTCGACACGGAAGAGGCTTACTTCGAGCGGGTCCGAGCCGAGTACCGGGAACGGAGGGACCTGCTCGTGCGGCGTCTGCGCGCCATGCCGGGAGTTCTTTGCCCGCGGATCGACGGTGCGTTCTATGCGATGGTTCGGCTCCCGATCCGCTCTGCGGACGATTTCTGCAGGTGGCTGCTGGAGAGCTTCGAGCACCGCGGACAGACGGTCATGCTGGCTCCCGGACCCGGTTTCTACGCCACGCCGGGGCTCGGTGGCGATGAGGTGCGCATCGCTTACGTGCTGAACCAGCAATCCCTCGATGCCGCCATGGACTGCCTGGAGGCGGCCCTCAGTCAGTATCCGGAGCGCCTGCGGTGATGGCGCCATAATCTTGCAAATGCATCAGCGAGCCCTTCTGGCATCGGTGCTGTTCCTGAGCTTGTTGGGTTGCGGAAGCCGCTCCGGTGGTAAGGCCGACGCCGAGGTGGTGGCTTCCATTGCCCCGTTGGAGACCCTGGCCCGCGAGCTGCTGCCGTCGGGAGTCGAAGTCCGCAGCCTGGTTTCTTCCGGAGCCTCGCCGCATGCTTTCGAATTGCCACCCAGCCGAGCGGCTCTCTTGGAGCGCGCCTCCCTCGTGTTGCGGGTAGGCCCCGGCTTCGACGACTTTGCCGCCGCACCCGGAAGGCAGTGGGACTACTTGACGGAGATCGGGGGCGTGGGCACCGCAAACGGACACTTCTGGACCGATCCCGAGGCGGTGCTACGGGTCCTGCCGTCGCTCAGCACGGCCTTGCGCGAAGCTCTTCCCCGGGAGAAGGCCGCCATCTCTCGGCGCGAACAGGCGCTCGCCTCAGCCATCCGCGAGCGGCTTCCCCGGTGGAGGCAACGGATGGCTCCCATCCGGGGACGGTCGGTCGTGCTCTTCCACGACGCCCTGCAACCGTTTTGTGAGCGCTTTGGCATCGAGGTAGCCGGCATGGTGGAGCCCAAGCCTGGGGTCGAGCCGTCGATGGCCGAGCTGGTCAACCTGGCCCAGGAGGCGAAACGGCTCAAACCAAAGATCGTGGTGTCTGAGCCTCAGCTTCCCGAAGCCTCAGCTCGTGCGATGGCGAGGGAGCTCGGCGTGCCCGTGGTGCAGATCGACCCGTATGGAGGCCGTGGTCCGGCCGGCTACTTGGCCTTCGTCGACGGTCTCGTGGAGCGTTTCGCCGAGGCGTTGCGTTGATCGCCGTCGAGCTGACCGACGTCACGGTCGACGCCGAACACGGAGTGGCTCTGGAGCTGTCTCTTATACACA
>JAOACB010000041.1 GCA_026418055.1 Fimbriimonadales bacterium
TTGTTAGCGTTCGCAACCTGCCATCCATAATCGAAGTAACCCAGAACCTTATGGGAAGTCAGTTTGGCAATGTATTGATCGTAGTTGTCTACAAAGGAGGCTTTGTCCAGAAGGCCTTCGGAATGCGGCATGCGGCCCATGAGCACCAGCTGGCGCAGCGTGAACGCGAACGCGAGGTGCTCCTCTTGCGGCACGAACGCCAGCAGGCGGGCCAGCTCGTCGTAGTCGAGGCGCGCGACGTCCCTCCCGCAGACGCGGACCTGTCCTCCCAGCGGAGGAAGCGTCTTGGAGATCGTCTTGAGGAGTGTCGACTTGCCGCTACCGTTCGGGCCGAGCAGCGCGAGCACCTCTCCCGGGCGTGCCTCCAGTTCGATCCCCCGCAGCACCGTGCGTTCGGGGTAGCCGCAGTCCAGGCCGACGCAACGGACGGACGCCTCAGCCGATCCGCTCATCGGCCACCCCGCTGCTGAACGCGTGGAACATCCTCGAGTACGCCCCGCCGCTCGCCAGCAGCTCTTGGTGCGTGCCCGACTCGACGACCTCTCCCTTGCGCAGCATCACCAGTCGGTCGGCCCGGGCCGCGGTTGTCAGACGGTGGGCGATCATCAGCGTGGTCCGGCCGGGGAGAATCTCCTCCAGCGCCTCCTGCACTGCGTGCTCGCTCACGGCGTCGAGGTTGCTCGTGGCCTCGTCGAGCAACAGGATCCTCGGCCTGCGGATCAGCGCCCGGGCGATGGCGATCCTCTGCATCTCGCCGCCGCTCAGGCGGATGCCTCGCTCGCCGAGCGGCGTGTCGTATCCCTGGGGCATCTGCTCGATGAAGGGAGCGGCGTGCGCGGCCCGAGCGGCCTCGCGGAGCACGTCGTCGGTGGCTTCGGGAGCGCCGAGCCGGATGTTCTCGGCGATCGTGCCCGCGAACAGGAACGTGTGCTGGGGGACGACGCCGATCTGCGACCTCAGCCAGCGCACGTCCAGCTCCCGAAGGTCCACCCCGTCGAACAGGATCTGTCCTTCGGTCGGTTCGTAGAAGCGCAGCAGGAGGTCCGCGATCGTGCTCTTACCGGAGCCGCTCGGGCCGACGAGCGCCAGGCACTGGCCTGGCTCGATCACGAACGACACCCGCTCGAGCGCACGGGTGCCGTCGGGGTACACGAAGCCCACGTCTCGGAACTCGATGCGGCCCTTGGGGTGCGGCAGCGTCGCCGTGCCCGGGTGACGAACCGTCTCCTCTGGAACTGTCCAGCACCTGGCCGTAGATGCGGTCGGCGGCGGCCTGCACCTGCCCGTAGGAGTTGTTGGCGGAGCCCAGGTTGCGGAAGCTCTGGTTGATGACGTCCATCGCCAGCACCAGCGCCGCGAGGTCGGCCACGTGCAGCGTTCCGTGCAGGGCCNAAAGACCGCTGAGGAACAGCACCGCGGCCAGCGCGGCCGCGCCGATGAACTCGACCAGAGGACGCAGCGACGCCAAACGGCGCACCGCGCGCATCTGGCTCTTCAGGGTGGCCTCGACCAGCGAGCCGTAGCGCTCGCCGATGCGGTCCTCCGCGTTGAACGCCCGGACCACTCGGGTGCCACCCAGCGCTTCCTGGGTCATGCCGTTCAGCTCCGCGAGATCCTCCTGCACCTGGCGCTGGGCCTCGCGCATCTTGCGCCCGTTGCGGTGGATGACCGCCGCCATGATGGGCAGGAACGCCATCACCGCCAGCGCGAGCTCCCACTGCATCAGCACGATCGCCACGAACGCCGAAACCGCCTTGATCGGCCCGTCGATGCTGTCTCGGACGATCGTGACGGCCGTCTGGTAGACGTTCACGTCGTTGGTCAGGACGCTCTGGATGGCGCCCGAACGGCGCTCGTTGAAGTAGCTGATCGGCAGGCGCTGCAGCTTCTGGAAGAGCCTCACCCTGAGGTTTGCCGCCAGCCTGGCCGCGGCCTCGCTCAGAAAGTACACCTGGCCCCGCGTGAACCAGTACTTGAGGGCGAACAGCCCGACGACCGCCGCGCTGACCAGGGCCAGCCGCTCCAAGGCCCCCTCCTGCCTCCTGCTCGCGAGGTCGATCGCCAGCACCGCCTGCTTCGTGAGCGGGATGGTGAGCGCGGTCAGAGCGGAGGTCACTCCCACGCACGCCAAGCCGAGCAGGATCGGCCTGCGCTGGGTCCTCAGCTCGGCGGCCAGCCTACGGTCGAACCGGCGGAAGAGGTTGGGCAAGGCTCAGAACTCCGCCTGGCCGGGCGCGCGGTGATAGGGGATCACGTCGCGGATGTTCTTCATGCCGGTCAGGTACATCAGCAGGCGCTCGAATCCCAGGCCGAACCCGGCGTGCTCGACCGTGCCGAAGCGGCGCAGGTCCAGATACCACCAGTAGTCCTCCTTCCTCAGGCCCATTTCCTGGATGCGCGCCTCCAGCCGGCCGAGGCGCTCCTCTCGCTGGGATCCGCCGATGATCTCGCCGATGCGCGGAGCCAGAACGTCCATGGCGCGCACGGTCTTGTTGTCGTCGTTGATGCGCATGTAGAACGCCTTGATCTCCTTCGGGTAGTCCGTGAGGATCACCGGGCGACCGACCTTCCTCTCGGTGAGCCACCGCTCGTGCTCGCTCTGCAGGTCCGCGCCCCAGTACACGGGGAACTCGAACGGCTCTCCGGATTGCTCCAGCAGGCGCACGGCCTCGGTGTAGGTCAGGTGCTCGAAGCTGCTCTCGGCGACATGCGTGAGCGTGGCCAGCAGCTCCGGCTCGATGCGCTTGTTGAAGAACTCCAGATCCTCCGCGCAGTGCTCCAGAACGTGCCGGATGACGTACTTGAGGAACTCCTCCGCCAGCTTCATGTCGCCTTGGAGGTCGCAGAACGCCATCTCCGGCTCCACCATCCAGAACTCCGCCAGGTGGCGGGCCGAGTTGCTGTTCTCGGCGCGGAACGTCGGCCCGAACGTGTACACGTTGGTCATCGAGCAGGCGAACGTCTCCGCCTCGAGCTGGCCGCTCACCGTCAGGTAGGCGGGCTTGCCGAAGAAGTCGTCCTCGGGGTTGGTGGACGACAGGTGGAACTGAGGCCTGCCGTCCAGGCCCTCGCGCGCCCCCAAAAGGGTGCTGACCGCGAACATCGCGCCGGCCCCCTCGCAGTCGCTGGCCGTGATGATCGGCGTCTGGATGTAGAGGAACCCACGCTCCTGGAAGAACTTGTGGATGGCCCAGGCGGCTTGGTTGCGCACGCGGAAGACCGCGCCGAAGGTGTTGCCGCGCATGCGCAGGTGCGCGATCTCCCGGAGAAACTCGAACGATGCGCCCTTCTTCTGCAACGGATAGCTCGCCGGGTCGGCCGGTCCATGGACCACCATCGACTCCGCCTTGAGCTCGACCGGCTGCCCCGCCGCGGGGGACTCCACCAGCGCTCCCTCGAACGTCACGCAGGCGCCGGTGGTGGCCTGCTTGAGCTCCTCCGCCGGGATCGTGCCCGCCTCGATCACGACCTGCAGGTCGCGGAAGCAGGAGCCGTCGTTCAGCTGCACGAAGGAGACGCCCTTGGAGTCGCGGCGCGTTTTGACCCAGCCGCTGGCCTTCAGTCGTGTGCCCACGGGCTTGGAAAACAGATCGGCGATGCGCTCTCCGGGATGGATCATGGCCAAGCTTGAAGGTACCCGACCCGGCCTCCTTGATCGTGCGCGCCGCCGGCGCGATACTGGGAGGCATGGACCGCGAGCGAGCCGTGAGGGCGTTCCGCAGGCAACCCACCGATCGGATCCCGCACTGCGAGATCCTCTCCTGTCCCGACGCCATCCGGGCCATCACGGGGATCGACCCATGGGAGCGGCCGCTGAGCGCCTCGCGGGAGATGGCCCGCCGGTACGCGCTGGACTTCTGGACGATGCCCGTCAGCGACGACCCGATCCCGCGTCTGCCCGACGCCCCCGCCTTCGAGGAAGAGGACGGCCGCACCACCGTGCGCTGGGGCCAGGAGCGCAGCTGGCACTGGGACTGGGGCAGCAGGTTTCCCGACGTGGAGGCCTGCCTGAGCTACGATCCGCTCTCGGACTTGGACTTCCGGTGGATGGACCCCGTGGGCCTGGACCTCGGCGTCGACGAGGACGAGCTGGTGCGGGTGTTCCAGGCCGAGGTGGACCGCGTGAAGGAGGCCAACGCGGGGCTGGCGCTGGGCTACCACGGGTTCTACAACACCCTGTTCATGTGGCCCCTGCTGCTGTTCGGCTGGGAGAACCTGCTGGAGCTCGGTGCGCTGCACGAGGCGGAGACGGCGAGGCTGCTCCGGGACTTCGCGGAGATCAGCCGCAAGGTGTTCCGCGCCTGGGCCCGAACGGACATCGAGGTGGTCTACAGCCACGACGACATCTGCTACCAAAGGGGCCCGGTGTTCTCGCCGGCCTTCTACCGGCGCCACGTGTACCCGTACTACGAGGAGTTCTGGTCGATCCTCAAGGACGCCGGCAAGGTTGTGTTCTTCGTCAGCGACGGCAACATCGACGCCGTGGTCGACGACGTGCTGGCGGCGGGAGCCGACGGTTGCCTGAGCGAGGTGTTCACCGACTGGAAGGAATACAAGCGCAAGCACCCCGACAAGGTGCTGATCGGCGGGGGCGACAACCGCGTGGTCCGCACCAACGACCGCGAGGCGATCCGCAGGATGGTGCTGGACATGACCGAACTGGGCAAGGACATGCCCGGGTACTTCTACTGTTGCGGCAACCACCTGCCTTGGGACATGCCCGCGGACGGCGTGAAGTGGTACCTGGACTTCTGCGCCGAGTACGGCGCAAGATAGAGCGTGAGCCAGCTGATGATGCGACGGTCGTCGTGGGACGGCCTTCCTCCGGTGCCCGACCCTCCCGACGGTTGCCGCCTGCGGGAAGCCGCCGATCCAGACGCCGAGGCCTTGGCTGAGCTGATCGGCTCCGCGTTTCCCGAGATGCACTGGACCGCCGAGCGGGCGCGTCGGGACCTTTTGGAGGACCCGAACGTGGCAGCTACGTTCGTGGTGGAGGACCCGAGGGGCGAGCTGCTGGCAACGGCCTCCGCCCAGCGGATTCCGGAGCACGAGCCGGACGGGTTCCTCCATTGGGTGGCGTCGTCCCCTAGGGCCAGAGGCATGGGTTTGGGGGCGTTGGTCAGCCTGGCCGTGCTCCTCCGCTTGCGGGAGCTCGGCTTCCGCGCGTGCCGTCTGACCACCGACGACGAGCGCCTCCCGGCGATCAGAACCTACTTGAAGCTGGGTTTCCGGCCGGTGGTGCTGGACGAGACCCACCCGGGCCGGTGGCGAGAGGTGGCCGAGCGGCTGGAGGACTGGCGCGGGGTGATCCTGGACTCGCTCGGTTAGGGCTTCAGAGCCTGGCCCGGCACCTTGACCCTCTTGAGGAACTCCCTCTCCTCGGCAGTCATCTTGCTGACATCCCCGCCGGTGCGCGCCAGGATCTCGTCCATGCGCTTCTGCTCCGGCGGGATGTACGCCGGCTCGGGACGGAAGAACAGCGCGTAGTAAGCCAGGCCGATGGCGGCCACAGCCAGGCCGAGAACGATCGCGACCACGGATTTGGGCAACTGGCCTTGCATGCGGCCAGCTTACCTGCGGCGTCTTTTCCGTTCTCCAAAGTTGCCGTTCCGCAAGCCTTGATGTATGATGGCGGGGACCACGCAGCGTTGCGTGGACCCAACAAGGAGGCATGATATGCGGAAGCGCGCATTCACATTGATCGAGCTCCTCGTGGTGATCGCGATCATCGCGATCCTCGCGGCGATCCTGTTCCCGGTGTTCGCGCAGGCCAAGGACGCGGCGAAGGACACCCAGGCGCTCAGCAACTGCAAGCAGATCGGCCTCGGCCACCTGATGTACGCGGCGGACTACGACGACACCTTCGCCCTGATGGCCACCAACGACGACCAAGAGGGCTGGTGGGTCTGGCAGGAGAAGCTGCAGGTCTACTCCAAGAACTGGGATCTGATGCTGCACCCGAAGCTCCCGCGGCCGGGAACCTACTGGTGGTGGCAGCGTCTGCAACACTGGGGCGTCGCGCCGCACGCGAACGCCGTGATCCCCGGCGGCGGCGGTCAGCACAAGGGCTCATGGTGGGAGTGGACCCGCCCGTCGTGGGTGGGCGGCGGCACGGTCCGCGTGAACGGCGTGTTCGGCGCGGGAATCTCGCCGACGGCGACTTGGTACAACACCAAGACCGCTCCGTCCCGCTCGCAGAGCTCCGTGAACAACATCGCCGAGGTTTGGCTGGTCGGCGAGGCCGGCAACTGGGACATGCTCTGGGGCGTGTACGGCGACGTGTTCGGCTACTGCGGCGGCTGGGGCGATTGGACGGCCAAGCCGGGCAACTGGGTGCTGTTCGGCCCCCACGCCCGCAAGCGCGCCGTCGCCGGCCGCACCGGCATGGAGCCGCAGTGCGCCTGGGCCAACGGCATGACCACGTGGGTCGCCACCGACGGCCATGCGATCGCCACCAGCTACCGGGGCGACGTCATCAACAAGACCGTCGACCTCGGTGGCGGCGTGCTGGCTCTCAAGGCCTTCTGGCCGGACTAAGCGGAAGGGGCTGGCAGGCATGAAGAGGCTGGTTCTGATCGCCGTCTTGGCCTCGGTCGCGATGCCTCTGGTCGCCGGTTGCTCGAAGGGCGAGGACGCTTCGATGCAGCCCGCGACGCAGGAGCAGAAATCGCAGACCCCGTCTCCGCAGGGCACCACGCAGGCCACGGAGTAGGCTCCGACCGAAGAACGGGAGCAGCGGCGCCTCCCCGGCGGGCGGCGCCGCTCGGCTTTTTCATGCAGAATGGGCCATGCGCTCTGGCAGGCTCGATCTGGGAGGCGAGTGGCGCCTCGCGTGCACGGAGGATTTCCCCGAAGCGTTGGTCTTCGGGCCGATGTCGGCGGCTCCGTGGTTCGGCACGCTGGTGCCGGAGCCGGTGCACCTGGCACTGATGCGGGCTGGGATGCTCCCCGACCTGGAGCACGGAAGGAACACCCTTGCGGCGAGGTGGGTGGAGGACGCGTTCTGGGTGTACCGACGCAGCTTCGAGGCGCCGCGGGAGGCCATCGGTCTGCCGTGCCGCTTGGTGCTCGAGCTGGTGGAGTGCCACGCTACGGTTTTCCTCAACGGAGAGAAGGTCGGCTCCGTGTGCAACGCCCACCGCCCGCACCGCCTCCGTTGCGAGTCGCTGCTGCGGGAAGGCACGAACGAGATCGCCGTCGTGGTCCAGTCCGGCGAGCGAGAGGTCATCGATCGGCCGGTCACGGGTTGGATCGGCGACCGAACCAGTCTGACCACCCGGCGCAACTGGCTGCGCAAGCCGCAGTACCAATGCGGCTGGGATTGGAACCCAAGGCTCGTGAACGTCGGGTTGCTCGGTCCCGTACGCTTGGAGTGGGGGCCGGTGTTCCTCGACGGGGTCGGCCTCGTGCACCGCCTGAGCGACGACCTTCGCGAGGCCGACGCCGAGCTGCTGCTGGAGCTGGATTCCGCGTTGCCCGAAGGCCAGCTCGCCAGGGTCGAGTGGGCGATTCCTTCTGTGGGGTCTTGGACCGAGACCGAGCTCGTAGTCGGTCCGGGCCCGCAACTCGCCCGGTCCGGTTGCCGCGTCCTCGAGCCTCCTCTGTGGAGCCCCGCGGGGGCGGGCGAGCCGAAGACCGTCGGCGTTCGCTGGCGCCTGTCCCTCGCGGGCGAAGGCTTCGAGGGGACGCTGCGCACGGGGTTCCGCAAGGTGGAGATCGATCAGCCTCCCGCGCCGGAGGGCGGGTCGCTGTTCGTGCTCAAGGTGAACGGGCGGCCCGTGTTCTGCAAGGGCGGGAACCTCGTGCCTGCCGACCTCCTGTACTCGACCACGCCGGCCGAAAGGTGGCGGAGACTCGCCGCCATGGCGCGGGACGCGAACATGAACCTGCTGCGCGTGTGGGGCGGCGGGCACTACCTCGCGGGCGCCATGGCGGAGGCCTGCGACGAGCTCGGGCTGATGGTTTGGCACGACTTCGCCTACGCCTGCGCCAAGACGGACGCCTCCGACCCGTTCCTGTGGAGGGAGGCCGAGCTCGAGGCCCGGCACCAGACGCTGCGGCTCAGCGCACACCCCTCGATCGTCGTTTGGTGCGGCAACAACGAGGTTCTGCAGGGCGACGAGGAGTGGTCTTGGGCCCAGATGGAGCCCCGCGCGCCCCATCGGCCGATCTTCTTCGAGCTGCTGCCCCGGGTCGTCGGGGAGCGGTCGCCGCACGTGCCGTACTGGCCGGGCTCGCCGTGGTCGCCGGACGGCTCCCTCCCGAACAACCCGAACGTGGGGGAC
Organism: Fimbriimonadales bacterium; assembly: GCA_026418055.1. Classification (GTDB taxonomy): domain Bacteria; phylum Armatimonadota; class Fimbriimonadia; order Fimbriimonadales; family Fimbriimonadaceae; genus UBA8783. The sequence goes on from JAOACB010000041.1 coordinate 8,286, forward strand.
CAGCATCCATGGGGGGTGTCTCTGGGCGATCGGTTCGCCGACTGGTGGGCGTACCGGAGCTTCACCGACCGCTTCCCGAACGAGGGAGGGGTGCTCGGCAGTTCTCTGCCCAAGACGCTGATGGAGTTTCTGCCCGTCGACCAGCGCCGCGTGCACTCGCCCGCGTGGCGGCACCACGACAACACCTTCGCCTGGACCCCCCATCGGCCGGAGTTGGAGGGACGCGCCTATCTGGCCTTCCGAGAGTGGACCGGGCTGGATCCCGCCGACCTGCCTCTGGACGAGTTCGCCCTCCTGAGCGGGGTTCTGCAGGCCGACGGACTGGACGAGTACATCCGTAACTACCGGAGGCGCATGTTCTCGTCGGCCAGCGCCGTGTTCTGGATGTACAACGACTCGTGGCCGGTGTCGATGGGCTGGACGACGCAGGACCACCGCCTGAGGCGCAAGCCGTCGTACCACGCCGTGCGGCGCGCCTTCGCTCCCGTGGCCGTGGTCGTGGCGGACGAGGGGGACCGGTTCGGCGTCTACGGCGTGAACGACACGAACCGACCGGCGATCGGCGGCTTGCGCGCCGGAGTGTTCCGACTCGCCGGAGCGGCCTTCGCGTCGGAGGAGCTGCCTGTGGAGCTCCCTCCGAACGCGTCGACGCGCCTGACCGAGGTGGCGGCCGAGGATCTGGAGCGGGTCGGGGTCAGGCATGGGGGCGTGGCCGCGGTGCTCCGGTTGCAGGATGGCACGACGCTGCAGCATCGCCTGTTCCGCGCGCGGTTCCGCGAACTGGCGTTCGCCGAGCCGAGCATCCGCGTGGCCGAACGGGACGGCGGGGTGGAGTTCGAGTCCGACAGCTTCGTGTGGGGCGTGCTGACCGACCTCGACGGCGAGACGCCCTGGGCCGAGAGCTGCTTCGACCTGTTGCCGGGAGTGCCCTTCGCGGTGCCCCGCAGGCCGGGTCAAGCCGAGCCGCGGCCCCTCTGGACGGCTTCCGGAGCCCTGTTACGGGCCCACAAGGGCTGAGCCAGCCTCAGCCCCTGGCGACCAGGCTGCGCCCGTGCCGAACGTAGTGCTCGAACTCGTGCCGGAACACCTTGAGCGCTCCGGCCACGGGCCAGGCCGCCGCGTCTCCCAGGCCGCAGAAGGAGCGGCCGTCGATCTGGCGACAAACGTCCTCCAGCAGCTGCAGGTCCTCGGGACGACCCTGGCCGGCCTTGATGCGGTCCAGGATGAGGAACATCCAGCGAGTGCCCTCGCGGCACGGGGTGCACTTGCCGCAGGACTCGTCCTTGTAGAACATCGACGTGCGCCAGATGAACTCCACGATGTCGGTGTGCTCGTTGAGGAACATGCAGCCTCCCGATCCGACCATCGAGCCGACCTCCATCATCTCCTCGTAGCCGATGATCGCCTTCTGGCAGGCTTCGGCGTCGAGGATCGGCACCGATGAGCCTCCGGGCACGCACGCTTTGAGAGCCCCGCCCTTCATGCCGCCGGCCAGCTCCAGCAGCTCCATCAGCGGGGTGCCGAACTCCACTTCGTAGTTGCCGGGCTTCCGCACGTGTCCGCTGACGGAGAAGATCTTGGTGCCGCGCGAGTTCTTCGTGGAGGCGCCGATCGACGCGTACCAAGCTCCACCGTTGGACAGGATGAACGGCGCGCAGGCGTACGTCTCGACGTTGTTGATCAGCGTGGGGCTGTCCCAGAGGCCGCTGATCGTAGGCAAAGGAGCGTGCGGGAACTTCAGCCGCGGCATGCCTCTCTCTCCCATGAGCGAGCTCATCAGCGCGCTCTCCTCGCCGCACTCGTAGCTGCCCGCTCCGGTGTGGATGTGCAGCTCGAAGTCCATGCCCGCTCCCAGGATGTTCTTGCCCAGCAGGCCGGCCCGATAAGCCTCGTCGATCGCCCGTCGCATCGAGCGGGCGGCGTCGACGAACTCGCCGCGGATGTAGATGTAGCCCACGTCGGCCTGCGTTGCGTAGGCGGCGATGGTCATGCCCTCCACCACCAGGAACGGGCAGGTCTCCATCAGCTGCTTGTCCTTGAACGTTCCGGGCTCTCCCTCGTCCGCGTTGCAGATGAGGTAATGCGGCTTGGTCTTCTGCTTCGGCAGGCCGTTCCACTTGATCCAGGCTGGAAAGCCCGCGCCGCCCCGCCCGCGCAGGCCCGAGGTCTTGACCTCGTCGATCACCTGCTGGCGGTCCATGCTCAGCGCCTTCCTCAGGCCCTCGTAGCCCCCGAGGCGCTGGTAGCCGTCCAGGGTCGCGTAGGCGGGGTCGTGGGAATGTCGAAGAAGCAGCTTGTACTCACCCATGGCGGTCTTGCGGTTCAGTTGCGGACGGCTTCGGCGGCTCGGCGGGCCTTCTCCCGCTCCTCCTCCTTCAGGTGCACCTGCACGAGGGCGTCGGCGAGGGCCACCACCTTGCTCTCCGGCTCGTTGCGGAGCCGTTCGAGCAGGGCATCGATCTTCTGCTCGTCCATCGGTCCGTGGTACTCGTCGCCGACCTGGATCAGCGGCGCGCGGTCGCAGGCGTTCAGACACTCGACGCCGTGCAGGGTGAACATCCCGTCCGGCGTGGTCTCGCCCATCTTGATGCCCAGCTTCTGCTCCAGGTAGGCGGCGACGTCCCAAGCTCCGCACACCGAGCAGGTGAGGCAGGTGCACACCTCGATCATGTGCCGACCGGGCTTGTGCCCGGTGTTGTACATCGAATAGAAGGTGGCCACGCCCTGCACCTCGGCCGGGCTCCGCTTGAGGCGGTGGGCCACCTCGGCGATCGCCTCCGGAGGAAGGTGTCCGCCGTACTCCCGCTGGGCGATCCACAGCGCCGGAAGGATGCAGGCCTTGAGGTTGGGGTAGTGCGTCTTCAGGCTCTCCAGTTCGGCCACTGCCTTCGCGGAGAACCGGAGGTTGGGCGTGTCGGGACTCTGGCTCATCGGTTCGGGGCACTCCGAGGCGCATCGCGCCTGCGCAACTCCTTCTACGGTACCCGATCCGCGACCGTCCGCCTGGAGGGAGCCTGCAAAACGAGGGTCGGGAGCCGGAGCTCCCGACCCTCTTCCCGTCGCTTCGAGGCTACTGCTCGCTCTGGCTCGCGTCGCCCTTGGTCTGGGCCTGCCCGCCTCCAGACGCGTCCGCCCCGCTGGTTGCGGCCTCGAACTGGGTGCCGGTTCCGGTGGTTTCCTCGGGCTCGTCGTAGCCGCCTCCCGAGCCGGAGCAACCGAGGACGAGCGCAGCGGCGATAGCCATCAGAAGGAGGTTTCTCATCCCACTACTCCTCGCGGTCCGGCCGGAAGTAGCACCAGTAGAACGGGGCGGTGGAACCCGCCGGCCGGCAACCAGTGTACGTGAGGGCACGCCCGTTCGCGTCGTACGAGCTGAAGGGATCGCGCAGCATGTTGAGGCCGCTGGCGTTCGGAGCCCCGATCTTCAGGAACTTGGCCGAGGTGTCGGAGCGCACGAAAACCGTGCCCTGCTGGTAGGTCCAGTGGGTGGTGGTTCCCGAAGGGACGAACCAGGCGGTGGCGAAGGCGTTGCCGCCTCCGTTCCAACTGTCCGGATAGGCCATCGGGCTGAAGATGCACGGCTGGGTGGCCGGGGCGCCGCAGCGCAGCTGCGGAACGGGCAGGGACTGACCCACGCGGTTCACGTTGCCCTGGCCGTACCAGATCATCGTGACCAGCGCGGGATTGTTGATCTGGGTGGCCGGGTAGTTGTGCAGCATGCCGTTCATCGTGACTCCCATGCGCGTGGGAGTGCGGCCGAGCGTCGTCGTGGGCGGGTTGGTCTGATCGATGCCCACGTTCAGCTGGTACATCTCCTCGTTCTTGATGTACGGGCGCACGCTGTTGGCCCAGTAGATCGAGTGACGCGCGTTGGTGGCGGCGTTGTCGATGCGCCAGTTGGTCGGGACCTCGGCCAGAAGGTTGAACTGCCAGTTGCCCGACGCGTTGGGGATGACCGTCAGCGGGAACACGTCGTCATGGTCCGTGGTGTAGATCATGATGCCCGTGGCAACCTGCTTGAGGTTCGACAGCCCGACGGTCTTCTTGGCGGAAGCCTTGGCCTGGGCGAACACGGGGAACAGGATCGCGGCAAGGATGGCGATGATCGCGATGACCACCAGCAGCTCGATCAGGGTGAATCCCTTCCTTTGTTTCATGGCAACCTCCTGTGCTCTGCGGGACACAGGCTTGCCGGGCATTATCCGTGCCAAAGGAGGGTCATCCTGGGACTTTGGGGATCAGCGGTCGATTTCGCCGAGGACGATGTCGATCGAGCCGATGATCGCCACGACGTCCGCGATCAAGCGTCCCACCGCCAGCACCTCGAGCGCCTTGAGGTTCATGAAGCTCGGCGGCCTCTCGTGCCATCGGTAGGGGCGGTTGGTCCCGTCGCTCACGATGTAGAACCCCAGCTCGCCCTTGGGGCCCTCGACGGCGGCGTAGGCCTCGCCGACCGGCGGACGGAACCCCTCGGTGTACAGCTTGAAGTGGTGGATGAGCGACTCCATCGAGGTGTCCAGCTCGTGCCTGGGAGGAGGCGCGATCTTGCGGTCGCTCGTGCGGAAGTCGCCCTCGGGCAGTCCCTCGATCGCCTGCCGGAGGATCTTGCAGCTCTCCTTCATCTCCGCGATGCGCACGAGGAACCGGTCGTACACGTCGCCGCGCTCGCCGACGGGGACCAGGAAGTCGAAGTCCTCGTAGGAGCTGTACGGCTGGGACTTCCGCAGATCCCACGGCACGCCGCTCGCGCGCAGGATCGGCCCCGAGCAACCGAGGTCCAGAGCCTGCTCCGCCGTCAGCACCCCGACGTCGTAGGTGCGCTCCTTCCAGATCGGGTTCTCGACCAGCAGCCCTTCGACCACCTCGAGCTCCTTGGGGAAGGTTTCGAGGAACTGCAGCAGCTTCCTGTCGAAGCCTTCGGGCATGTCGCCGCGCAGCCCGCCCGGCACGATCCAGCTGGGCATCATGCGCACTCCGGACATCATCTCGAACATGTCCAGGATCATCTCGCGCTGCTGCCAAACGTAGAAGAAGGGCGTCATCGCGCCCAAGTCGAGCGCGTGCGTGCCCAGCCACACCAGGTGCGAGGCGATGCGGCTCAGCTCGGCCAGGATCACGCGCAGGTATTGGGCGCGCTTGGGGATGTCGCAACCCAGCAGCTTCTCCACCGCCAACGCATGGGCCAGGTTGTTGCCGTTGGCGTTCAGATAGTCCATGCGGTCGGTCATGACCACGCACTTGTGGTACTGCTGGTACTCCGCCTCCTTCTCCATGCCGGTGTGGAGGTAGCCGATCTGGCACCGAGCCTTCACGATCGTCTCGCCGTCCAGCTCGCAGACCACGCGCAGCACGCCGTGCGTGCTGGGGTGCTGCGGGCCCATGTTGACGACCATCGTGTGCTCGCCCACGCGCTGGAACACGGTTTCGGTCGAGGGCATGAAGGCGGGAGGATTGGTCTGCGACATGGTCGAACCCTTCGCCGGATTCTACCTTTCCGGCCTGAGATCGTCAGCGGGAGGCCTCGGCGCGGCTAGCGGCCGCTCACGTCCTCGGTTCCGGTCTTTCCCTCGAAGCTCTCGCCCGCGTGCGGCATGGCGATGTCCTCGACGGCCGGACCTCGGTCGCCCTCGGCGAACAGCACGTCCTCGCCGCCCAGCGGGTACTCCTTGCGCAGCGGGTGGCCCACCCAGTCGTCCGGCATGAGGAACCTCTGGCTCTGCTCGTTTCCCTCGAACACGATGCCGAAGAGGTCCCAGATCTCCCTCTCGGGATACTCGGCGCCGGCGTACACCGGAACCAGGCTGGGAACCTTCTGTCCGTCGTCCACAGCCACCTTGACGAAGATCCGCTTGTTCAGCTTGAGGGAGAGCAGGTTGTACACGACCTCGAAGCGGCCGTCCAGGTCGCGCTCGTGGTCCCAACGGCTGTAGTCGACTCCCAGGCACTCGCTGAAGAACTTGTACTCGAGTTCCGGATCGTTCCTCAGGAGCGAGGCCACCTCGCGGATCTGCTCCCTGCGCACGCAGAGGAACAGGTCTCCCTTGTGCACCTTGGCCTTGACCAGCGCTCCCGGCAGCGCCTCGCGGATCTTGCGCTCTTCGAGGCTGCCCGTCTGCAGCGTGGCGTCCGCCATCTCAGGCCACCCCCTCCAGCGCAGGCCGGCCCTCGGAGTCTTCGTCCTGGCTCAGCAGGGTGGACTCGTCCCAGTCCATGGCGTTGACCTTGACCGCGTACAGGTAGCCGACGATCCACGTGGTCATGTAGATCACCACCTCGAAGAAGCTGAAGATCTTGAAGGACGTCTCCGCCTCGCGGAACACCGTCATCCAGCTCCAGAGGAACACCACCTCGATGTCGAACAGGATGAACAGCATCGCCACGAGATAGAACTTGATGGGGAATCGCTCCCTCGCGTCGCCGACCGGCGTCACGCCGCACTCGTACGGGGAAGCCTTGTAGCGCGTGGGGCTCTTGGGACCCAGAAGCCAGGACAGCGACACCATCGCGACGGCGATCACCGCCGCCAAGATCGCAAGGATCAGAAGCCCCGTGTAGCCGCCCATCGCGCTGGCATTGTACCTCCCTCGCTTGGTTCTACGGTTCCGGGCCGCGTCCGTCTCTGGGAGCATAATCCAACGCATGGAGTGGAAGGCAGCTTTGGAGGCGATCGTCCAAGGCCAGAACCTGACCGAGGAGCAGGCCGCCGAGCTCATGGCTTCGGTGTTCGCGGGTCAGGTTCCGCCGTCGGTGGTCGGCGGGTTTCTGGTGGGGCTTCGGGCCAAGGGCGCCACGGGGGAGGAGCTGGCGGGGTTCGCCCGCGTGATGCAGGCCGAGGCCGTCCGTCTGCGGCACGATTGCCACCCGATGGTCGACACCTGCGGGACGGGCGGAGGGCTGCCCACGTTCAACCTCTCGACGGCGGCGGCGTTCGTCGCGGCCGCGGCCGGGGCCAAGGTGGGCAAGCACGGCAACCGCGCCGTGGCCAGCCGGTGCGGCAGCGCCGACGTGCTGGAGGCGCTCGGCGTCTCCCTGCATGCGGATCCCGAGCGGTTGCTGCACATCTTGGAGACCGTCGGCATGGTGTTCCTCTTCGCGCCTTCGCACCATCCCGCGATGCGCCACGTGGGCCCCGTGCGCAAGGAGCTGGGCATCCGCACGGTGTTCAACCAGCTCGGTCCGCTCTCCAACCCGGCAGGAGCGGACGCCCAGCTGATCGGGGTGTTCTCGCCGACCATTCTCCGACCCATGGCCGAGGCCGCCGCCAAGCTCGGCATCGGTTGGGCGATGGTGGTCCATGGGCTGGAGGGCCTCGACGAGATCTCGCCCTGCGGGCCCACCGCCAGCGTGCTCGTGGAGGAGGGAGTTCTACGCGAGCGGACCCTTCATCCGGAGGACTTCGGACAGCAGCCTTTGGACGCCTCGGCGCTCCGGCCCGGCGAGGACGCCGAACAGAACGCCGCGATCCTGCGCGAGGCGGTTTCGGACCCCGGTTCGCCTCGCTGCGCCGCTGTGATCCCCAGCGCGGCCGCCGCCATCTGGCTTGCCGGACTGGCGCCCGACCTGCGCGAGGCGGCGGAGAAGGCCCGGCAGGCCGTGGCAAGCGGCGCCGCGCTCCGCAAGCTGCTGGCACTGGTGGAGGCGAGCCGGGTTTGACGTACCTGTCGCGGATCTTCGACGCCAAGGTCGAGGAGGTTCGGGAGCGCTCGCGGAGCGTCCCCCTCTCCGACCTCCGATCGCGCGCCGAGGACGCCGAGCCCCCGAGGGGGTTCCTCCGGGCGCTGCGGAACGCCGACCGCATCCCAGCGCTCATCGCGGAGGTCAAGAAAACCAGTCCGAGCCAAGGCCTGATCCGTCCCGACTTCGACCCTGCAGCCATCGCCGCCACGTACCGAGAGGCGGGCGCGCATTGCCTGAGCGTGCTGACCGACGAGCGGTTCTTCCAAGGATCCGCGGAAAACCTGGTCCTTGCGCGCAGGGCCAGCGGCTTGCCGGTGCTGCGAAAGGACTTCTTGCTGGACGCCTATCAGGTGTGGGAGGCTCGGGCGATGGGGGCGGACGCGGTCTTGCTGATCGCGGCCATGCTCGAGCCGGAGCGTCTGGCGGAGCTGCACGCTCTGGCGAAGGAGCTCGGGATGGACGTCCTGGTGGAGGTGCACGACGAGGACGACTCCGCGAGGGCTGAAGCCTGTCGGCCGGATCTAGTGGGGATCAACAACCGGAACCTGCACACGTTCGAGACGGACCTTGCCGCCACCGAGCGGCTGGCGCCGCAGTGGTCCGAGAGAGCGCTGCTGGTGAGCGAGAGCGCCCTGGAGGGGCCGGAGGACGTGCAAAGGGTGGCGGCCGCAGGCGCTCGCGCGGTGCTGATCGGCACCGCCTTCTGCCGCGCCGCGGACATCGGAGGCCGAGTGCGAGAGGTGATGGGCTGGTGACGCGCATCAAGATCTGCGGCCTGACCCGGCCCGCGGACGTCGAGCTCGCCGTCGAGCTGGGAGCCGACGCCGTGGGGTTCGTGCTGGAGCCCACCAGCCCGCGGTGCGTGGATCTCGAGTCGCTGCCCGACCTGCTGCGCTGGGTTCCCGAGGGAGTGGACGCCGTGCTCGTCTACGGGCCGCCGCCCGCCTCTCTGCCGGAGGCGCGCTTCTCGGCGGTGCAGAGCCTGCCTCCGCGCCCGGCAGCGGGGCGGTGGCTCGGATGCCTCCGGCTGGGTCCCAAGTTCCGCCTCGGCTCGCTTCCCCGGGAGCTGGAGCCCGCGGAGGCTGTGGTGCTCGACGCCTTCGACCGCGGTTCCTACGGCGGCACTGGGAGGACCGTGGATTGGGAGGCCGCGGCGGCGGTCGTCGGGGCCTGGCCCAAGCCCGTGGTGCTGGCTGGGGGCCTCGCGCCGGAGAACGTCGCGGAGGCCGTCCGCAGGGTTCGACCTTGGGGGGTGGACGTGAGCAGCGGCGTCGAGGCGAGGCCGGGAGTCAAGGATCCGGCCAGGCTCGCCGCCTTCGTGCAGGCCGTGAGGGAGGCCGACGAGCAAAAAAAAGCGCGGGAACGCTGAAAGGAGAGCAAAGCACGTTCCCGCCAATTCGTTCCCACGGCCTCGTCCTTCCGTGGCACCGAAGCGCTGCGAGGACTCCGGTTGCGTGGGACTCTGCAAGTATAGACGCCCACGCCATGTCTGGGATGCGCCGATTCTTGCTGATTTGCAGGCAACGGCCTTCGGGAATCCTGACAGTGCCGGCCGGATTGCCGGGTTGGACGCCGGGCGGTCCGGGAGGTCGGAGGCGTGCTGGTATACTCGCTCACCGATTGTCTCACGGAGGTGCGCCGCCGTTGGCAGCAGCCATCGAAACGAAGAAACTGACCAAGACCTACAAGTCGCGCTCGCTGGGTGCGGTGAACGTCGTCGACGAGCTGGACCTGCACGTGGAGGAGGGGGAGATCTTCGGCTTCCTCGGTCCGAACGGAGCCGGCAAGACGACCACCATCAAGATGCTCCTCAGCATCATCTACCCCACGTCCGGAGAGGGTTGGGTGCTGGGCCGCGAGATCGGCGACATGGAGGTCCACAAGGTCATCAGCTACCTCCCGGAGCGGCCGTACTACTACGAGTACATGACCGGCCTCGAGCTGCTCATGTTCTACTCGTCGCTGTTCGGCATGAAGGACGTCGAGCGGTGCAAGAAGCTCCTCGAGAGGGTGAACCTCGCGGGGGACGCGAGCAAGACGATCTCGCAGTACTCCAAGGGCATGCAGCAGCGCATCGGCCTGGCGCAGAGCCTGCTGAACGACCCGAAGCTGCTGTTCCTGGATGAGCCGACCGGCGGTCTCGACCCGATCGCCCACACCGAGATCCGAGACCTGATCCTGCAGTTCCGCGACGAGGGCCGCACGGTGTTCATCTCCAGCCACGAGCTGAGCGAGGTCGAGAGGATCTGCGACCGCGTCGCGATCATCAACCGCGGCAAGATCGTCCGGCAGGGCAAGCTGAGCGAGCTGCTGCACGGCGGCCGGTTCGAGGTCATCGCGGAAAACCTGGACCGCTCCTTCGAGGACACGGTGAAGATTCCGGACGCGATCGTCTCGTACGCCAACGGCAGGCTGATCGTGGACATGCCCGAGGGCGAGGATCTGAACGCCTTGATCGACAGCATCCGCTCGGCGAAGGGGACGATCGTGAGCGTCATTCCGCGCCGCAAGCGGCTGGAGGACCTGTTCGTCCAGACCGTTCGCGACACCAACCAGGGAGCCGCCCGATGAGAGCCATCGTTGCCATTGCCAGCACCACCGTCGGCGAAGCGATCCGACGCAAGGTTCTTCTGATCATCCTTCTGATCGGCCTTCTCTTCCTGTCGATCGCGCCGGGCCTCGGCGGCCTGTCGCCCAGGCAGGAGACCACGGTGCTCACCAGCATGATGCTGGGCATCCTCCAGCTCACCAGCGCCGTGATCGCGATCGTGCTCACCGTGTACCTGATCCCCACCGAGATCGAGCGGCGCACGATCTACACGATCCTCAGCAAGCCGGTGCAGCGCTGGCAGTTCCTCGTGGGCAAGTACGTCGGCGCGATCCTGGCCCTCGGCCTGATGATGCTGCTGATGTCCGGCGTGCTGCTGCTCACGTACTACCTGCTCCAGAGGGACGTCTCGCGGCTCGGCGAGATCGCCAAGGCGCCGCTGTTCTACTTCGTGCAAATGAGCCTGCTGGCGGCCGTGGCGGTGTTCTTCTCGACGTTCGTCTCGCCGCTGGTCAACTTCTTCCTCTCCGGCGGTCTGTACTTCATCGGGTCGATGCTGAACACGATCTACGACACGTTCGCGAACTCGCCCACAACCAACCCGGCGGTGAAGGCCGTGGCGAGCGTGATCAACGTGATCGTGCCGAACTTCGCCAACTACAACATTCAGAATCCGATCATCAACCCCGGCCAGCAGATCCAGAACCCCACGGCCTATGCGCTGTTCACCACGGCGTACGGCGTGTTCTACATCCTGATCCTGCTGATCGGCGCGATCCTGATCTTCGACAAGCGGGAGGTCTGAGGCCTTGAAGAAGCGATCGGTGCTGCTAGCCGCGCTCGCCGCGCTGTTCCTGGTGCAGGCGGGCCTGCACGCCTTCGCCATCTACCCGCGGTGGAAGAGGGACTACGCGCCCAAGACGGCGGGCCAGTCGGCCACCGGCTTGGACCCCGCGCAGTTCCTGTTCGCGCTCGTCGGCTTCAAGGAGTTCATCGCCGGAATCCTGTGGGTGCGGGCGGACTCGTTCTTCGAGCAGGGCAACTACGACGCCGTGCTGCCGCTCATCCGGCTGGTGACCTGGCTCGACCCGCACCAGATCGACGTGTACGCCACGGGCATGTGGCACATCGGCTACAACTTCACCGACACGGAGCAGAGGTCGGATCGGCGCTACATCCCGGTCGCCCTCGCCTTCGGAGCGGAGGGCGCCCGCAACAACCCCAACACGTACGAGCTGTTCTTCGAGACGGGGTGGATGTGGTACCACAAGATCGACGACAACTACGAGAACGCCGTGCGGTGGTGGGAGGAGGCGATGAAGCGCAAGGACATGCCCCCCGCGCGGAAGAACCTGCTGTCGCCGGCCTACCAGCGGAACGGTCAGATCCAGGAGGCGCTGAACCTCTACTACAAGCTGTACGACGAGGCCGTGGAGCGGGCCAAGAAGGACAACGCCTTCGGCAACCTGCAGATCCGCGACACCATCGAGAGGAACATCGACACGATGCTCGTGCGCATGGTCCAGCGGGGCTGGATCGCGCAGCAGAAGGGTTACTACGACCAGGGCCAGTACGACACGAAGCCCCCGTTCGACGTGGGCTTCAGCGTGCGGGCCACCGTCGAGGAGCCGGCGGTCATCCGGTTCCAGGGAACGTGGAACGTTCTGCCCGTCGGAACGCGCATCCGCGTGGTCCTCAAGGATAAGAACATGCCCAACGATCAGCCCGCCGGCATGATCTGGGACCAGGGCTCCGCGGTGGACCTCGAGGTGCCCGTGGGCCTGACCTTCATGCAGGAGCAGCTCTTCGTGCGCAACCGGCGCTTCGACAAGCGCGTGGACATGAGCAACGACCGCACCATGTACCCGTTCAAGGCGGAGAACTACGTGCTGGAGTTCTACTACAACCCGCGCAGCGCCCCGCCGCACATCCAGGACAAGTTCGGCTACAACGGCGAGGGCATGACGGACAAGAACTTCCTCAACACGGAGGTCCGTCCAGGGCAGCGCGTGGTGTTCGCGCGCCTCGAGCTCACCCGAGACCAGATCCTCCGCCGGGGGAGATGGATGGACGAGGTGCCGTTCGTGCAAACCTCCAACTACGTCGCTCCGAACGTTCGTCAGGAGAAGAGCGACGTGATCATCGTGCCGGGCATCCTGGCCAACTAGACCCGGCGCAACCAAAGACAGGGCTTCGTGCCGACGAGACCGGCGGGGTGTACAATACACCTCGCCGGGAACTGCGCGGCTGAAGGACGGCGAACCCCGCCAGGGCCGGACGGCAGCAACGGTAAGCCGCACCTCGGTGCGACGCATCCTTCCCGGCACGGAGCCCTCGTGTCCTACGTCTCCCTGTACCGCAAGTACCGCAGCCAGACGTTCGGCGACCTGGTCGGGCAGGACCACGTCGTGCGCACGCTCCAGTCGGCGATCGCCTCGGGCAGGATCGCGCAGTCGTACCTGTTCACGGGGCCGCGCGGAACCGGCAAGACGTCCACCGCTCGGTTGCTCGCCAAGGCGCTCTGTTGCGAGAAGGGGCCCTCGACCGAGCCCTGCAACGAGTGCGCCCTCTGCAAGGCCATCCAGGAGGGCGGCTGCATGGACGTGCTGGAGATGGACGCCGCGAGCGAGGCCGGCGTCGAGGAGGTTCGGGAGGCGATCATCAGCGTCACCGAGTATCGGCCGCTGCAGGCGCGCTACAAGGTGTTCATCATCGACGAGGTGCACGACCTGTCCGCCAAGGCGTTCGACGCCCTGCTGAAGACGATCGAGGAGCCGCCGCCGCACGTGGTGTTCATCCTGGCCACCACCGAGTACAACAAGGTTCCGCCCACCATCCGGTCGCGTTGCCAGAAGTTCGAGTTCCACCGAGCCAGCCTCGCCGACCTCTGCCGGCGCATCGAGCACGTCGCGGCGGCCGAGGGGGTGTCCATCGAGCCTTCGGCCGTGAGGGCCATCGCCCGGATGGCCGACGGAGGCTTCCGCGACGCCCTGACGCTGCTGGAGCACGCCCTCATGACCGCCGATGGCGCCATCACGCTCCAGCACGTGTACGACCAGCTCGGGCTCATCGCGGACGAGGTGAGCGACCGCATCCTGCTGGCGATCCGGGCCGGGGACGTGGAGACCATCCTGAAGGAGACCGACGCGGTCGCGAGGCTCGGAAGAGACCCGAAGTCGATCGTGGAGTCGTTGCTGCACCGCCTCGCGGACCTGACTCGGGCCGCCTACGGGGTCTCGACGGCGGAGGGAGAGGCGGCGCAGGACGCCGCCCTGCAGGCGACCTTCTCGCAGCTAGGGCTGGACGCCGTGCTTGCTCTGCGCTCGGAGCTGAGCGATGTGCTGCGAGCTCTGCGCGACGTCACGATCCCCCGGCTCTGGCTGGAGTCGCAGCTGGTCCGGCTGGCGGTGGGGCGGCGGCCGTTGCCATCGGCTCCGGCGGAGCGCCCCTCCGCCACCGAGCGGAAGGCGGCCTCCAAGCCGCCGGCTGAGTCGCGCGGCGCCGCGGAGCCCCGCCCATCGGAACCCGCGGCCGCCGAGGCCCCTTCCGCAGGGGAGAGGCCGCCGGCAGGCGGGGAGGGCGGAGTGGAGCGGGAGAAGGCCGAGAAGGCATGGAGCGACGTGGTGCGCGCGCTCTCGGAGCAGTCGCGCCTGATGCGCACGCACCTGGGCCAAACCAGGGTGGCCTCGGTCGAGGGCAACTGCGTCACGATCGAGTTCGAGCGCGCCTTCAACCTCGATTGGGTGAGGGAGGCGCCGAAGCGGGAGGCTGCCATCCGCGGCGAGTTCGCCGGCCGTTGGCCCGAGGCCGAGCTGAGGTTCGTGGCCGCCGCGCGCAAGACCAACGGCGGGGAGACCGGCGTCGCCGAGACGGTAGAATTGCTGCTCGAGGGTCCGGCTCTGGTCGACAAGGCCAGGCAGATCTTCCGGGACCCGAAGGATCCCGGCTAGAACCGAGGAGACGCATGAAACTCCCGAAGAACTTTGGTGGTCAAGGTTTCGGCGCCATGATGCAGCAGGCCAAGGCGGCGATGGCGCGCGCGCAGCAGCTGGAGGAGGAGCTGAAGGCCGAGAGGATCGCCGTGGACAAGGGCCCCGTGAAGGCGGTCTTCGACGGCACGGGCCAGTTGCTGAAGATCAGCATCGACAGATCGGTCGTGGATCCCGACGACGTCGAGGCGCTCGAGGATCTGATCGTGGGTTGCGTGCGCGACGGCTTCGAGCAGGCCACCGCGCTCCGCGACAGCAAGGTTCAGCAGATCGTCCCGAAGATCCCGGGTCTCTGAATGCTCTTCGCGCGACCGCTCGCAGAGCTCGTGGCCGAACTGGAGCGGTTGCCGGGCATCGGCCCCAAATCCGCGCAGAGGCTCGCCTTCCACCTGCTCCGTCTGCCCGACGAGGCGGCGTTCCGCTTGGCCGACGTCATCCGCTCCGCCAAGACCCGCCTGCGGTTCTGCGCCCAATGCCAGAACTTCAGCGAGGAGGAGCTGTGCGAGGTGTGCCGCGACCCTCACCGCGATCCCACGGTCCTCTGCGTGGTGGCCGAGCCCCGCGACGTTGGAGCCGTCGAGCGCATCAACGAGTACCGCGGCCTGTACCACGTGCTGCATGGGTTGCTGGATCCCATGGCGGGCGTCGGCCCCGAGCGCCTGCGCATCCAAGAGCCTGTCTCTTATACACATCTCC
>JAOACB010000042.1 GCA_026418055.1 Fimbriimonadales bacterium
AGATGTGTATAAGAGACAGCTTCAGCACGGGAGGCGGCGGCCGGGGCGGCTTCGGCGGCGGTGGCCGCAACTTCGGTGGCGGCAGAAGCGGCGGCTTTGGCGGTGGCTTCGGTGGAGGCGGTTTCGGCGGCCGAGGCTTCTGAGTCCGGAACGCCTTGCGGCCGAACTAAGGAACAGGGGTAAGGAGAAGAGCATGCAGTTCAATTGGTCGAAACTCAGGAACCTGGGGGTCCTGACGGCGACGCTCGTCGGAATCGCGGCTGGGGCCCGCGCCCAAGATCCAGCCTCCGACGTGAGGGTCGATCTGAGTCTTCGGGATGCGGATCTCGTGATGGCGACGATGCTGCTCACGAAGCAGACCGGCGTGCAGTTCGTGATCGTTCCGAGCGACACGCCGTTCCCGCGGATCACGCTGACTCTCAACCAGGCGACCGTTGAGGACGCCATTCGGTACGTGTGCCAAGCGGCGGGGGTGCACTATCGGCGGGATGCCAACGGGGTGTTCGTGATCAGTCGCGAGAAGCCCGCGGATCCCAAGCCCGTCGTGACGCAGGAGCCGGCCCCCGCGCCCGCTCCGCGCACCGTGAAGAAGATCCGTTTGGTGCGCGCGGACGCCAAGGCGGTCTACGATCAGGTGCTGTTCGGGATCCCGGAGAGCACGACGCTCGCTCTGGAGCGTGCCGCCATGGCGCGCCGGCTGAGGCTGGACAAGCGGCCGGAGTACAAGAACCTGGTTCGAGGACTCGAGCGCCCGACCTACACGGCCATTCCCGCCACCCAGATCGCCCCGGATCCGACTCTGGAGAGCGGTTCGGACATCGCGATCCCGGGTGAGGAGTCGGCTGGTCAGCGCGGTGGCTTCGGCGGCGGCATGGGCGGCTTCGGCGGCGGCTTGGGCCAAGGCGGCGGGATCGGCGGCGGCCTGGGTCAGGGCGGCGGCATCGGAGGCGGTCTCGGTCAGGGCGGCCTCGGCGGCGGCAATTCGCTCTTGGGAGACTCGATCGACTACCTCAGCTACGACCCCACGGACAACAGCCTGATCGTTCGCGGCAACGAGGAGGACATTCGGGATCTCCAGAACTGGATCAACATGTTCGACGTTGCGCCGAAGCAGGTTGAGGTGCGCGTGGAGTTCATCACGACGACCGACCAGTTCCAGAAGTCGTTCGGCGCCGAGCTGAACTGGCAGCGCGGGGCAATCTTCGCTGGATCTCAGCCGGGCTACTTCGCTCGGTCGGCAGACCCGATCTTCCTGAACTACGCTTCCGGCAACATCGTCGCGCGGATCCGGGCGTTCCTGCAGGAGGACCGCGGCCGCGTGGTGAGCGCCCCGATTCTCCGCACGCTGAACAATCAGTACGCGGAGGTCAGCACCTCGATCAGCACATGGTACTACGAGCCGATCGTGTCCACGACGGGAGGCGCGATCATCACGCAGTACAACCCGCAGGAGATCAACATCCCCACCTTCCTGTCGATCGCTCCGCGCATCAACGACGACGGCACGATCACCATGTTCCTGCAGCCCCAGATCTCGGAGCTGGTGGGCTTCTCCAACGGCCCGGACGGCTCGCAGAACCCGATCATCTCCGACCAGTACATCAGCGTCGTGGCGCGGGTGAAGGACGGCGAAACGATCGTGTTGGGCGGCTTGACCAAGAAGAACGACAGCGTGACGATCAAGAAGTTCCCGGTGCTGGGCGACCTGCCGATCATCGGTCAGTTCTTCCGGGGAACAGCCAGAAACCGGAACAACAGCGAGTTGCTGATCTTCGTCACGGCGACGGTGATCCCGGACGAGATCGCCACGGGGGCGGTCGGTCCATAGGCAGGGTTCTGCTCTTCTCCCCCTGCGTAAGCGCGGGGCGTCGCTCCAGGCGACGCCCCGCTTCGTTGTTCCGAGAGACGACGGCGGTCGGCACGCGCCAACTCTGAGAAGGGGATCTCAGGCCGTCTTCGTCGGCAGGATGCGCACCCGGCGGTTCGGCTCCACCCCCACTCCTTCGGAGGCCAGCCTGCGAGCCTGCACCATCTGGAATTGCAACCGCCGGATGGACGCAGGCCTGGGGGCGAGCTCCACGGGCTTGCCCGTTTGTTGGACGGTCTCGATCGCCGCCAGCACCTCTTCCATGGCCTCCGACTCCTGATCGGGGGCTGGTCCCGGGCCTCCCGCAAGCAGCTCGTCCAGCGCGGCGGCGATCTGGCTGAAGGTGTTGGACTTGACGACCACGGTGGGCAGGGATGGCCCCGGCAGATCCCTCAGCCGCCGGCTGCCTTGGAAGGCCGAGCGGATGGCCATGACGGCGTCGGCCTGCCGGGAGTCGGGAGCCACCACGGCCGGCGCGCGCTTCTCGCGGATCGCCCTCTCCAGACGGGTGCGGGCGATGCCGTAGGGGAAGATGCGCAGAACGGGTCCTGAGGACCTGCGATCCCCGGACGGGATCGGCGATGCAGGCTCGGGCGCGGGCTCCCGCAGCTCGATGCGGTCGAACGCGGGCACTGGCTTGTCGAAGCCAGGACCGGGATCCGGCAGGTCCACCGAAGTCTCCTCCCGAACCACCTCCACGCTCCCGGCGCCGGTTCGGGCACGGATCTCGGGCTTCGGCGGCACTCCCCGCAGGAGCAGGTCGACGGTCTTCTGCACGTTGTGATGCACCGCCATCCGGTCGAAGTCGATGAGCTCGATCACCACGTCGAACGTGGGAGGAGCCTTGCGCTCCAGCACGGTCTTCTGCGTGCCCCGCCGACGGGCCTCGTCGTCCGACAGGGTCACCGCTTGGATGCCTCCGATGAGGTCGCAAAGCGTCGGGTTGAGCATGAGGTTCTCGAGCGTCTGGCCGTGGGCCGTCGCCACCAGCTGGACGCCGCGCTCCGCGATCGTGCGGGCGGCCATAGCCTCCGCCTCTGTTCCGATCTCGTCGATGACGATCACTTCCGGCATGTGGTTCTCGACGGCCTCGATCATCACCTGGTGCTGCTCGGGCGCCGAGCGCACCTGCATCCGGCGGGCGGATCCGATGCCGGGGTGCGGAATGTCGCCGTCGCCCGCGATCTCGTTGGAGGTGTCGACGATCACCACGCGCTTGCCCACCTCGTCGGCAAGAACCCGGGCGATCTCGCGCAGCTTGGTCGTCTTGCCGATTCCCGGCTTGCCCAGCAACAGGATCGACTGCCCGGACCGCACGATGTCGTCCATGATGTCGATCGTGCCCTCCAAGGCCCGGCCGACGCGGCACGTGAGGCCAACGATCTTGCCGCGACGGTTGCGGATGCAACTGATGCGGTGCAGGGTTCGCTCGATCCCTGCCCGGTTGTCGGAGCCGAAGTCTCCGATGCCGCGCACAACGAAGTCGATGTCGTTCTCGGTGACGATGATGTCCTGCATGCGGTCGGCCCGATCCCGGTAGCGGGCTTCAGCGGGCCTGCCGTAGTCGAGAACGACCTCGACGAGCGATTCCAGGTTGTTGGCGGCTTCGAGACGCTCTCGCACAGCCGTCGGGAGGATCGCCAAGAACTCCCTCAGGCCGCTCATCAGTGGGCTCATGGATTTGCTCTTCGCGGGGACATCCCCGTTGAAGAAAGACGTTTCTCCGCGCGCGGCTGCGTCACAGATCCTTTAAGGTCACGTTAACCTCCCGAGTGCGCCCACGGGACCAGAACCGAACCCGCACCACGTCCCCGGGGCGCTTGTCCGCCAGCGCCACCGTGAGGTCGGAGGGATCCGCCGTCCGACGGCCGTTCACCTCCAGCAGCACGTCGAGCGGAGCGAAGGGCCCCGGACCCACGGCCTCCCGGATCAGCAGCCCGCCCGGAGGCGGCTCCACTCCTAGCTCCTCAGCCAGCAAGCTGCGGACGCGCGGAACGCTCAGCAGGCCCTCCTGGGGGTACACCACGACGCCTAGGCTGCCGTATCGAACCCTGCCGAACCGCACGATCTCGGAGACGATCCGCTTGGCTCGGTCGATCGGAATCGCGAAACCGATGCCGACGTTGCCTCCGTTGGGTGTGATGATGGCGGAGTTGATCCCCACCACTTCGCCCCGGACATTGGCCAACGCGCCCCCTGAGTTCCCTTGGTTGATCGCCGCATCCGTCTGGATCGCGTCCAGGAGCACTGTCCGACCCCCCAAGGCCAGCGTGCGGCCCTTGTTGCTCACGATGCCGGCGCTGACGGTGTTGTCGTAGCCGAGAGGGTTTCCGACCGCGATCACCCACTCCCCGACCTCCAGAGCGGAGCTCGAGCCGAGGACGGCGGGGGTTAGGTTCGGGGCGTCGACCTTGAGCACGGCGAGATCCGAGCGGGGGTCGGTGCCGACGACTTTGGCCTCCACGATGCGCCTGTCCGGCAGTCGCACCTGGACGACGTCTGCGTCCTCCACCACGTGGTTGTTCGTAAGGATGTAGCCGTCCTTGCTGATGATCACGCCGGAGCCGGTACCCGTCGGCCGGATGCGAACCTCCTCCGACCAGAAGTTCACGAAGCGCTCCAGGCGGTCGACGCTGACCACGGCGGGCATCACGCGTCGGACGGCCGATCGGAAGTCGAACGGCGCCGGCACCGTCTGGGCTTGGACGGCGGCGGGAGCCTCCCATTCGAACGACGGCAACGAGCGATTCCTCAGGCTCGCATTCACCTGGAAACCGATCCAGGCGAGGATCGAACCGAGCATCGCGCCGACGAGGGCATGCAACAGTCTCTTCATCGTTCTTTCCGGCTCGCTCAACGATCTGCTCCGCTTGCCTGATTATGGAACGCTCTCGGCTTGGCCCCCGACTCCCGGGGAGCCTTCCGGCGCGCAGGTAGAATCCAGTCTGTGGCGAACGGCTTGCCGAGTCTGGTGGGTCTGACTTCCGCGGAGATCGCCCAAGCGGCTCTCGGCGGCAGGGACGATGCCAGGTGGCGGGCCCGGCAGATCGCCCACTGGATCTACCGCAAGGCCAAAGACAGCTTCGAGGAGATGCTGGATCTCCCGGTCGGTCTCCGCGCCGACCTGGCGGAAAGATTCCGCGTGCAGCCCCTGCATGCAGCCGACCTGAGGGTGGCCCGCGATGGCACGCAGAAGTTGCTCGCGCACGGCGGCGACGGGGAGGTGTTCGAGGCCGTCGTGTTCCCGACACCCCAGAGGGTGAGCTGCTGCATCAGCTCTCAGGTCGGGTGTCCGATGGGTTGCCGGTTCTGCGCGACCGGCCTTGGGGGTTACGACCGAAACCTTTCCGCCGCCGAGATCGTGGGGCAGTACCTGGCTCTGCAGCGATTGGTCGACCGGAGGATCAGCCACGTGGTGTTCATGGGCATGGGCGAACCGTTGCTGAACTACGGGGAGGTTCTGAGGTCGATCCGGCTGTTGCATGACGAGGTGGGACTGAGCTACCGGCACATCACCGTCTCGACGGTGGGAATCGTGCCTCGGATCGACGATCTCGCCCGGGAGGGCCTTCCGCTCCACCTGGCTCTCTCGCTGCATTCGCCTTTCGACGACGTGCGCTCGTCGCTCATGCCGGTGAACCAGAAGTGGAGCGTGCGGGAGAGCGTGGATGCTCTCCGACGGTACGTCGCCGCGACCGGCCGCAAGGCCACGGTGGAGTACCTTCTGCTCGACGGCATCACCGACACGGCGGAACAGGCCAGGGAGCTCGCACGTCTGGTTCGGGGGATGCCTTGCGTGGTGAACCTCATCCCGTTCAATCACGTCGATACGGAGCAGGGCTTCGCCCGACCGAGGCGCGAGGCGATCCGCGCCTTCCGAGGGATCCTGGAATCCCAGGGCGTGAACGTGACGCAGCGCGTGGAGCGCGGGCACGACATTGCCGCGGCCTGCGGTCAGCTGGCGGGCAGGCACACCGGCAGGCTTGCCCGGAGGAGGTCGCGATCCGAGCTACCGGTGTTGCCGTCGTGACCCTTCTGGCGCTGTCGGGGTGCGGTGGGCGGCAGGAGCACAGGAAGGTGGAGCGCCAGACGCCCGAGCCGAGGGCGATGGCGGCGTCGAAGGGTTCGCTCGTGAGGTCCGATCCCAGCGACGGACGCAGTCTCTGGTCCGTGCAGTGGGATCGGGCAACGCTCGACTATGGCTCGGACGGTTCGTTCGGTGGAAGCATGGAGGGCGTATCCGGCGTCTTGTACGGGCGGAGGGGAGCGTCGAGCCGGTTCCGAGCGCAGCGCGCCGAAGCCAGCCAGAAGCAGCACTGGCTCAAGCTCACTGGCGGTGTGACGCTCGAGGCCACCGATCCGCCCTCGAAGCTGCAGTGCGACGAGGTGCTTTGGGACGCCTCGGCGGATACGATCAAGGCGAAGGGAGGGGTGGTCCTGGATGCGGGTGACTACCGAGTGGGGCCCTTCGCGCAACTGTGGGCCACTCCAGACCTCTCCTACTTCAGCACGCCCGATCTGTTCGAGCGCGGCCGTCGATCCATGCAGGAGTCGAAGCAACCATGACACTGAAGCTTGCAGCAGCGGCGTTGGCGTTTCTGGCGGTCTTGGGTTTTCAAGGCCAGGGCATCGTGGTCCGCGACCGGGAAGGCACGATGGAGGGCACGGGCTTCCAGAGCTGGGCCACCCGACGTCTGAACGAGAACCGCCTGACGTTTCTGGGACTCGGCAAGCCCGTGTCCGCCAAGTGGTCGCGCCAAGGGATGGAAGCTAGAGCGGAGCGGATCGAAGGCACGGTGGCTCGCACAGGGGAATCCTTCGAACTGCTCTCCGCTTCACTCAGCGGACAGGTGCGGGCCACCTTCGAGAGGAGGGGACCATCTTCCTCTCCGGCTTCCGTGCTGCGCGTGCAGGGGGACGCGGCCACCTACACCGCCGATCGATCCCAGCTGACCCTGACGGGAGGCGTTAGGCTGGCGCAGAGCGAGCCGGCGACCGGACAGTCCTTCGAGATCTCCGGTCGCAGCGCGACGGTCTTGCTGGCGGGAGGGGCGTGGAGGGAAGCCCAAGAGGCCGTGCGCCGTCTGGACGTCGGAGGGCAGGTGCGCTTCGCGTTTGCGCGCAAGGGGCGCCAAGGTTTGGACCTGAAGGGACGCTCGGAGAGCCTGTCGTACGACGCCGAACAGGGTTTGCTGACCCTGACGGGGGGCGTGTACCTGCAGGGCGAGGACGTGGCCTACGGCGGGGAGGCTTGGGCCGACAAGGCCACCATCCGGCTGGACGCGGAGCGCAATCCGATCAGCGTCGAACTGCAGGGGAGCCCGGCGGAGACGAGCGTTGGCCGCAAGGCGGTTGATCCATGAGAATCCGGGCGGAGGGCCTCGTCAAGCGTTACCGCGGCCGCACGGTGGTGCGGAACGTGAGCTTCCAAGTTGACCAAGGGGAGATCGTCGGCTTGCTGGGGCCCAACGGGGCCGGAAAGACCACGACGTTCTACATGGTGGTCGGCTTGGTGCGCCCAGACGGAGGAAGGGTGTTCCTGGACGATCGCGACATCACCCGGTTGCCGATGTACCTTCGGAGCAGAGCCGGCATCGGCTACCTGGCGCAAGAGGCCAGCGTGTTCCGCAGGCTGACGGTGTCGGACAACATCCGCCTTGCGCTGGAGGCGCGAGGCTATCCCCGCGCAAAGACGGCCGATCGGATTCGGGAGCTCGCGGAGGAGTTGCACGTGGGCAAGCTGCTCGACGTCCCGGCGGCCGTTCTCTCCGGCGGGGAGCGCCGGAGGGTGGAGGTGGCCCGGGCGCTCGCCTCGGAACCGAAGTTCATCCTGTTGGATGAGCCGTTCACCGGAATCGATCCCGTGACCATCGAGGAGATCCAAGAGATCATCTTCCGGCTGAAGGGACGCAACATCGGCATCCTGATCACCGACCACAACGTCGGTGCCACGCTGAGGATCACCGACCGGAATTACATCCTCATCGACGGGCAGATCATCGCCCAGGGAGACGCCGGCGAGGTAGCGGCGGATCCTTTGGTGAGGAAGCACTACCTGGGGCGACAATTCTCGTCGACGCTCGCCGAGATCGACGAGGCCGCCCCGGAGCCGGTTGGCGCGCCCCAGGCCGAAGGGTACGCGGAGGACGTGGAGAGTTGAGCCGCGTCTGGGTGCTGGTGTTGCGCGAGCTCGTTGGTCCTTGGGCCTTCGGGGTGGCGATCTTCACCGCGCTCATCATGACCATCCTGTATCTGTTCCAAGTCACGGAGTACTTGGCGCAGGGCGTGGAGCCTTTCACCGTCCTGGAGATGACGGCGCTGTTCCTGCCGGGGGTGCTGGCGAAAACCTTCGCCATGGCGGCTCTGCTGGCGTCGCTACAGGCGTTCGGCAGGCTCAGCGGAGACAGCGAGGTGGTGGCCATGCGCGCGGCTGGCCTGAGCCTTGGGCGGATCATGAGACCCGTGGCCGCCTTCGGCCTTGCGGTGGCCGTCTCCACGTTCGTCCTCAACGAGATCGTGGTGCCACCAGCCACCCAGCGAGCAGAGGGGCTGAAGGAGGACATCGTGCGGCAGATCCGCTCCGACCGACTGCGTCCGCTCGGCTACCCGGTCTTCGAGAAGGGAGTGTTGGTCGCCCAGCTGAACGCCCGGGACTTCGATCTGAAGCAGAAAACGCTCAAGGGAGTGAACGTCGTGGTGTTCAACCGCGACAACGGCAAGCCAGCGTTCTACCTGAACGCCGAACGCATGGTGTTCGAGAGCGACAGGCAGTGGCAGATCCGCGGCAAGGCGTCGATCGTTGCGGCGGACGGGAGCAGCCGCATCGAGCTGAGCGACGGTCTTTGGCCGCGGCAGGTGCCCAGGCTCGACCGGCAACCGAAGGACCTTCTTGCCTCGAGGGTGCGCAACCTCGATTCCTTCAGCATGCGGGAGTTCCGCGAGCAGATCCGCCGGGCCCGGGAGGACAGGCTGGACGACCGGCAGGTTGCGAACCTGGAATATGGGTACTACAACAAGATCGCGCTGCCGCTGTCGGCGTTCGTGTTCGCGCTGGTGGGAGCCCCGCTGGGCATTCGAAACCATCGCACCGGCGCGGCCGCGGGCTACATGCTCTCGGTGGCGATCATCTTGGGTTACTTTGTTTTGAGCAACGTGATGGGAGTGCTGGCCCAGGGTCGCAACGTTCCTCCGGTGGTTGCGAGCTTCGCTCCCGTGGTGGCTGGGACGGTGCTGGCCATCGCGACCATTCGGCGCAAAAACCACTGATGGATGTTCTGAGCGTCGGATTCGTGGTCTTGGTGGTGTTGCTGGGCGGCGTGATCGCCTTCCTGGCGGCCCGTCTCGGCCGACGTCTGGGCAAGAAGAGGCTGAGTCTGTTCGGCCTGCGCCCGAGGCATACCGCCGAGCTGATGACCGTCGGCGCCGGCGTCCTCATCCCCCTGGTCACGGTCCTGATCGTGATGGCCGCCAGCCGCGACGCCCGAGAATGGCTGATCCGTGGACGCCTGCTGGCGCAGGACACGCAGCGCCTCCAGAGCCAGGTCGCCAACCTCGAAGCCGAACGCGCTTCGCTGGGCACGGAGATCCGGGGCAAGGCCGAGCAGGTGGCGGACCTGAACCGGAGGCTCGGCCGACTACAGGTTCGGTTGCGAGAACTCGACGCGCGCGCCGAACGCTACCGGGCTCAGAGCGCCGAGGCGAGTCGGAAGGCTGCTCGGTTGCAGGCGAGGGTTGCCGCCTTGAGCAAGGACCTCGCCACGAAGCTCGCGGAGCTCCAGAGCGCCCAGGAGAAGGTCGAGCGGACGCGGCGGGAGTATGCCACTCTCGAGCGCGAGTTCCAAGCGATCAACCGCGAGCGGGAAGACGCCTACCGGGAGAACCTTCGGCTGGATCAGGAGAATGCGGCGCTGTCGAGGGACGTCGCCCAAGCCAAGAGGGAGGTGGAGCAGCTCGCCGCCGACCGCCAGAGGCTGGAGAGCGACCTTGCTACCGTCCGCAACGCCTACGAGCAGACCTTGCGCAACTTCGAGGCGGACCTGGAGCGCATCAAGCTGCAACGCGACCAGAGGCAGGCGGAGTTGAAGGCCGCCGAGGAGCAGCTGGCGATGCGAACCGAGCAACTGAGGCAGAGCATCGGGCGAACGAGGACCGAACCGATGATCTTCGCGATCGGTGAGGAACTGGCGCGGTATCCCGTGGAGGCCCGCCTTACCCGGGAGACCGCCGACGCGGCGTTGCGCAGTCTGCTGCGGATCGCCCGAACGCGCGCTAGCGAGCGCGGCGCGCAACCGTTGCCCGGCATGAACCAGCCGGCCGGCCTGTTCGATGCCTCGACGCCCTCCGGCATCGTGACGGTTGCGCAACAGGAGTCGGAGATCGTCCGAAGCCTCACCGGGCGTCCGGAGAATCTGGTGCTGATCGCGACGGCGAGCTTCAACGCGTTTCGGGGCGAGTATGTTCCTCTCACGGTGCGCATCTACCGCAACCCGATCGTGTTCCGAGACGGGGAGACGATCGCGGAGGGCCGCATCGACGGCACGCGCGCCGACGACCAGGTGGCCAAGGACGTGGCGGAGTTCGTTCGGCAGAGCGTAGTCGACCGAGCCGTTCGAGAGCGCATGATCCCGGCGCGGGGGCGCGAGGACGCTTTCGGCCGAGTGGAGATCCTGGAGACGGTGCAACGGATCCGCGACGCCAACCGCTTGGTTCGCCTGCGAGCCGTCGCGGATGGCGACATCCGAGCGGCCGATCCGCTGAAGATCCGGTTCGTCATTCGGTAGGCTCTGATCATGCCCGAGAAGGTGGTTCTGGCGGTGGATCCTGGGACCGCGAAGTGCGGGATGGCCCTCGTGCGGCGCAAGACGGATCACACGCTGGATCTGCTGTGGCGGAAGATCGCCAGGACCAGCGAGCTTGGGGAGGCTCTCGCCGAAGCGCTGGCCCTGCAACGGCCCGACATGGCCATCGTGGGATCCGGGACGCACTCCCGCCCGGTGGTGCACCTTCTTCGGGAGCAGCTGCCCTCGCTTGGGATCCTCGTCGTGGACGAGAAGAACACCACCATGCAGGCCAGGGAGAGGTATTGGGAGCACAATCCCCGCCGCGGCTGGCGACGACTCCTCCCTTCGACGATGTTGGTGCCGCCCGAGCCGATTGACGACTTCGTGGCGCTGATTCTCGCCGAGAGGGTCCTCCTCGGCTGATCGTTGGCTTGGGCTACCGTTCGGATGCACAATAGAGCCAGGGGCGAGCGATGGATGGGTCGTCGCTGAGACGTCTGTTGCGCGAAGCGCCGGTGGTGGCGTTGATCCATTGCGCGAAGGGATCGGTGCTCGACGACCCGTCGACGGTCGAGAGGCTGGCTAGGGCCTGCGCCGAAGGGGGCGCGCGCCTTCTCAGGGTGGAAGGTGCGGACAACGTCCGCCGCGTCAAGGTTGCCACGGGTCTTCCAGTGATCGGCAGGATCGACCGCGTCTACCCTGACAGCTCCGTGCGCTCGACGGCGACCGTCGCGGAAGTGCGGGAGCTGCTGGAGGCGGGTTGCGAGCTGATCGCCTTGGACGCGACCTCCCGACCCAGACCGCACGGCGAGCGCCTCGGCGACCTGGTCACTGCCGTCCGCTCTCAGGGAAGACTGGCCGTGGCCGATTGCGAGGACGAGGAGTCGGCGGCCTACGCCATCCATGCGGGCTGCGATGCGGTTTCCACGGGCTTGGCCGGATACGGCGGTCGGCCCAAGGCGGCGGCATCCGGGCCGGACTGGGAGCTTTTGCGCAAGGTCGTCCGCCTCTCGGACCGGCCGGTGCTTGCCGAGGGACGCTTCGCCGAGGAATGGCAGGTGGAGGCGGCTTTGCGGATCGGTGCCTCCGGCGTGGTGATCGGCTCGGCTCTAGCCGATCCCGCAGCCCAAACGCGACGGTTTCTGCGAGCCGGCGTGCGGCGGCATTGCCGTGTGGCCGCGTTCGACATCGGCGTGCACTGGCTGCGGTTCGGGCTCTTCGACGAGGACTGGAGGCTCCTCGAGACGGACCAGACGCCGCTGGTCGGCACTCCGGAGGACTGGATCGGCTGGTTTCGGTCGGTCCTCTCGAAGCGGGACGCGGAGTGCGCGGCCGTCGTGAGCCCCGGAACGGTGAACCCGCGATCGGGCAACGTTTGGGAGACCCCCGAGGGCTGGACGGCGAGGTTTTCGGCGGAGACGCTGGGCGCTCCCACGGTGGCCCTCAACCGAGCTTTGGCTGCGGCTTGGGCCCATGCATGCCTGCCCGAATTCGCCGGCATGCGCGTCGCCACTCTGCTGGTGGGCAAGAGCGTGGCCTGCGGTCTGTGCAACCAGCAGAGTCTGGTACTGGGCTCGTTGGGTCAGCACCCACGGCTGGATGAGATGCCCACGACGTGCGGCAAGAGCTTCGAGGCGTTGTTGGAGGGCGTCTCGACCTCCCCTCGGCCCACGGAGGAGCAGAGGGCCCGGGCGAACGCTGCGATCGCCGAGGCGGTGCGTCTGATCGGCGGGCTTTGGCTGCCGGAGGTGGTTGTGCTGAGCGGACCGGTTGGTTCGGCCGAGTGGGTCGAGCTCGAGCTCGGTTACCGCAAGGGCTGGGCCCAGTTCCGCGTGCTTCCTTCGCCTCTCGGAGGCCAGGCGGCCCTGCACGGCGCGGCCGCGTTGGCGCTGTTTCCGCCAAAGGCGCTCCGAGGCGGATAGGTACACTCTCCTCCATGCCCGAGCTGTTGCTGGAGGTCGGTTGCGAGGAGCTCCCTGCATCGTTCGTTCGAAAGGCTTACGAGGAATTGGCCGCACGGGTGGAGAACGGGTTGCGCGAGGTCGGCCTGTCCTTCGAGCGCATCGGGGAGCCGATCGGCACGCCGAGACGACTGATCGTGGCCTACCGGGACGTTCCCCAGCGGCAGCCCGACCGCGCCAAGGAGGTCCGCGGACCCTCGATCAAGGCCGCCTACGACGCAGACGGCAACCCGACCAAGGCTCTCGAGGGTTTCTGCCGAGGCCAAGGAGTTGGTGTGGCGGATGTGCGCAGGCAGGGGGACTACGTGTGGGCCACGCGGGTTGAGCCTGGCAGGCCGACCCGCGAGGTGCTCCGCGAGCTGCTGCCCTCGGCCATCACGGGCTTGACGTTCGAGAAGGCGATGCGCTGGGGGCACGGGCGGCTCCGCTTCGCACGGCCGATCCGATGGATCGTCGCGTCCTTCGACGGCGAGCCCGTGGAGTTCGCGATCGAATCGGTAAGGAGCGGGCTCTCGAGCCGAGGCCACCGGTTCAACCATCCGGAGCCGTTCGAGGCGCGAACGCTCGCAGAGTTGCTCGAAGGTCTGCGCCGCCGAGAGGTGGAGCCTGATCCGCGCGAGCGCGAGAGGAGGATCCGAGAGGGAGCCAGGCTCGTCGCCGACGGAACGCCGGATCTGGATCCGAGCCTCGTGGAGGAGAACGTGTTTCTGACGGAATGGCCGTCGGCATTGCAGGGAAGCTTCTCCGCCGAGTTCCTCGAGTTGCCGGAAGAGGTTCTGGTGTCGGCGATGGCCAAGCACGAGAAGTTCTTCCCCGTGAGGGACGAAGACGGGCGCCTGACGAACCGCTTCGTGTCGATCCGCAACGGAGGCGAGGAGGAAACCGTTCGTTTGGGGAACGAATGGGTTCTCAACGCCCGTTTCAACGATGCGCGGTTCTTCTACGAGGAGGATCGCAAGCACACGATCGAGGAGTTCCTCGAGAAGACCTCCGGCATCGTCTTCCAAGAGAAGCTCGGGACGGTCCGGCAGAGGGCGGAGCGGCTGGAGAGGCTTTGCGCGGCGATCGCCGAGCGTACGGGCGCCGACGCCGCAGAAACCGAGTACGCGAGGCTCGCGGGGCGCTACGCCAAGGCCGACCTCGCGACCGGGCTCGTGGCGGAGCTGGCCTCTCTGCAGGGGGTTGTCGGTTCGATCTACGCGGAGCGGGACGGCGTGCCCCACCCCGCGGCCTGTGCCATCGGCAAGCATTACGACCTGGAGAAGATTCCTCGGAAGGACTGCGAGGGCGTCCGAACTGCGTTGCGCCTCGTTGCGGCGGACCAGATCGACAAGCTCGCCGGGTATCTGGGGCTGGGATTGGTCCCGAGCGGCTCCAGCGATCCGTTCGCGCTCCGGCGAGCGGCCACGATGTTCATCGAGACGGCGTGGCGCTGGCCCGGTCCCTTTCCCAGCGCCGCCGAGCTGCTGTGGATCGCCGACGGCCTCTATCGCGGCCAAGGCGTCGAGCTGGCCCACGAGAGGATGGTCAGGGCGGCTTCCGAGCTCTTCGCCGCAAGGTATCCGGTTCTCCTGCCGGACGCGAGGCACGACCACCTCGAGGCGGCTCTGTTGCCGACGGTGCCTCTCGCGGCGCTCGACCCTTGCGGGGTTCTGATGCGGACGCAGTGCCTCCGGCGCTTCGCCGGTTACCGGGCGTTCATCCTCACCGCCACGCGGCCGCTCAACATCCTTGCCGCCGCGGAGAAGAAGGGGATTCCGATCCCGGACATCCCTCTGGAGGACCTCGACGCCGCCGTGCTGGACTCCGAAGAGGGCGCGGTGTTGGCAGCGGTGATCGGGGAGATTCGCGAGAGGGTGCAGGCCGCCGCCGCCGAGCACGACTCCGACACCGTCGCCGTGCTGCTGGACGATCTCGAGGGTCCGATCAACCGTTTCTTCGATTCCACGCTCGTGATGGCCGAGGATGAGCAGGTCCGGGGCAACCGGCTGGCCCTCCTGGCGCACTGCCGCAGCCTCTTGCTGCTCGCCGGAGACTTCAGCCGCTTGGTGGTCGAGGGCGCCTGAGTCCATCGGCCATGGGGCAAACTAGGGCGGTGCGTCTGGGCCTGCGACCGCTCTTCACGTTCGCCATCTTCCTCGGGTCGTTCCTGCTGTTCCTCGTGCAGCCTCTCGCGGCCAAGATGATCCTGCCGACGTTCGGGGGAACACCGGCGGTGTGGAACACGAGCATGGTGTTCTTCCAAGGGGCGCTGTTGCTGGGCTACGCGTATGCCCACGCCTCCGTGGCTCGGCTCGGGATCGGCAGGCAACCCTGGATCCACCTGTTGCTGATGGTGCTCTCGCTGGCAGTCCTGCCGGTGAGCGTGCCCGTCGGCTTGGTTTCGGGGGGTGCGAGCAACCCGGCGCTGCAGGTTCTGCTTGTGCTGGCCTTGGGCGTCGGTCTGCCGTTCTTCGCGGTGTCGGCGGGCGCTCCGCTGCTGCAGCGGTGGTTCGCGGAAACGGACGACCCCCGGGCGTCGGATCCCTATTTCCTCTATCGGGCGAGCAATCTCGGGAGCCTCTTGGCGTTGCTATCGTACCCTGCGGTCTTCGAGCCTTTCCTTCGGCTGCGCACGCAGGCGATCGTCTGGACCGCGATGTACGCGTTGCTGATCCTGGCTGTCGCGGGGTGCGCGCTACAGGCGACCCGGTTCCATCGGGATCGGGCTCTCGACCGCAGCGAGCCGGAGCGAGCCTCGGAACCCATCCCTTGGCGCAGGCGGCTGTTCTGGGTGGTCTTGGCGGCGGTTCCCAGCAGCCTTCTGCTTGGCGTGACCACGTACCTCACCAGCAATCTGACGCCGATCCCTCTGCTCTGGGTCGTTCCGCTGGCGGTGTACCTGCTCACGTTCATCGTGGCGTTTCAGACCCGTCGAACCCGAGTGGGAGCCGTGGCGTCGCGCCTGTTGCCGCTGATCGCGGCGCCGATGGCGCTGGCGGTGGTTCTGGAGTCCTCCGAGCCGCTGTGGCTGCTAGGACTGTTGCATCTCCTGCTGTTCGCCGTGGCCGCGCTGGCGCTGCACCGACGCTTGGCGGAGGACAGGCCGCCTGCGGACCGCCTCACGGAGTTCTATCTCTGGGTTTCCGTCGGCGGCGTGCTGGGAGGGGCGTTCAACGCGTTGCTGGCGCCGGTGGCGTTCTCCCGCGTTGCCGAATACCCGATCGCGATCGTGCTGGCCTGCCTGCTGACCATGCCGCGCAAGGGAGAGGGGTCGGTCCGGTGGGCGGACTTGGCGTACCCGGCCATGGTCGCCGGGGTCGCCTACGGAGGCTGGTACGCCAGCCGACGCACGGAGTGGATCTCCCATCTGGCCGAGGGTTGGGGGCTCGACCCGGGGCCGCTCGGCACTCTGGCGATGCTGGGACTGCCGGCGCTGCTGGCCTTTCTGGCCGTTGATCGGCGGTTGCGCTTCGGATTGTCGCTGGGAGCGCTTTTCCTGGTGTCGTTCGGCCTGCATGTGTACAGCAAGGGCAATGTCACCCACACGGCCAGGAGCTTCTTCGGCGTGACCCGGATCGTCGAAACGCGGGATGGACGTCTGCGGCAGCTGGTGCACGGCAACACCCTGCACGGCTTGCAGAACTTGGAGCCGGGGCTTCGGAACACCCCGATGACCTACTACCATCCGACCGGGCCGATCGGAGAGGTGTTCGAGGCCATGGGGCCCGCCTTGCGCGGCGCCCGCATCGGCTTGGTGGGTCTGGGGGTAGGGTCCTTGGCCGCCTACGGCCAGCCGGGGCAGCAGATGGTGTTCTTCGAGATCGACCCCTTGGTGGAGCGCATCGCGCGCGACGATCGTCTGTTCACCTTTCTGCGGGATTCCAAGGCCGAGGTTCGGGTCGTGTTGGGCGACGCGCGCCTGATGCTCGAACGCGAACCGGATGCGTCGTTCCGGCTGTTGGTGCTGGACGCCTTCAGCTCCGACTCGATCCCCGTCCACCTGCTCACCCGGGAAGCCATGCGGCTGTACCAGCGGAAGCTCGAGCCCAACGGGGTGCTGGCTTTCCACGTCAGCAACCGGTATCTGGTCTTGCACAACGTCGTCGCGAAGACGGCCTTGGCGGAAGGGATGGTGAGCGCGTACCACGACGATGCCTTCGTGGACGACGAGCTGGCGTTGCAGGGGAAGACGGCCTCGCAGTGGGTGGTGGCCGCAAGGTCGTGGAAAAACCTCCAACCGATCCTGCACGGCAATCCAGCTTGGGAGAAGCTCACGCAACCGGACGGACCGGTTTGGTCGGACGATTTCTCCAACCTGCTGTCCGTGTTCGAGCGCTAGGGCGTCCAGCGTTCCCAGTGCAGGCCGTCGGCCGCACGGGGCGGCCTGGGTTCCAAAGGCGGCTTAGGGCCCGGGTACCCCAAGGCCACGAGAAGCACCGGCAGGCGGCCAGGCGGAAGGTGCACCGCCTGCGACACCGCCTCCGGATCGAACCCGCCCACGGGCGCCGAGGCCAGACCCGCCTCCTCCGCCGCCAGCAGCAGCGCCATCGCCGACAGGCCGCCTGATCGGAACGCCTCGTCCCGGCAACGGTCCGGCCGAGACCCATAGGCCCGTTCGGCGAGCTCGAACCACTCGCCGAGGCGATCCGACTCGAAGCAACTGAGCTCGGGCATCGACCGCGCCCGCGAAGCGAGCTCCAGATCCGCCGCGAGCACCACCACCGCCGCGGCATCGGCGATCTTCTGCTGGTCGAAGGCGGCGGCTCGGAGGCGCTCCTTCGTCGCGCTCTCCGTGCACACGACGAAAGCCACGGGCTGGAGGTTGAGCGCGGACGGCGCGAGCCGAGCCGCAGACACCAAGGCTTCCAGCGCCTCCCGCGGCAACGGTCGGCGCGGATCGAACGAGCGCGCAGACCTTCGCTTCATGTGGCGCTCGAACCTCAAGGCTTCACCTCGACCTTGATCGTTTCCTGGATCTGCCTCAGCAGGTTGGGGCGCTCGCTGAACAGGTAGAGGGCCTGGAGTTCGAGAAGCTCTTTGCCTTGCGCCGTGGCCCCCGCTTGGTCGAGACGGAAGATCTGGAAGCCGTTGGCTGTGAGCGCCGGCTTCGTGATGCCTCCCGGTCGCAGCTGCCTCAGCTCTTCGGCGGTGGGGGTGGAGAAGGCTCCGAGCAGCTTCCATCCGATCGAGCCGTCGTTCGACAGAACGCGCTCGTCGCTCGTCGCCTCCCTCAGGACGGTGGACCAAGCCTCGCCCGCGGAGAGCCGCTCGAACAGGCGCTTGGCGGTAGCCGCGGCCTCCGCGACCGAGTCCGCATCGTCGCCCTTCTTGCGGACGACGATGGTCGAAACCTTCACGAAGTTCTTCGGATCGAACCGTTTGAGCAGCACGCGATCGACCAGCAGCTGGCTGTGCACCCTGAGCCAGAGGCGCGATCGAGGGAACCCCTCGCGCCGCATCTGAGCGTTCGGATCGCCCGCCGTCGGAGCGTTCTGCAGGACCTCCGAGAGCTGGCGGTTCAGCTCCTCCTCGATCTCCCTCTCGGTCACCCGCACCCCCTCCTTGCCTGCGAAGGCCAGCACGCTGCGATAGCTGATCAGGTCCTGCAGAACCTCCGAGGAGCGCCAGTCCCAGAGGAACGCCTCGAGGTCCGAGGCGCGGATCGGCTGGCCGTCCACCGTCGCCAGCACCCTCTGGGGTTCGGGCTTGGCTGGAGGCATGCCCTTGGGAAGGTCCCATGGGCCCGCGAGCAGGCAACCGGCGAAAAGAACGCTGAGGAGCTGCATAGGGATCACCCTCTGTCGGACGCCCGAGAGTCTCGGGCTCTTCGCGACGTCCTGGGAGCGAGTGTAGCCTTTCGGGGTATGCCGTTGGTGTGACGGTGCGGGTTCTCTGTCCGGCCAAGCTGAATCTGTTCCTGAGCGTGGGTCCCAGGGATGGCCGCGGCTACCACCCGATCCGCACCGTGTTCCAAGCGGTCGCCGTCTACGACGAGCTGACGCTGACCGCGGCCGAGAGAGACTCGTTGCTGTGCGATTGGGGCGGCTTGCCGCCAGACAACACGCTGACCAAGGCGCTGAGGCTGCTTCGGGAGATCGCGACGGTTCCGCCCCTGCGGATGCGGCTAGCCAAGCATATTCCGGCTCAGGCGGGCCTGGGAGGAGGGAGTTCCGACGCGGCGGGCCTGCTTCGCGGCGTCCGGCGCTTGCTGGACCTGCCGCTGCCGGAAGGGGAGTTGCTCGAGGTCGCCCGCGCCGTCGGTGCGGACGTCCCGTTCTTCCTGGTTGGGGGAAGGGCTCGAGGCGAAGGGTACGGCGAGAGGCTGACGCCGCTGGAGGATCCGCCCGCCGTTCCCACGCTGATCGTGCGTCCGCCAGTGGGAGTCTCCACCGCCGAGGCTTACCGGGCGCTGGACTCCCTCCCGAGGATGCTGGCGGAGTGGCCCGAGGGGGGTGTCGGCACCAACGACTTCGAGGCCGTCATGCCTGAGGAATGCGCCGAAGCCGTGGAGCTGCTCAGGTCCTTGGGATCGGCCCACGCCGCGCTCACGGGCTCGGGGAGCGCCGTGTTCGGGCTGTTCTCCACGGAAGGGGAACGCGACGAAGCCGCTCGCAACGTTCTGCTCCAGCGTCCCGGGTGGCTCGTTCTGGCTACGCGCTTCGCTTCCCGGGCGGAGAGCCTGGCGGTGGTCGCTGAGGAGCCGCCCGCCTCGGCTTACTAGGTCGAAAGACCCAGGCAGGAGTGCCGGCTCTGGGGTTCGGCCTTTTCGACGGCCGAAAAAGCGATATGGGCAACGGCGCCTTGAACCAGCGTCCTGACACGCGGGATACAGAGACGTATCTTCAGACTCAGGAGGGTGTGATCGACGCCTCGGTCTGGTACCAGCATGGCGAACTGATGGCCAACCTGGTGTTGCACCGCGAGGCCGTCGTGGACCTGCGGCGGTTGATGGAGCGATGCGCGAGGGATTTGGGGGAGGCGCGGGCTCCCAAGATCGTTCGCGTGATGCGGGAAGACCCGCGCCGCCGCTGAGGATCAGTCGAGGTCCGCGTCGTCGTCTGGGATCGCTTCCAGATCCTCAGGGGCCTCTTGGTTCGCAGTGGACTGGATGACCCTGGACAGGTCGACGGCCGTGATGTTGAGGTGCTTGCGGTTGGGGCAGTTGTTGCAGACGAACTCCACGCGCACCCGCTGCATCCAGCTCGGGATCTTCTCGATCGGTTTGCCGCACGAACAGTAGACCATCGTCAGGAATCCTTCCTCTGGGCAGAGCTCTCCTCGAACGCCCTGACGGCATGCTGGTGGCTGAGCCATCCATTGAACGCCATGAGCGCGGCCGCAGCCAAGTACATCCAGACCAAACCGCTCTCGCGCTTCTGGCCGGGATCCCGGATGGCGTCCTCGCCGCCGAGGAAGGGAAGGCCGATGATCGCCACCACCAGCAGCATGGCCGCGAACCAGAACGAGCTGTTCAGGTACCACTTGGGCGTTTTCGGAGCCTTCTGTCTACCCACGAACCCCCATTGTACCTGTCGGCAAGCTGGGGGTCGGCAACAGCGTTGAGCGCGACCGGGACTGCTGCGGGTAGAACCGAGGCCGGTGCGATCGAGGTTGGTTCTTGCGTTCACCTGCTTGGTGGCCGTCGCCACCGGGTCCGGCCGCCGGGATCTGACCGGAGGCGCGATGGTGTCGCCCCCAGCGATCGACGGCATCGTGCAGGCTTCCGAGTGGTCTGCGGCGGCCTTTGGGGCCGGCTTGGCGGACGAGGAGACCCGAGCTCCCGAGCCTCACGAGACCCGCTTCTGGATTGGCTACGACAGCAGGTTCCTGTACTTCGCCGCCCAGGCGGACGACCCTTTCCCGAGCCGCATTCGCGCGGACGAATACCGCAACAACGCCAACCTGCGCGGCAACGATCTGGTTGGGTTGACCATCGACCCCTTCGGTTCGCTGGCGGACTTCAACGAGTTCGAGATGAACGCCTCCGGCGGAACCGCCATCCGCATTGCCGGAGGCAGGGCGCCGAAGAGGGAGTGGATCGGCGAGATCGTAGCCCGGGG
>JAOACB010000043.1 GCA_026418055.1 Fimbriimonadales bacterium
GTCCAGAGCGGTCCGTTCAGCGTGGCCTCGATGCGGAAGTAATGGTGCGCGGCTTCCTCCAGAAGGACCGCCATCGAACGCCCGAGCCGCTTCGCCAGTCGGCGCTTCTTCAGAGCGTTCATCTCGGTGGCCGCCCGCCGCAGATCGGCCAGCCGCTGGGCCTCAGGCGTGCGCGCCTTGGTTGCTTGCGCTCTAGCCCACCCGACCAGAGCGGCGATCCCCGGCACGCCGAACAACAGAGTGACCGGGATCGACAGCCAACCGATCACTCCGAACAGAGCGTAGCCCAGCGCGAGCGCTCCCGCAGCCACCCCGGCGCAACTCGCGAGGGCCGGCCAAACCGAAGGAGCCGGCATGGTGCTGGCCTTCGCCAGGTAAGCCTTGAGGAACGGAAGGTCGCCGTCCACGCGGGGCATGCCCGCATTGTGGCACGTCGTCGATCGGCTAACCAGGAGGCCAGTTCATCGGCCTGCCGCCCAGAAGGTGCACGTGCAGGTGGTCGACGGTCTGTCCGGCGTCGAGCCCCTGGTTGATGACCAGCCGGTAGCCGCCGGCGAGCCCCATCTGCTCGGCGATCTTCTTCGCCGCGTTCAGGAGGTGCTTGTGGTCGCCATCCTCGGGCAGGTCGGCCAAACCCGGAATCTCCTGGCGGGTGACGATCAGAATGTGCACGGGCGCTTGGGGGTTGATGTCCTTGAACGCCACGCAGTGCTCGTCCTCGTACACGATTTCCGCCGGGATCTCGCCTTTGATGATCCGAGTGAAAAGCGTCGCCATGCTTCCCAGTTCGCCGCGGAGGGCGCCTTTCCTGCCATCGGCGCGGCCGTTCGGGACCGACGCTTCACCAACCGCGAACGGCCATCTGTTGCTCCGGAGGCACGGTGGCGGCGCTGATGCCCACCATCGGCTCGCCGAGGTTGCGGCTGATCTCCGCGAGGCGCTTCGGATCGTTGTGGAACAGCACGGCCTCCACGATCGCCTTGGCCCTGCGCGCCGGGTCCCCCGACTTGAAGATGCCGGAGCCCACGAACACCGACTCCGCTCCCAGCTTCATCATGAGCGCCGCGTCCGCAGGCGTGGCGATGCCGCCCGCGGAGAAGTTCGGAACCGGCAGCTTGCCCAGCTCACGCACCATGCGAACGAACTCCAAGGGAGCCTGCATCTCTTTCGCGAGCACGTACAGCTCGTCCTCGCGGCAGGATTGCACCCGCCGGATCTGCGCCATGATCGTGCGCATGTGACGGACGGCCTCCACGACGTCGCCTGTGCCGGCCTCGCCCTTCGTCCGGATCATGGCCGCTCCCTCCGCGCAGCGTCGCAACGCCTCTCCCAGGTTGCGCGCGCCGCACACGAACGGCACGGTGAAGCGGTGCTTGTCCACGTGGTTCTCCTCGTCGGCAGGCGTCAACACCTCGCTCTCGTCGATGAAGTCCACCTCGAGCGCCTCCAGGATCTCCGCCTCGACGAAGTGCCCGATGCGGCACTTGGCCATCACCGGGATGCTCACCGCCTCCTTGATGCGGAGGATCAGCTCCGGATCGCTCATCCGAGCCACGCCGCCGTCTCGGCGAATGTCGGCCGGAACCCTCTCGAGCGCCATAACGGCCACCGCGCCCGCGTCTTCGGCGATGCGCGCTTGCTCCGGCGTGACCACATCCATGATCACGCCGCCCTTGAGCATCTCGGCCAAACCGACCTTCTCGCGCCAGGTCTTCGCAGGTTGGAACGTCGCTGCCATCGGAGAACACCCTGCCCGCGTTCGGTGCGACCGCGGGCCTTCCCGATTATGGCTTACGCCGGGCGAAGGGGGTTGGACGGCAGGGTAGAACGGCTCCGCCGATGGATCTCCGCTTCGAGCTCGCGCTGCGGGCCGCCGAGGGCTTGGAGGCTACGCCGGCGAACATCCGGCGCCTAAGCGAGCGGCTCGGCGAGGACGCCGCGCGCTGGGGCTTCCTCCAGTGGGAGCTCCGAAGGCGCGCCCGCGCGAAGTTCGGGCACGCCGACCGGATGCTGTTCGACCGCGAAGGGCTCGAGATGGCGTCGGCCGAGGAGCTCGCCCGGCGCCACGCCTCCCTGTTCCCGTCTGGGGAGCTGGTGGCGGATCTGACCGTCGGCATCGGCGCGGACCTGATCGCCCTGGCCGGGCGCGGCCCCGCGGTCGGCTTCGAGAAGGATCCGGAGCGCGCCGAGCTCGCCCGACACAACCTTCGCGCTCTGGGGCTGGAGGCGCGGGTCTTGGCGCAGGACTGTCTGATGGCCGACTGGGGCTTCTCCTTCGCGTTCGCGGATCCGGCCAGAAGGAGCGCCGCCGGCCGATCGGCCGACCCGCTTCGGTCGGATCCTCCGTTGGACGCCCTGCTGCCCCGCTTGCGGGAGCTGAGGTTGGCCGTGCTGAAGCTCAGCCCGATGGCCCGCGACGAGCAATTGGCACGGCTGGGAGCCTGCATCGAGTTCCTCGGGTGCGGCTGGGAGTGCCGCGAGGCGCTGGCCATTCTGGGCGCCGAGGCGGCAGGCGCGGGAACGGTGCGGGCCGCCCTCGCCGACGGCTCCACGCTGCTGCCCGAGCCGTGCCCCGATGCCGCCGCGGAGCCGGGCTCGGTGCTGCTCGAGGCGCATCCGGCCGCCATCCGGGCCGGGTGCCTCGGGGCTTTGTGCCGCTCGTTCGGGCTCAGGCCGCTGGGAGACTCGAACGGCTATCTCACCGCCGAAGCCGCATGCAGGAGCCCGTGGCTCCGCAGCTACGCGGTGGTCTGGTCGGGCCCCGCCGACAGGAAGCACACTCAAGCGGCCCTCCGGCGCCTCGCCGGCAGGGTGACGGACGTCAAGCACCGAGCTCCCGGGCCGCCGCGTTCGCCCCGGTCTCTGCGCGCGGAGGGGGAGCGGCGCCTGTTGCTGGCCGTGTGGAGCGTTGGGCGAAGCCTGCGCCACACGCTGATCGAGGGCCCCCTTCAACCCTGAGCGACGCAATGGGCGCAGAGGCCGATGAGTTCCAGCCGGGCAGTTTCGACCTGGAACAGATGGGTCCGCGCCCCCTCCTCGAGGCCGCCTTGGCAGGCTTCGGGCAGATTCACCTCGCTGACGCAGCCGCACTGCCGGCAAACCATCCGCTGCTGGAAGCCGTGCGGCTCCAGCGACCGGCACGGGATGTAGCCGTTCACCGAGGCCACGTGGTGTGCGAGCCCCGTCTCCTCGAGCGTCGCGAGGATGCGGTACACGCTCACGACGTCGATGCGTCCGCCAGACTCGACGATGCGGGCATGGATCTCATAGGGACTTAGGGCCCTGTGCGTCTCGCCCAGGGCGCGGATGACCTGGATCCTGGTCATCGTCATCCGGTAGCCGCGATCCCTCAGCTCGGCGACCGCCTTGCGCTCGAACTCCCGCTTCTGCTCGGGTGTCGCCAGGTTGCATGCAAAGCTCTGTGCCACGGTGCGACGCCTCGATTCGTGTCGAACCATTATGGCCCTTGCAGACCTCGGGCCCGGTCCGGACGTTAAGACCGAAAAAAACGATGCGAACGGCTTCCTTCCACCGTACCTGTATCTGGTAAAAGAATTCAGCTTCGATTGAAGCTGGTTCGACGACCGTTGGCCGCGTCCGGGCCGCGACCCGCGCCCGGAGCCCACTGGAGGGAAAGCATGAAGTTCTACAACCTGAAGACTCGCTCGCACGTCGAGGTTCCCGACTCCCAGGTCAAGAAGATGTCGATGGAGAGGGACACCAAGAAGGGCAAGCAGATCCGGTACGCCTTCACCGCCGAGTTCGAGGGCAGCAAGCTCTACAAGTTCGTCAGCGAGAAGGACTACAAGGCCGCCTCCTTCCCGGAGGTCAAGAAGTAGTCTCGAACGTCCCGTTGCGTCCTCCGTCGAAGGATCCGATCTCCAGGTCGGATCCTTCGCGGCTTTGGGACCGAACCGCCGACGGCCCCAACCGTCTAGGCTGGCATGGCCTCCGAAGGCGACCGCGCTCTGATCGCCCACCTCCTGCGCCGCTTCGGCCTCGGTGCCACCGAGGAGGAGCTCGACCGCCTCTCCGCGCTGGGCTTCGCCCGCGCCGTCGATAGCCTGCTATCGGAATCCGACGAAGGGACGGCGGCCATCGGGCCGGAGAGGTTCGTAGGCGAGAACGGCCGTCTGAACCCGGCGGGGGCCGTCGCGTGGTGGACCCTCCACCTGGTCACGACGCGGCGCGTCCTGCGGGAGAAGCTGACGGTCTTCTGGCACAACCACTTCGCCACGAGCCTCGCCAAGGTCGGCGCGCCGCTCATGGCGGGCCAGATCGAAACCCTGCGCTCGCTGGCACTCGGCCGCTTCCCCGACCTGCTGGGGGCGATCGCGCGGGACCCCGCGATGCTCGTGTGGCTCGACGGAGCGCAGAACGTGCGAGGCAGGCCGAACGAGAACTTCGCGAGGGAGCTGCTCGAGCTGTTCACCATCGGCATCGGCTCGTATTCGGAGCAGGACGTCCGCGAGGCGGCCCGAGCGTTCACCGGCTGGTCGCTGCGCAGGATCCCTTCCGGCCCCCTGGGCCCGAGCGCGCGCTTCCAGTTCCGCCCGGCGTTCCACGACGACGGGGAGAAGACGGTGCTCGGCCAGACAGGCAGGCTCGGCGGAGACGACGTGCTGAGCCTTCTGTGCGACCGACCGGAGACCAGCCGACGGATCGTGCGCCGCTTCTTCGAATGGTTCGTCTTTCCGAACCCCGACGACGCCACCGTGGAGCGGTTCGCTCGGCGCTATAGGGAGTCCGAAATGGACGCGCGCGCTCTGGTTCGGGAGATCGCCCTGTCGGGCGAGTTCCGCTCCTCCAAGGCCAGACGCGCGATCGTCAAGAGCCCGCTGGACTTCGTGGTGCCCACCCTGAGGCAATGCAGGCTCGGCGAGCGTCTGCTTCCGGAGGTTCCCGCCGAGGGGCCTCTACCCAGGAGGCTGATCGCGCCGCTTCAAGCGGCGGCGCAGGCCATGCGGGCCATGGGCATGGCGCTGATGGCGCCTCCCGACGTGGCAGGTTGGGAGGGAGGGGAGTCCTGGATCTCCAGCGCGGCCATGGCCGAGAGGCTGCGCTGGGCGACGACCCTGCTCGGCGGCCTAGGGCGAGCGCTCCCAGCCGCCTTCTTCAGTTCCGATCTGGGCTTGGACCAGAGAGAGCCGGAGGCGCTGGCCCGACGCTTGGCGTCGCTGTTCGACGCACCGCCGATGCCCGAGTTGGAGGGTTGGATGGCCGAGGCCGCCGCGAAGAGGAGAGCGGAGGGCGCCCGCTCGATGGCCGAGGCCGCGGCGAAGGTTCTGTTCGGCTCGCCGGCCTTCCAGCGGTGCTGAAGCGCGGCCTGGCGGACCCCGCGGGGTCCGCCAGGCGCGTGCTTAGGCCCGGTCGCCTACCTTCCTCCCTGACGCTTGCCGCCGCCGTTGCCCTGGCGCTGACGGTTCTGGTTCTGGGCTCCTCCGCAGGAGCCGTCGCGCTTGCGCTCGCGGATGCGCTGCCCGTTGCCGCTGCCGTTTGCTTGGCCCGCCAGGAGGCGCTGACCGTCGCTCTTTCCCGTTCCGTCGCAGATGCGCGTTCCGGGGCCCTGGGCGAAGGTCGTGGCCACGAGGGCGAAGGTGACGAGAACCGCGAGACTGATCCGTTTGCTCATGGTTTTTCCTCCGAGGATTCGGATACGCTCACAGGACGCCGGCGCATCCGTCGCGTTCCCGCGTGTTTGCGGGGCCTCCGCGCGCGGGCCCGAGTTGACGGAGCAGCTGCCGGTCATGTACAATGGGCATGTTCCGTGCGGGCGTCGGGATGTGGCTCAGCTTGGTAGAGCGCTGCGTTCGGGACGCAGAGGTCGGAGGTTCAAATCCTCTCATCCCGACCATTCCACCACCGAGGGCAGGGCGCTTCGGGTACCCTTGAGTCCCGTGGGTCGGCTTGCGGTCGCCATCGCGGGGGCAACGGCCTCGGGGAAAACCACCTTGGCCAGGGCGGTCGCCGACCGTGTTCCCTGCACGATCCTCCGTACCGACGACTACTACCGCCGGCTGGATCATCTGACGTTCGAACAGCGCTGCCTGCAGAACTTCGACCATCCGGACGCCATCGAGCACGACCTTCTCGTGGCCCACGTCCGCGAGCTCTTGGCGGGCCGCACCGTCGAGGCGCCGAGGTACGACTTCACGCGGCACACACGGTTTCCCGAGACCCACACGGTGGTCCCTTCCCCTGTGCTGCTGATCGAGGGGCTCTTCGCGCTCTGCTTCCCGGAGCTGCGGGAGCTCTGCGCCGTACGGGTGTTCGTCGACACCCCCGAGGACGTCTGCCTCAAGCGAAGGTTGGCCCGGGACGTACTGGAGAGGGGCCGAACGCCGGTGGAGGTGATGGAGCGCTTCTCGGGGCACGTGGCGCCGATGTTCCGCCAACACGTGCTGCCGACCCGCGAGACCGCCAGCGTGGTCGTGAGCGGCACGGACGACGTTGTGGCCTGCGCCGAGCGCGTGCTGGCGGAGATGCGGCGCTGGGAGGCCGCTCAGCCGAGCAGCGGGTCGAGCGCCTTGCGTAGGCGGTCGGCCTCGTCCACCGTGTTGTAGTGCGCCAGACTCACCCGGACGACGCCGCGNTCCGGCTCGAGCCCCAAGGCCTCCATCAGACGGTAGGCGTAGAAATGGCCGTGCTTGATGCCGATGCCCTCCCTGGCAGCGGCGTCAGCCAGCCGCTCCGGCGAGGCCCGCAAGGGAACGAACGAGACGATCGGAAGCCGATCCCCTTCGGCGCGGGGTGGCCCGACCAAGCGCACCCGTGGATCCTCGCCGAGCCATCCCAGCAACGCCGCCAACGGTTGCGCCTCCAGCGCGCGGATCGTTTCGAAGGCGGAATCGAAATCGAAGTCCGCGCGCCCCTCGGCTCCCGCCAACCATGCCAGATGGTCTCGAACCGCGCACCATCCGGCGCAGGCCTCGTGGTTCGGACCGCCGAGCTCCCAGCGTGGCGGCAATGGGCCCCGCTGGAGAAAGAAGTGGTTCGGGCCCGTCAGCCGGTCGAACGCTTCCCGGCGGCCCCAAAGCGCCGCGAGGTGCGGCCCGAACACCTTGTAGCACGAGAACACGTAGAAGTCCGCTCCCCACTCGGCGACGCGCATCCGCCGATGGGGGGCGTAGGCGACGCCGTCGGCGACCACGAGGGCCCTCACGGAACGGGCGGCCCGGACGGCGGCCGAGAGGTCCTCGACGCGACCGAGGATGTTCGAAGCGTGCGGCAAAGCGATGACGCGGGTCCGCTCGGAGACGATCCGGCCCAGGTCGTTCGTCTCCAACCTGCCGGAGTCGGGGTCCGCCTGCCACCAAACGACCCTGGCACCCAGCCGCTCCAGTCGCACCCAAGGCCCTACGTTCGCCTCGTGGTTGGACTCCGCCACGACGATCTCGTCTCCCTGCCGCAGCTTCGGCGCGATCGCGTCGGCCAAGAACCGCAGCAACACCGACGCCGAGGCGCCGAACACCGCCTCTCCGGCTCCTGCGTCCCCGACGAGCTGGCGCGTGAACTCCCGCGCGCGCTCGATGGCGTCCGTCGCACGAAGGGAGTGCGGGTAGCGGCCTCCCACCTGGACGAAGGAGTCTTCGAAGTAACGGGACACGGCGTCGACCACGCATCGAGGGACCTGTGTGCCCCCGGCGTTGTCGAGGAAGGCGAAACCCGACGCGAGCGACGGAAACCTGGACCGAACCTCCCGAACGCCGATCATGGGCGCATTATGCCGGGCCAGGCTCCCCCTCTGGCTGGTTCGGAGATCCGCCCGGCTCCTCTTCGGCAGGGCGCGGAAGCACCTCGCGCAGCTTGCGCCAGGCCTCTCGCACCGGCTTCCAGCGCTCCGACACGCTGTCCTTGAGCCACGCGGCCTCCCTGTCCCATGCGCCGAGCACGTAGCCCAGCCCGAACGCCTGGCCCGGCAGGTCGGCCACGGCCTCCCGGACCCATCCGCGCGCCACAGATCGGTCCTGCAGCAGCCCGAGGTGGTCTTGGAGGTCCGCCAGGCGCTTGGCGCACGCCTTCGCCTCCGGTCCGAACACCGGCGCGAGGAACTCCATGGCGTAGCGGGCCTTCTTCGCGGCGATCCGCGCCTCGTGGAACAGCGCATCCTCCTGACCCGGCTCGAGCGCTCGGACGCGGCGCCGCACGGCGCGGTACCGTCTGCGGATCACTTCGGCACCCGCCTGCTGCACCGGGGGGCAGCCTGCGGGCGGCTCCAGGGGAGCCACGGCCCGAACCGTGTTCTCGAAGGCGAACCACCGGTCGGACCGCAACTCTTCCGTCATGCGGCTCCGCGCCTGTTCGCGCCGACCCACAATCCACCCGCGCAG
This sequence comes from Fimbriimonadales bacterium, assembly GCA_026418055.1. GTDB lineage: Bacteria > Armatimonadota > Fimbriimonadia > Fimbriimonadales > Fimbriimonadaceae > UBA8783. Next base: position 8,331 of record JAOACB010000043.1, read on the forward strand.
GCGCTCCGCTGCGGCTCGGACGTCCTCCGGCCAACCCTCGGCGGCCGAATCCAGGTGCACCGTTTGCACGTCCGCGTCGCGAACAGGCCCGAGCACCGAACCTATCCATCCCGCCTCGGTCCTCAGAGTCTCGGTCTCGGGAGGCAGCCACGCAGCGAAAAGGCGCACGGCGGTCCGCAACCGGCGGCAGGCGACGCGCATCTGGTGCAGCTCCTCCGGGTCCTCGCCGTCCAGGGTGCCTTCGCGGCGCGCCAAGATCGCCGCGCACTGGGACCTCACGACTGCCATCCCCGCTTGGCCGATCGTTTGGGACGCGTCGACCCAGTGGTTGCCGAGGTAGGGGGGCACCGCCTCCATCGCTCACCTGCCCCCGATGGCGGGCCATCCACCTAGGCGTTCGGCCTCGCGGCGGATCGCCTCCACCAGCGCGTCGTAGGCGGCGAAGCGCGTCGACGAGATCGGGTTGTCGCGCCACGCGTTCGAGCCGTCGTCCTTCAGGGTGCCGGGAGCCCAGATCCGGTTGCCCTCCACAACGTTGCCCCGCGTTGCTCGGTCGAGCCATACCGGATGGTTCCCGACCGCGCCCGACAGACTGTGGATGGCGTTGCCGCGGATCGCGTTCTCCCCGCCGCAAGACCATCCGAGCACCGCTCCACCCAGATCCAACCGCTCCATGGCCTCGACGATCCAGTTGCCCTCGACCGCGTTCTTGGAAGGCCGCAGGTCCTCCTGCGGCGCGGTGGATCGGCCTCGCCATCGGTTCCTCGGGTTCCCGTAGGCGTCGACGGACTCCGCAAGCGGCGCCAAACCCGGTTGGGGCGGCCCTAGGAGCGCGACCGCAGCCCACGGCAGGCGCTCGAACCGGTTCCAAGCGATGCGGTTCTCATGGCTGCCGCACACCAACACCGCGGGGCTCTGCCAGTAGCCGGAGGCACCGAGGCGTGAGAAGGCGTTCCGCTCGACGGTGTGCCTGCCGTGGTCCCTCGAGGCGCCGGCGCCGACCAGCAACAGGCCGCCGGCCCCGGTCCGCTCGAACCTATTCCCGACCACGCGGCACGAGCGGGCCCTTCCCTCGATCGCCAGTCCCCACGCTCCGGTGTCCTCGAACCGGCAACCCTCGACCGAGCATGCCTCGGCGTCGGAGATCGTCAGCGCGGCCTCGGCGGGCGCCGAAACGGGCGTCACCCAACCGTCCGGCCAGCGGTCCTCCGGGGTGCGGTCGGTGCCGCGGAAAACGACGCCGACCCAACGCACGTGGGAGATCCACCTGCGCCTGGAGGCGTCCCCCTGCAGGCGCACCAGCTGGGTGAGCCTGGACGCCTCGACGCGCCTACCCCGCAGGTCGTCGCCGACCGGCCAGAGGAACACCCTGCCGCGCAGGCTGTCCACGCACCATTCCCCCGGCTCGTTCAGCATGGACAGGCCATTCTCGAGGCGATAGCGCCACTCGGTGCTGGGCACCCCCGTAGGATTGCGGCTGGCGAGGTTCGCCCGAGAGTCGATCGGGTCGATCTGCCGAAGAACACCTATCTGCGTGAACGAACCAAGAGGGTCGAGCAGCAGCACCTCGGCGTCGCCGTTGACCGGCAGCCCCTCGAGAGCCTTGGGGCGGAACTGAAGCCGCGTGCCCAGCACGCCGGCCGGGCCCACGGCCCGCAAAGTGGGCCAGCGCCTCCAAGAGTCGGAATCTGGCCACGAGGCGCGGCGCATCGGTTTCCCGTCGACGAACAGCGACCGGAAGCTCCAGCCCTCCTGGATCGCGGCCGACCACAGCCGGCCGCTGGCCTCGGGCGGCGCCAGAGGGTGGTCCTCGGTCAGCCTGCGCCACCCTTCGACCGGGGCCTCCGAGGTGAGAACGGCCTTGCCCGGCTCGCTGGCTCGGTAGACGATCGGCTTGCCGGGCTCGCCAGAGTCCTCGGGGGTCAGCACGAGCGGCTGCGAGAGCCGGTACACCCCCGGCAACAGGACCACGGTGGCCCCTCCCTCGGGCAAGCCTGCCGATGCCTTCCGCTCGCGTAGGGCGCGCTGCGCCCGCGCCAAAGTGCGGAACGGAGCAGCCCGCGTGCCTGCGGCCCGGTCGTCGCCCGAGGGAGACACGTAGAGCTCCGCCCCCGCCAACGGCACCATCCCGAGGAGAATCGACAGAAGGGTCATCGAGGCTTGCAGAACCGCACGAGCCACTCGATCAGCTCGGGGGCCGTCACGACGCGCGTGCCCTCGGGCAACCGATCCACCACACGGCGCACCGCCTCGACGGGCCCGCCGATCGACCCGAACGACCAGGCGTGCACGGTCACCAGGGCGTACGAATCCGGGTTCGTAGGGTCGTCCGACATTGCGGCCACCGACCGCACGAGGTCGTCCGGACCCCACCCCTCGACGCCCTCCCAGAGCGGAAAGCGGTACGAGACCACGGGCTTGCCGTTGTGCCACAGCACGCGACCTCCGAGCTTGTGATAGGGCGAGTAGGCCTTGTACAGCACGGCGTCCACCTCCGGGAGCTCGAGGAGCGGCACCACCGACTCCATCGACCCCCCGTTGTCGTCGATCACCCCCACGACCCTCAGCCCCGTCTGGCGGAGCAACGGCGCGGTCTGCCGGGCATAGACCGTCCTGTCGCTGGCCAGAGAGGGATAGGCGTAGCCGGGGGCGCCGGCCGCAACGAACCCGTCTCCCGGCGTCGCCTTGGCGAACAGATAGTCCAGAACGCGGGGAGCGAATCGCGCCAGGAGCGGCGAAACCTCCCACGTCATCTTGAACGAGCCTCTCCGAGGGTGGCCGTAGTAGGAGGGGTGGAGCGGCATGCCCTGGGTGAGCCACTGGATGTTGTCGCCGTCGGTGAGCACGAACGCCACGACGCGCTCCCCTTTGCGGGGCGGGCGCTCGATCCGCGGCTTGGGCATCGGACGGATCGAACCTCCGGCTTGCTCCATGGCGGACAGGTTCGCGCACCAATCGGCCGCCACACCAGAGCCGGATCGTCGGCTGATCGCCTCGACCCAGCGGAACTCGTCCTCTCCCCAGCCGAGCACGAAGGCTCCGGGCACAAGCCTGGCGGTGCGTGCCGAGCGAGCGGCGTCGTCGTGGCCGGTCCAGTAGCACTCGGCGCGGTGACGGATCGCGTAGTCGCGCAGGAAACCCGCCTTGCTCGGCGGTTGCTCCACGGCGAGGTCCCTGCGTAGCCTGGATACGGGCGGCAGCTGGGATCTCGCGTCGCGCAGCACCTTCCAGCCGCGCGCGAGCGCCTCCTGCTGGAGCGACTCGTCCACCACGAGCAGGTTCTCCAGGCCGGCCCAAGTCGCGGCGACGTTCAGCGTTTCGTCTCCGGCGCGGCACACCACGGCTCCCCGGATGCGCGACCGGAACGCCTCCGCCGCCTGCCACACGTCCCGCGTCTCGCGGAACGTCCATCCCTCGGCCTGCAGCTGGTCCAGAAGGATGCGGGTCATGCCGCCCGCCTTCTGCCAAACCAGAGGCCCGGAACGGTTGGCCAAGCCCTGCAAGGACTGCAGCAACGCCAGCCTAGGGGCGTCCAAACCCGTCGGATCGACGAGCCAGAGCGTCCGGGCCGCCGCCAACGTTGCCACCAGGGCTCCGATCATGCACCGGATTCTATCCGACAGCGGTCATACTGCCCGCATGGATCAGGTTCGCATCGGCCAGTCCGGCCTCTTCGCCTCCAAGCTGGCCTACGGCTGCATGAGGATCGCGGGCACGTGGAACCCCGCCGACATCGACTCCAACCGCCGCGAGGCGGCCCACCGGGCCGTGATCTCCGCCTACGAAGCGGGCTACACGCTGTTCGACCACGCCGACATCTACTGCTCCGGAGCCTGCGAGGCGCTGTACGGCGAGGTGCTCGATCAGGTGCCCTCGATGCGGAGCGAGTGCCTCGTGGCCACGAAATGCGGCATCCGATGGAACGGAGACCCCGATCCGGAGGCGCCGCACCGCTACGACTTCAGCGAGAAACACATCGTTTGGTCCTGCGAGCAGTCGCTGAAGCGTCTGCGGATCGAAGCGATCGACGTGTACCAGCTCCACAGGCCCGACGTGCTGATGGACCCGGACGAGGTCGCTGAGGCGTTCCTGAAGCTGCACGCCGCCGGAAAGGTCAAGACGTTCGGCGTCTCGAACTTCCCGCCCAGCATGGTGTCGGCGCTGCAGAGCGCGCTGCCGTTCGCCTTGGTCGTGAACCAGGTCGAGATCCACCCCGGCAGGCTCGACTGCTTCGTGGACGGCACCCTCGATCAGTGCATGGAGCGCGGGATCACCCCGCTGGCTTGGAGTCCCGTCGGGGGAGGGCTGTTCGCGGAAGGGGGGACGGTTCGTGCCGACGATCCTCGCAGGGAGACCCTGGAGGCGCTCCTGGCCGAACTGGACCGCTTGGCCGCCAAGCACGGCGTGACGCGCACCGAGGCCACGCTGGCATGGCTGATGCGGCACCCCTCCGGCATCGTGCCGATCGTCGGCAGCACCCAGCCGGAAAGAATCCGACAGGCGGCCAAGGCCGCCGAGATCGAAGTGAGCCGCGAGGATTGGTACCGCGTGTACACGGCCGCCCGCGGCAAGCCCCTCCCCTGATCGGGAACCGAGCCATGCCCATCCTTGCCCTCGCCGCCGCAGTCACCCTCGTCGCTCCGCCCGAGCCCGACTGGGAGACTCTGTTGCGACCCGCAGGCCTCGACCTTCGAACGGCCGTGCTGGACACCCAGGTGTTGCAGCTCTACGAGGGGGACGAGTACGTCCTGCCCGCCTTCCAGGCCTACTGGACGGCTCCGTTCCGCGTGCCGTCGTTCGGGCGCTCCCTGATGGCCGCGCTGTCGGCCACGGCGGACCAGCCGAACGAGGCTTTTGTCTCCGCCGGTCGGCTCCTCGGTTTCGGCACGCGCCGCACGCTGCTGGGGGATCCTTTGGCGAGTCCTCCGAAGACCCTCCAGGAAGCGATCGCTGCGCTCTACGATCGAGCCAAGCGTCCGAGGCCTGCGGACTTGAAGGACCTTTGCCTCGGCGCGGAGCGGCTGTTGGGTGGCGAGGGAACCCAGCGGCTCACTCGGCTCGTCGGCCAATCCGCCGTGGCGATCGATTGGCGGGAGGCCTCGTTCCGCAGTGGGCCGGAGGCCCTGTTCCGTCGCGCCTCGCAAACCGAGGAGCCTGCGGGCGGGCCGAAGGACTTGCCCCTTTGGCTGAGCGACCTGCAGTCGTTCGATCCGAGGCCGATGCTGGCTGGCGCGCACGACCTGTTCCTTGCGGCCCACCGCGCCGCCGCGCCCCTGGAAGCTGCAGGCGCAGGGCAGGGGGAGATCCCCACGCCCTACGGCACCGTGGCGGTCGGCGGTGCGGGAAAGAACAGATACCCCTCGAAGGCGTACCTAGCGATCCTCGACCTCGGCGGCGACGACGTGTACCTCGGCGGGGGAAGGAACGTCGGCGCCGACAACCCTGTGTCCGTCGTCGTCGACTTGGGAGGCAACGATCGGCACCTTTCGCACGAGGACCTAGACTCCAAGCGCATCGGCGACTGGCCCGCCAGGAGGTCCCTGCGCCGGCCAGGCCCCGCGCGAGCCGCGTGCGGCATCGCCGGGGTGTTCGACCGTACCGGCGACGACCGTTACGCGTGCGGCGGACCCGGCATCGCCTCGGCGGACTTCGGCGCGGCGATGCTGTGGGACGGGGAGGGCAACGACGACTACGACGGCTACGCCGACTGCCAGGCGAGCGCGCGGTTCGGCGTGGCGCTTCTGGTCGACCGCAGGGGAGACGACCGCTACGAGGCGTTCGCCAACGCCCAGGGGTTCGGCGGCACCCATGGCTCGGGTCTGCTGCTCGACGCCGAGGGCAGCGACCGCTACGTCGCCAACGACCAGCAGCTGGACTTCCCGTCGCCCCAGACGGCCCAGCACAACGCGTCCTGCTCCCAAGGGGCGGCCTTCGGCCGCCGAGCCGACTACTCGGACGGGCACTCGATGGGGGGAGGATTCGGCGTGCTGGCGGACCTGCGGGGGGACGACGCTTACAGCGCGGGGGTGTTCGCCCAGGGGGTCGGGTATTGGAAGGGCGTGGGGATGCTGCTCGATGGCGGCGGCAACGATCGGTACGACGGCGTCTGGTACGTCCAGGGAGCGTCGGCGCACTTCGCGGTCGGGGCCCTGCTGGACGCCGAGGGCAACGACGCCTACGCCTCGACGATGAACATGAGCGCCGGGGCCGGCCACGACTTCTCCATCGGCTGGCTCGAGGACCTTTCTGGCAACGATCGCTACGCCTGCAACACGCTCTCCCTCGGCGCCTCGAACGCCAACGGCATCGGCATCTTTCGGGACGCGCAGGGCGACGACTCGTATGCGGCGCCCTCGGTGGCGATGGGCTGGGCCACCGACCCCGGCACCGGCACCGTGCGAGAGCTCGCGCTCGGGTTGGGAGTGTTCCTCGACCAAGCAGGGAACGATTCCTACCAAACGTCCCTTCCGCACCCCCGCAACGGGCATTCGGTCGTAAACTGGACTAGGAGGGTTGCGCCTCCGAACGGAGGGCGCCTCGGGTTGTTTGTCGATGTCGCTCAAGAAGGAGAGGCGGCCGGAACCGTATCCGGCTTCGTTGGTGGTTGAGTCTGCCGACCACGCTTGCTCGGATGGATGGCGGAAGAGGCGCTTCCTGCTCACCCACCCCGGGCTTCTGCCCAGGGAGAGGACGCTGGAGATCGAGGCGCCGGTGGATCTGGCTCCCGACGAGGAGCTGATCTGGGGCACCGCGGTCTGTACGATCCTGGGACCTTTCGCCGACTTCCTCGAGGCATCGATCGAGTTCCGCGGCACGGTGGACGCCAGCCTGGCGGAGACCCACCGGCTGTGGGCGAAGGCCTACCAGCGGCTGCACGGAAGGCCAGGCCTCGTCGGGCTCAAGCCATCCCGCTACGAGAAGTTCCATCCACCCTCGGGTCGGCTGGTGGCCTCCACGTTCACCGGCGGGATCGACAGCTGGTTCACGCTCTTGACCCACAACGAGGACGGCTGTTCGCCTCGCATCGGGGCGGCTCTTTTCATCCACGGTCTCGATTCCGACCACCGCTCCACGGAGGTCCGTGAGGGGCTCGAGACACGGCTCGGGAGCTTGGCGCGGGCCATGGGAGTCCAGCCGATGTTCCTCGCGACGAACTTCCGCAGGGACTTCGCGCGGGTTTCCTGGAGCCACCGCTCCCACGGAGCGTGCATCGCAGGCATGGCGATGCTGCTCAGCGAACGCATCCACACCCTGCTGCTGCCCTCCTCCGCTCCGCTGGACGCGCTCCGGCCCTGGGGTTTCCACCCTCTCACCGACCAGCGCGCCTCCAACGGCCTGCTGCGCGTGGAGCAGGACGGATGGGAATATGCGAGGTACGAGAAGACCGTGAGGGTCGCCCGCTCCGATGCCGCGTTGGCGGGGCTTCGCGTGTGCTACACGAAGGACGGTTTGCGCAACTGCGGAAGGTGCGAGAAGTGCATCCGCACCAAGATCCAGCTGGCCATCGAGGGCGCGCTGGATCGCTGCCCCTCGCTCGGACCGCTGGACCTGAAGACCGTGGCCCGCATGAGCCTCCCCGAGGACTGGCAGCCCGACACCTACGAGGAGCTGCGGCGCCTCTGCGCGGAGCGAAACGACCTGAGGGAGGTCGCGCGGGCGATCGGCCACGCCGTGCGTTGGAGGTGGTTCAACGTGGGAGTCCGGCGGCTCCTGGGAAGGCCGGTCTGACAGCCCGGCCCAACCAATCCAGTATTCTCGGACGCATGTTGCGCCGAACCTTGCCGATGCTCGCATTGGGACTTGCCTCGCTGGCTCCAGCCGACAGTCGGTTGCCGGATCTGTCGATCACTCTCGGCGTGTACCTCCCCTCGGGCGGGGAAGTGCGGGACGCCCTCGGCGGCGAGTGGCTGAACGTCGGAATCTCCCCCACCCCCAGGCGGCTGAGCGACCGATGGACGCTGGTGGGGGACGTCGAACTCATCAGCGGCCGGGGCAACGGCAACACGGTGCTGCTCGCTCCCGTCACCTTGGGGTTCGGACGGGAGTTCCGCGGCAGCGGGCGCGGTCCGGTGCCCTTCGCGGCCGTGCGCGCGGGCCTCGCCTACATGGACTACGCGGTGGACACGACCGGAGGCAGGGTGTCCGGCAAGAGAATCGAGCCGACAGCCAATGCGGAGGTGGGCCTCCAGCTGAGCGACGCCGCGCGGCTCAGCCTCCGCTACGACGCGTTCCCGACCGTGGACGGACTGCGCTTCGACGGCCTCTCGCTGAGCCTCCAGGTGCGAGCCCTCAGCTTCGGGCGCGACTGAGCGGCCGTCGGGCCCCCAGCAACACCCCACCGTCGCGCGCGGCGGACCACTCCACGCCTTGGAAGGCGGGAACCTCCCGGGCGATCTCCGCGAGGATCTCCCTGGCCGAGAAGTGGGGCGTGCGCGGCTCGGCGCGCACCATGAGCTCGCTGAACACGCGCCACGCGGGCTTCGCTTCGGCAGGCGGATCGACCGCCTTCTCGAACGCCTGCACGCGCCGCTCGACGTTGGTGAAGCTGCCGTCGCTCTCGCCCGGAGCCGTGATCGGCAGAACCACGCTCGCGTAGGCCGCGGCCTCGGTCTCCAGAGCGGTCTGGACCACGAGGTACTCCACGTTCTCCAGGGCCCTCTGCACCAAGGAGCGATCCGGGAAAGCCTCGAATGGGTCCACGCCGGCCAGCCAAAGGGCTCGGATGCGGCCGTCGGCGCACGCCTCCAGGATCTGCCGCGTGCCCAAGCCCGTGCGGTCGAACGCGTCCGGGCGGACACCCAGCTCCTCGGCTCCCTGCCCGTTCGCCCCCAGGGCCATCACGTTCAGCGACACGCCGAGCAGCTCCGCCGCGAGTCGCAGCTGGGCCAGAACCTCCCCCGCTTGGTCGAGGTTCCACAGCGACTCGGTTGCGAGGATCGGTCCCCTCGTTTCCAAGAGCGTCGAGGCCAAGTCCGCCAGTTCGCCGAAACTGCGACCGCCCTCGAGCTGAACCCGCAGCTCCGCCACCAGGCTCCGCAGGAATTCGGCCTCGCCTCCCTGCGGATAGCGCACGGACACGGCGGCGAAGGCGTCCGCGTCGTCCGGGCGGCTCGTGGCCACGCAGATCCTCGCGCCCTGGCGATACCAAGCCTTGCGCAGCCGCAGGTACACGATCGGCGATTCGTCCGAGAGCGACGCCCCGAAGACGAACGCCCCCTTCTCGTCCTCGAGACCCTCGATCGTGAACGAGGGCGGCTCCACGGCCGGACCCTGCACGCTGGTCATGCGGTGGTCCAGGTTCGAGCTTCCGAACGTCTCGTCGAACATCCTGCGCAGGAGGTAGAGGTCCTCGTTGGACAGCATGGGCCCCGCCAGACCAGCCACCTCGTGGCCTCCCTCGCGGAACCTCTCGAGGATCTCCGCGTAGGCCTCGGCCCAGTCAGCCCGCGAGAACCCGTCTCCGCGCCGCACCTTGACGTCGGAGGCGCGCCGGGGGTTGTTCATCCAGTCCGTGCCGAACTTGCCCTTGTCGCACGTCCACTCCTCGTTCACGGCCTCGTTCGTCCGACCGTTGATGCGCACGAGCTTGCCTTTGCGGCGGTCGAACCAGACGTTGCACCCGTTCGAGCACATCGTGCAGATGCCGGGGGCCGTTTCCAGGTCCCACGGCCTCGCGCGGAAGCGGTAGTGCGACGAAGTCAGGGCGCCCACCGGGCAGATCTCGATGGTGTTGCCGCTGAACTTCGAGGTGAACTCCTCGAGCTCGAAGGTCACCGGTTGCATCTCCGCGCCCCGGTGGCGGAAGGCCAGTTGCGCGTCGCCGCTGATCTCCTCGGTGAAGCGCACGCAGCGTCCGCACTGGATGCAGCGCTCGAGGTCCAGGGTCACGTGCTTGCTCAAGGGGTACGCCTTCACGGCGTGGCGCTTCATTTCAACGAAGCGGCTGGTGGAAGGCCCGTAGAACAGCGTGTTGTTCTGCAACGGGCACTCGCCTCCGCGGTCGCAGATGGGGCAGTCCAGCGGATGGTTGATGAGCAGGAACTCCAAGACCCCCTTGCGGTCCTTGTGGATCTGCTCGGTGTCCGTGAAGATCACCAACCCCTCCGAGGCCGGAAGAGTGCAGGCGGCCTGAGGCTTGGGCATCTTGCGCACCGAGCCGTCCGGCTGCTTCATGCCGACCTCGACCAGGCACATGCGGCACATGCCGACGGGCTTCATGCGGGGGTGGTAGCAGAAGATCGGAATCTCGAGGCCGAGCCGCTTGACCGACTCCACGATCAGCTCGCCCTTCGGGACCTGCAGATCGATGCCGTTGATCGTGATGTTGACGGGAGGAGCATCGGTTTTTCTCGCCATGCGGTTACGCCCCAAAAGCGGCCGGGGATGCTCGGCGACGCCCGCCGAAGGTGTACCCCAACAGGGTTCTACGTTGCACTTCGGACAGCCTGCGGCAGGCCGTCAGACCGGAAGCTCAGGCAGGGCCTCCGGAGGCTCGGCATTGAGGCTGACGCACCCGCCCTCCTCCATGGTGACGATGTTCTCCACCCTCACGCCGAACCTTCCGGGAAGGTACACCCCCGGCTCCACGCTGAAGCAGTGGCCCACGGCGAGCGGCGTCTCGTTGCCCTCCACCATGTAGGGATCCTCGTGGCCTCGCAGCCCGATGCCGTGGCCCGTTCGGTGCATGAACCACTCCCCGTATCCAGCCTGCTCGATCACCCTTCGGGCGGCCCGGTCGACCTCTTGGCACGGCGCGCCGAGGCGGGCGGCCTCCCTCCCGGCCAGATGGGCCCGGTACACGGCGTCGTACACGCGCTTGGCCTCGTCGCTGGCCTTGCCCAGGCACACCGTGCGCGTGATGTCGCTCGGATAGCGGTCGACGGAGCAACCGAAGTCCAGCACCACCACATCGCCCTCGCGCAGAACCGTGTCGTCGTTCAGATGGTGCGGCTCCGCGCCGTTGGCCCCGGCCGCGACGATGCAGAAGCCCGGACCGCCACCACGCTCGGTCATCTCCCGCTCGATCCCCGCGGCGACCTCCCGTTCGGTCAAGCCGGGCCGAATCCAGCCCAGCAGAGCCTCGTAGGCGGCGTCGGCGATCCGTCCTGCCCTGCGCAACCGATCGACCTCCCAAGGCTCCTTGCGCCCCATGAACTCCGCAAGGACCGAGCGGGCGGGCTGGAACAGCGCGGCGGGCAGCGCCTTCTGCAGCGCCAGCAGAGCGTCGGCGCGCATGTCGTCCTCGACGGCGATCACGGCCGTCCGGAGGCTCCACTCCTCGGCCAGCTCGCGCACGCGGTCCATCGGATCCTCCCCATCGTTCCACGGCCGCACGTCTTGGATGCCGGCCCGCCGGGCCTGCGTCGCGGAGAGCCCTGGGCAGACCAGACAGTGCCGCCCGTCCCGGTTCACCGCGAGGGCGACGAACCGCTCGCCGCCGCCCTCGTGGAATCCATGGAGAAAGCCCATGGTGATCGGAGAGGAAGCGAGGAAGGCGTCGCAGCCTTGCTCGGCCAAGACCCCCGCCAAACGCCGAACGCGCGCACCGTGGTCGGAGAGGGACGACATCGCAAGCCGAGTATGCCACGCGGCGCGAGCCCCAGGGTCAGCCTTTGACGCTGCCCAGCATGATGCCCTTGACGAAGAACCTCTGGCCGGCCACGAACAGCACCACCAGAGGCACGATGTTCATCACGCTGGCCGCCATCAGCACGTTCGTCTGCCGCCCGTACTGGCTGTCGAAGTACATCATGCCGATCGGCAGCGTGCGCAGAGCCTCGCTCTTGACCATGATCAGCGGCCAGAACAGCGAGCCGTAATTCCCCATGAACGAGAAGATGGCCAGCGTGACCAGCCCCGGCCGACACAGAGGCATGACGATGTCCCAGAAGATCTGCCAGGGCCTCGCGCCGTCCACCTCCGCGGATTCGTCCAGCGCGGGGTGGATCGACAGCATGAACTGTCTCAGCATGAACGTGCCGAACGCGCTGAACGCTGCCGGAACGATGAGTCCCTGGTAGCTGTCGAGCAGGCGCAGCTTCACCATCAGGCTGAAGTTCGGGATGGTGGTCACCAGGCCAGGGATCATCATCGTGGCGAGGTACAGGCGGAACACGTGGTCGCGCCCCGGCCACCTCAGACGGCTGAACGCGTACGCCGCCATCGAGCTCGTCAGCACGACCAGGAACGTGGTCCAAGCGGCGATGAAGACGCTGTTGAAGTAGTAGCGCGCGAAGGGCACCTGCTCGAACACCAGCCCGTAGTTCTCCGGGTGCCACTCCGTGGGGACCGGGTTGGGGGACTCGACCTCGGACAACGGCTTGAAGCTCGCGAGCACCATCCAGAAGAACGGCAGCAAGGAGAGAGCGGCGAGCCCCCATAGCGCGACGTGCGCCAACGCCTTGCGCGTCCTCTCTCCCCTCACGTTCTCGGCCGCCATCAGTAGTTCAGCTCCTTGTTCCCAAACTTCCAGTTGATGAGCGTCACGACGAAGATGAAGGCGAACAGCACCAGCGCCACCGCGCTGGCGTAGCCCATCTGGAACTCGGTGAACGCCTTGGTGTAGATGTAGTACGCCAGCGTGGTGGTGGTGCCGGCGGGGCCTCCCCCTGTCATCACCCGGGCCTGCTCGAAGCCTCCCTGCAACCCGCCGATGAACCCCATCACCACGATGAAGAACGTGGTCGGCGCCAGCTGGGGCCAAGTGACGTTGCGGAAAGTCTGCCAGCGGGACGCCCCGTCGAGCTCCGCGGCCTCCTGAAGCTCCTTGGGAACGTTCGTGAGAGCGGCCAGGTACAGCAGCATGTTGCCCCCGCCGACGGCGCCCCACAAGCCCATCAGGATGATCGCCTCGCGGGCTCCCAGCCCGAAGTTCCCGGGGTCGATGCCCAGCCGCTCGACGGCGATCGCGAACAGGTTCTGGGTGGACAGAAGCCAGCTCGGCCCCTTCGCGTTCGCGAATCCCAGCCAGCCGAGCACCGTCTCGATGGCGTGGTTGATGGGGCCGAAGTCGGGGTTGTACAGCACCTTCCACAGCAGCATCACCGCCACTCCGCTGGTGACGCTCGGCAGGTACAGCAACGTGCGGTACACGACGATGCCCCGGATCTTGGTGGACAGCAGAACGGCCACCGCCAGCGAGCCCGCGATGGCGAACGGCATGCCCAGGAGGAAGTACACCGTGTTGACCAGGTAGATCCAGAACTGGGCGTCGCTGAACAGGTTGGCGAAGTTCTCGAGGCCGATCCACCGGAGCGGCTCGATGTTGCGCAGGTCCCAGTTGGTGAACGCCGCGCCGAACGTGAACGCCACGGGCCCCAGGGTGAAGATGAGGAAGCCGAGGAAGTTCGGCAACAGAAAGCCCAGAGCGATGATCAGGTTCCGCCGCTCGCGCGCCTTCTGGGTCACGGTTCCCTCCCCGTCAGTTCGACGTACAGCTTGCGCAGATGGGGGATCAGCCTCGCGTTGCGCAGGATCCTCGCGGTTCCGTCGCGGGCGGCGTCGCGGCAGGCCCGCTCGGGATCCTTGAGGCCGCCGCGCACCAGGTCGAACTGCGTGTTGATGGGCGCCATCTCGCCTCCCCTCAGGAACGGACAGAACTCGGCGGGGATCGAGTTCTTCACCACGTTCCGCCACACGTGGTTGTAGTCCTCCTCCGGGTGCTCCGGGTTCAGCAGGAACCGATCGGTGTAGCAG
>JAOACB010000044.1 GCA_026418055.1 Fimbriimonadales bacterium
CCACAGGCCCGAGTAGACCGTGACCGTGGGGCTCTCCTCCAGCGCCTGCATGGGGGCGATCGGCGGCAGCGGCGCCACCGACGGTTCTGCCAAGCGCAACGGGAACTGCGCATGCGCAACCACGTGCCCTGCCGGCAGCCAAGCGGCGTCGGCCGCGGTGCGCGCCCGCAGCGTGAGCGTTCCCTCTCCCCTCCAGCGGTCGAGCTTCGGCAGGGGCAGCATCAGGTCGGCCTCGCCTTGGGGGGCTGCCTCCGGCAGGCGGAAACCCCCGGACGCCACGCAACGGCCGTCGGCCTCGATGCTCCACGTTCCAACCAAGTCCGACAGGTCCCGGAACCAACGGAGGTTGCGAACCCTCAGCCAGCCTCGCGGGAGATCCACGGCCTCGAACCGGAGCGGCGAGTACACCTGCTTCAGCTCCCGCAAACCCGGAGACGGAGTTCGGTCGGGCAGCAACAGGCCGTCGCAGATGAAGTTGCCGTCGTTCGGCACGTCTCCGAAATCCCCGCCGTACAGGTGGTAGGTCCTACCGTCCTCGGTTCGAGCCTCCCACCCGTGGTCGATCCACTCCCAAACGAACGCCCCGTGGATGCGCGGGTACTGCCAGAAGGCCTCCCAATAATCCTTCAGCCCTCCAGGGCCGTTGCCCATCGCGTGGGCGTACTCGCAGAAGATCCAAGGCTTGTGGGCGTGCCGCTCGGCGGGCAAGGGCATCCAGCCCTCGAGGTCCTCGCCCCTGCCGATCCGGTGCACCGTCTCCAGGTCGGGGTACATGCGGCTCATCACGTCGGCGGTCTCGCCCTGGTAGTCGCCTTCGTAGTGGATCGGTCGGGTGGGGTCGAGGCGCCTCGCCAGCTCGGCCATGGCCGCGTGGTTCTCGCCGTAGCCGGACTCGTTGCCGAGCGACCAAAGCACGACGCACGGATGGTTCCTGTCCCGACGCACCATGCGCTCCATCCGGTCGAGGAAGGCGTCGCGCCACACCGGATCGGTCGTCGGATGGGGCTGCCGCGTCAGCTCGAAGCCGTGGGTCTCCAGGTCGCACTCATCCACGATGTACAGGCCCGCCTCGTCGCACAGCTCGTACCAACGGGGGTCGTCGGGATAGTGCGACGTGCGCACCGAGTCCACGTTGTGGGCCTTCAGGAGCCGAATGTCGCGCTCCATGGTCTCCAGGCTTAGCGTGCGCCCCGTGCGGGGATGGTGCTCGTGTCGGTTCACTCCCTTGAACTTCACCGGCTGACCGTTGATCCGCAGCAGCCCGTCGAGGATCTCGACGGTTCGGAAACCCACGCGCACGGCCACCGACTCGATCGGCTCGCCTCGGGCGGCCACCAGATCCAGCTGGAGGCGGTACAGGTTCGGGTCCTCCGCGCTCCAAGGAAGGGCCTCAGCCACCTCGAGCCGCAACGAGGCGCGGTCGCCGGCCACCCTCCCCCGACCGGTGGCGGCCACCGACCCGTCCGGCGCCTCCAGCGTGGCCACGATCGAGTCGCCGTCTGCCGCGCCTTGCAGCTCGGCATCCACCTCCAGCACGCCGACGTTCTCCCCCCAGCGCGCCCGGGCGAAGAAGTCGCGGATGCAAGGCGTCGGCACCGCCTGCAGCAGCACGTCGCGGAAGATGCCGCTCAGCCACCACATGTCCTGGTCCTCCAGGTAGCTGGCGTCGGACCACTTCACCACCTTGACGGCCAGCACGTTCTCCTCGCTCCACGAGAGAGCCTCGGTGACGTCGAACTCGGCGGGCAGGCGGCTGCCCTTGCTCGACCCGATCTCCGCGCCGTTCAGCCAGACTGTGAAGCACGAGTCCACCCCCTCGAAGCGCAGCAGCACGCGCAGGCCCTGCCAACCTTCGGGGATCAGGAACCTCGTGGCGTAGTAGCCCGTCGGGTTCTCGCTGGGAACCCTCGGAGGGTCGACCGGAAACGGGTACTGCACGTTGGTGTAGTGCGGCAGGTCCTCCGAGTGCGTCTGCCACACCGACGGCACGGGAACGACCTGAGGCCGTTCGGACTCCGGCCCGAAATCGTCGGCCGTCGAGGGCCAGGATTCGCCGAACCCCAGAGGGTCCTCCAGCGGGGTTTCCCTCAAAACGAAGTCCCACGCCCCGCCCAGGTTCAGCACCCAAGGCGAGAGTTCCCTCTCCAGCGGGAGCACCGCCCTGCCCGGCGGGCAGTGGAAGAAGTAACCGCGGGCAGGCAACCGGTTGCGGTGCAGGTGCTTCGGGTTCTCCCAGCTGAAGTCGGCCATGCAGGCAGTTTGGCACAGGAAGCCGCGCGGGGGCCTCGGCGCCGAGGGAGACGCCCGCCGCCCAACCCGGCGCCCGACGGATCGCTAGGGGTTCGGCACGTAGTCGCCGCCGCGGCACGACTTCAGGTACTCCAGCGCGTGCACCTGGCCCGTCATCTCCAGCTCCTCCCGGTACACCGGGTCGTGCCATCCCTCGATGTCGATCGAACCCCGGAAGCCGGCGAGCCTGAGGATGCTGATCACGTCGGACCAGTTCGTGTCGCCGAAGCCGGGGGTGCGGTGGTACACGATCGGCAGGCCGCTGCGGATGCCGTAGTCCTCGATCAGATCCCAGTTCACCGTCGCGTCCTTGCCGTGCAGGTGCACCACCTTGCGGGCCCACTTGCGCAGCTGGCGGATCGGGTCTGCAAGGCTGACCATCTGGTGGCAAGGCTCCCACTCGAGGCCCAGAGCCTCGCTCGGCACCGCGTCGAACATCATCTCCCATGCCCTCGGGCTGTGGGCGATGTTGTACTTGGGCCGCTCCCAAGTGCCACCCATGTCGCAGTTCTCGAACCCGATCTTCACGCCCTCGTCCTCGGCGAGCTTGGCGAGCGGCTCCCAAACCTCCTTGAACCGCTCCATGTTGCCGTCGACCGAGCGGTCCTCGAGCGCCCCGGCGAACCCGCACACGGCCTTCGCGCCGAAGAACTTGGCCGCTCGGATCATGCGCGCCCAATCCTCCCGGGTCTGCTCGTCCTGCAACGGGTTGCCGTAGATGCCGATGGCGTTGATGACTGCCCTGTCGCCGCAGATGTCGAGCACGCGCTTGGCGTAGTCCTCCAGATCGATCGGACCGATGTGCTGCCAGCAGTTGGGCTCGAACGACTCGAAGCCGTGGTCGATGATCTTGGCGATGTACTCCGGGCCGGCGCTCATGCTGGCCATGGCACCGATGCGGATGTCCTGATGGTTCGTTCTGTCCATGCGGTTGGGTCCTCCCTCCGCGCCGCAGGTTACCACCGGGCTCGAAGGTCTGGCGCCGCCCAGTGGAACGTGAGCGCCGAGCGCGCCAGCCGGCAGCCGCAAGCCTCGTAGAGCCGGACGGCGCCGAGGTTCGCGAGCTGCGTGCCCACTTCCAGCCTATCCGCGCGGCCGGAGTAATGCCGGCAGGCCTCGAGCACGAGCCGCCGGCCGACGCCCCTTCCCCGTCCCTCCTCCGCAACCGCGATCAGGTCGATCTGTGCCGATCGCCGCGCAGGGTCGAACAGGCAGGCGACGAACCCGACCGGGTGGACCGGATCGGCCACCAGCACGAGATCCGCGCGCCCGGCCCACAGGTTGGCGACCCAGGCGTCGGTGAGCCTCCGCGCTCCCTCGGGCGGCAGGTGCGGGTCGGTCTGGTAGCGGCTCTGGGCGAACGCGCCCCTGGCGATGGCCTGCAGACGGCGCAGCTGCCCCTCGGCCGCCGGCGCGATCTGCGGGTCCGCCTCAGCCGCGAATCCGACCAAGGACCGCTCGAACACCACCGTCGCATCCACCCAGAAGAACCCTGCCCGCTCCAACGACTGGGCCAGCGCCGGCCTGCCGTCCGGCACCCGGACGGCGAGGTGCCGCCACCCGATCTCCCCCGCCCTCCGCACCGCCTCCCGAAACAGCTCTCGGCTGCACCGCTCGTCCCCCTCGGCGGCCTCGATCTTGGCCATGGGAAAGCCGAAGCACTCGGAATCGAACGGGTCGAGGGCCATCCAAGCCCGGGCGCCCTCGACGGCGACCTCGGTGGCCCCAGGCCGTCCGGGCGTCCCCCACCACGGTTCAGGCAACGGGAGCCTCCGGCTTGGGGCCTTCCGACTGGTGCACCCCGCGGCCCAGCAGCACGAGCGGGATGGTCAGAAGGAAGATCTTCGCGTCCAGCCACAGCGAGTAGTGCTCCACGTACCAAGCGTCGAGCTCCACGCGCTTCTTCCAAGGGATGGAGTTCCGCCCATTGACCATCGCCCAGCCGGTGATGCCGGGCCGCAGGTCCAGCTTGCGCCTCTCGCGCTCGTCGTACTGCTCCTCGAACCCCACCGGGTCCGGCCTTGGACCGACCACGCTCATCTGGCCCAGGAGCACGTTGAGGAACTGCGGCAGCTCGTCCAAGCTGAGCTTGCGCAGCACGCGCCCCAGCGGGAACACGCGCGGGTCGTCCGCGCCGGTGTACATCGAGCCGTCGGGGTTCCTCAGCACCGGCGCGTTGGGGTGCATCGTGCGGAACTTGAAGATGCCGAACGGCCTGCCTCCGAGCCCCAGGCGCAGCTGGCGGTAGAACACCGGTCCGGGCGACGCCAGCTTGATCCCCAGCGCGATCAGCAGCAGCAACGGAGACAGGGCGATCAGCACCACCGCAGAGAACGCCACATCCGCCAAACGTTTGATCGCCAGCTGCAGGCCCCTCAACGCTCCCTCCGCAGGCAGAGGATACCTGCCGCAGGTACACTCACCGGTCCATGGACGAGGGGCGGATCGGCGTCGACGAGAGCGGCAAGGGGGACTTCTTCGGGCCGCTGGTCGTAGCGGCCTGCTACGTCGGGCCAGAGCACCTCGCCGAGCTGGAGGGCGTCCGGGACAGCAAAAAGCTCTCCGATCGTCAGGCCGATCAGCTCGCCAGGCGCATCCTGCGGGTCTGCCCGAACGCCGTCGTGGCCGTCTCGCCGGCCAAGTACAACGAGCTGTACGCGAAGATCGGCAACCTGAACCGACTGTTGGCGTGGGCCCACGGCAAGGCCATCGAGGAGCTGCTCGCACGGCAGGACGCGGGGCTCATCGTGTCGGACCAGTTCGCGACGCCGCAGCTGCTCCGCTCGAGGCTGCAGGAGCGGGGCAGGCAGGCCAACGTGGTCTCCCGGACCAAGGCCGAGAGCGACCTCGCCGTGGCGGCGGCCTCGGTGCTGGCCAGAGCCAAGTTCCTCTGGCAGCTCGACGAGCTCTCGAAGCGTTGGGAGACAGCCCTGCCCAAGGGCTGCGGCCCGAACGTCCTCCAGGCGGGCAGGGAGTTCGTCCGCAGGCACGGCGAGGCCGCCCTGGCTTCGGTGGCGAAGCTGCATTTCAAGACGCGCGAGGACATCCTCGCCGGACTGCGCTAACGGCTCACTTGAGGGTGTCTGCGCGCGAGCGGGTGGCCCGGTGGTTCCATCCCGCCAGCACGAGGCGCTCGTCGGGGTGGGGGATGCCGGCCTCCACTTGGTCGTCCCCCGCGTAAACCTGCACGAGCACGGTCTTGCGAACCTTGTTCGAGCGGTTCGGCATGGAGCCGTGCAGCGTGAAGTAGTGGAAGAACACCACATCCCCGGGCTCCGCCTCCAGCGGCACCGCCTCCTCCAGCGGGTACCGGGCGAGCAGCTCCGACTCCTCTTGGCCGGAGGTGCCCCGCACCCGGCCCAAGCGGTGCGAGCCGGGCACCACCCGCAGGCAACCCATCTCGTCGGTGGCCTCGCTCACGTGGATGATGCCTGCGAGCATCGAGTCCCTTTCGGTGGGGAAGTAGCTCCAATCCTGGTGCATGGGGAACGGCGCGCCGGTTTCGCTCGGCTTCTGGAACAGCTTGGTGTGGTGCAGCACGACGTCCGGCCCTAGGATCGCCGTGAACTGCTCGAGCAGCCTCGGGGCGAGAAGGGCCCGCAACCACCGCGCCGAGTAGCGCTGCACGTTGTGGGTGTGCACCACGGTGGTGGCCTGCGCCCCCAGGCGCTCCATCTCGGGCCCGCCCCACCGGGCGTTCACGTTCTCGCCTGAGCCGAGCAGCTGGGCCACGATGCGGTCGAAGTCCGCTTCCAGCTCGCGGATCTCCTCAGTATCGAAGACGCCGCGGGCCACGTGGTAGCCCTGCTCCGCGAAGGAGCGGCCGGTGGGGGTGTCGGCAAACGGGTAAGGGGTCGTCGCGCCGTCCATGACGGGCGAACGCTACCTTCCAGTCGCCGAGCGGAGGGGAGTTTGGGCCCTGTCCTTAGCTACTTCCGAGAGGCCAGCGCCTTGCGCACGGCCTCCCGCAACTCCGGGCTTTCCGGCGCGACGCTCGACGCGAAGCGGCCCAGAACCTTGCCGTCGCGCCCCACCAGGAACTTCGTGAAGTTCCACTGGATGTCCGCGGCGTCCTTCGTCTGAGCCTTCAGCCAGCGGTACAGCGGGTGAGCGTTCGGCCCGTTCACGTCGATCTTGGCGAACATCGGAAACGTGACGCCGTAGTTCTGCGAGCAGAACTGCTTGATGTCCCTCTCCGAACCTGGCTCCTGGTTTCCGAACTGGTTGCAGGGGAAACCCAGCACCACCAGACCGTCCTTGCTGTGAGCTCGGTAGAGCCTCTCGAGCCCCTCGTACTGGCGCGTGTACCCGCATCGGCTGGCGGTGTTCACGATCAGCAGAACCTTGCCCCGGAACTCCGCCAGCGAGCGGTCCCTGCCGTCGATGTCCTTCGCCCGGAAGGCGTACACGCTCTGAGGCTCGCCGCCCTGCGGGCTGAAGAACCCGACCGACAGCAACGCGGCGGAAAGCAGTGCTCCAATCCAACCCATCTTCGCCCTCATGTTCGAAACTACGACGTCCGTGCGGCCAGCGTGGCGAGCCGAAGCAACATGTGCGCGTACACTTCGGACAGCTTGAGCAAGTGGTCCACATGGATCCGCTCGTCCGACTCGTGCGCCGCTCCGTCTCCAGGCAGCGAGGCTCCCACGCTCACCGTGTTCGGCACCACCCTCGCGTACGTGCCGCCCCCCATCACGATGGGAGGATCCTCGATCCCCAGCTCGAGCCGCACCACCTCGCGGATCGCCGACACCATCGGGTGGTCCAGCGGAAAGTACAGCGGCGGCGCGTCGTTGAACCTCTCGAGCCTCCAAGCCGGACCGAGCTTCGCCAGCTTGGCTTCGACGCGCCTGCGCAGCTCCGCACCGGTCCACGTGACGGGATAGCGCACGTTGAACAGCAGCGACACCCTCCCGTCGTCGAAGCTCACGATGCCGAGGTTGCTCGTGAGGTCGCCGCTCGGCTCGTCGCAACCGTGGATGCCCAGGCCGACGCCCGAGGGATGGCCCGTCTCCAAGGCCCGCGCGAACTCCTCCTTGCGCTCGCTGGGCGCAACCTCGGATAGGAAGCGGAAGAGGCGCACGGCGGCGGAATCGCCCGCGAACGGGTGAGCGGCGTGCGCGGCCTTGCCCCTCGCGACCGCCGTCAGCAGGTCGCCGTCCCACTCCCACTCCACGTTGCGGTCCCAAGCCCTCGCGAGGTTGGCCTCGACCTCGGGGCGCAGACGGCGATCGACGCGCACCTTGGCCTCGCAGCGGTCCATCACCACGTTCGGCCGCTCCCCGCCCTCGATGTCCATCAGATCGAACCCCTCGCGGGGTGCGGCGAACGACACCACGAAGTTCGCGATGCCCTTCTCGGCGTGGGCCAGAGGCCAGCCGGCGTCGGGGGAGATGCCGAACGTGGGAGCCTCCTCGGTGGCCACGTAGTGCTTCACGCACTCCATGCCCGACTCCTCGTTGCAACCGAACACCACCCGCAGGCGCGCGCGGAGGTCGGGGCAGACGTCGCGAAGGGCCCGCAGGGCGTACAGGCTGGCCATCGTGGGGCCTTTGTCGTCGGTGGCTCCCCTCGCGTAGATCCATCCGTCCCGGATCTCGGCGCCGAACGGGTCGCACGTCCAGCCGTTGCCTGGCGGAACCACGTCGAGGTGGCCGAGCGAGAGCACCAGCGGCGCCCCCTCCCCGATCTCGGCGAACCCGGCGTGACCGTCGAGGTCCTTCGTTCGCAACCCCCAGGCACGGCTCAGGTCCAGCGCAAGGTCCAACGCGGCGCGCACGTTGGCTCCGTACGGCGCGCCGGGCGACGGATCGTCCTGCAGGCTCGCGATCCGCAACATCGAGACGGTGTCGGCGACGAGCTCGTCGTGGCGCTCGGTCAGCCAACGGCGAACCTCGGCCATGCGCGGATCCATGGCCGAACTTTACCTACGTGCGGTCAGGCGGATGCGGGCCGCAGCAGGCTGCGGCCGATGGCCTCGCAGACGCGCGCCACCTTCACCATCATCTCGGAGAACTGCGCCGGCGTCTGGCTCTGCTGGCCGTCCTTCACGGCGTGGTCGGGATCGGGATGCACCTCGACGATCAGCGCGTCGGCGCCCGCCGCCACCGCCGCCAGCGCCATCGGAGCCACGAGCTCCCGGCGGCCTGTGCCATGGCTCGGGTCGACCACCATCGGCAGATGGCTCAGGCCCTTCACGGTCGGCACCGCGTTCAGGTCCAGCGTGTTGCGTGTGGCGGTCTCGAAGGTCCGGATGCCGCGCTCGCAAAGCAGGATCCTGGGGTTGCCCTTCGTCGCGATGTACTCCGCGGCCAGCAGCCACTCCTCGTACTTGGCGCTCATGCCTCGCTTCAGCAGAACCGGCTTGCCCGACTGACCGACCTCCTGCAACAGGTCGTAGTTCTGCATGTTGCGCGTGCCGATCTGCAGGATGTCGGCGAAGCGGGCAACCTCCTCCACCCGCCGCACGTCCATCACCTCGGTGACCACCTTGAGACCGTGGCGGTCCGCGGCGCCGCGCAGGATGCGCAGCGCGGGCTCCCCCATGCCGTGGAAGCTGTACGGCGACGTGGAGGGCTTGTACGCGCCGCCGCGCAGAACGGTCGCCCCCGCGCGGGCCACCAGGGCAGCAACCGCCTCGACCTGCTCCTCGGATTCCACCGTGCAAGGACCGGCCATCACCACCACCCCCGGTCCGCCGATGGGCAAACCGTCCACATCGACCACCGTGTCGCGAGCTTGGTACTCTCGGGAGACGAACTTGTACGGCTTGCTGATGAGCACGACATCCTCGACCCAGTCGTGCCCCCGCAGGGAATCGGCCACCGCCGCCTTGTCGATCTCCGGCAGGCCGACTGCGCCGATCAAGGTCCGGCCGACGCCGCGGCTGGTGTGAAGGATGTAGCCGAGCCCCTCCAGGTGCCGCGAGACCTCCTTCACCGCGGCCTCGGGCGCGCCGGGCTTCATCACGATCACCATGCCGAGGCCACCTCTCGGAAGGCCCTCACGAAGCGCTCCACCTCGTCGGGTGTTCCCACGCTGACGCGCAGGCCGGTGGCGCTTCCCATCGACGCCGCCGTGCGCACGATCACTCCCTTGCGGAGCAGCGCGTCGAACACCGGCTGCGCGGGCCGGCCGAGGTCGGCGTACACGAAGTTCGCCCAGGTCGGATAGACGCGCGCGCCGGCCTCCCGCAGCGCCTCGGCGATCCGCTCGGCCCCCGCGCGATTGTTCGCAACCGTGCGCGCCACGTGCTCGTCGTCCTCCAACGCCGCCACCGCGGCGGCTTGCGCCAGACTGTTCACGTCGAACGGCTCGCGCGCTCGATCCACGGCGTCCACCACCTCCTCGGGGGCGAACCCGTAGCCGATGCGGATGCCGGCCAGCCCGTAGGCCTTGCTGAAGGTTCTCAGGCCAACCACCGGCTTGCCCGCTCGCACGTACTCGAGGCTGCTCGGGAAGTCCGGCACGTCCGCGGCGAACTCGTAGTACGCCTCGTCGAGCACCAGCACCACGCCGTCGGGCAGGTCCCGCAGGAACGCGTCCACCTCGGGCTTCCGCACGATCGTGCCCGTGGGGTTGTTAGGGTTGGCGACGAACACCATCTTGGTGCCGGGGGTGATCGCCCGAGCCATCGCCTTCAGGTCGTGCACCAGGTCGCCGTCGAGCGGCACCTTGACCAGCCGGCAG
The DNA here is from genome assembly GCA_026418055.1 of Fimbriimonadales bacterium. GTDB lineage: Bacteria > Armatimonadota > Fimbriimonadia > Fimbriimonadales > Fimbriimonadaceae > UBA8783. The sequence continues at coordinate 9,979 of JAOACB010000044.1, forward strand.
TCGGCTAGGTGGGCGGCCGCGTCGTAGCGCACGAACGAGGGGTCGCCGACCACCATCTCGTCGTCGGCAGCCCCGAGGAACACCAGACCCAGCAGGTGGATCAGCTCGTCGCTGCCGTTGCCCAGCAGGATCTGCGACGGGGGAACGCCGAACTTGCGCGACAGGGCCTGTCGCAGCTCGTACGCCGATCCGTCCGGATACACGTGCAGACAGGCCGCGGCGCGGCGCACCGCCTCGACGGCCTTCGGCGACGGGCCCAGAGGGTTCTCGTTGCTGGCGAGCTTCACGACGCTGTCGAGACCCAGCTCCCTCTGGACCTCGGCGACCGGCTTGCCCGGGGAGTACGGAACCATGCGGCGCACGTTCGGGCGGATGCGAAGACCCATCGGACTCATTCTACGCTCTGCACGTTCGGCGGAACAGGAGGCGGAAACGGCGGAGGGGGCCGCCCGGCGGCCCCCTCCCTCGTCTCGCTCCCGATCGGAGGGATCAGAGGCCCTTCTGCACGAAGTAGTGCAGAAGGTCGGCCACGCGGCAGCTGTAGCCCCACTCGTTGTCGTACCAGCTGAGGATCTTCAGCATGTTGCCGCCGATCACCTTGGCCATGCCCGCGTCGTAGATCGCGCTGTGGTCGTCCTGCACGATGTCCGCCGACACGATCGGGTCCTCCATGTAGCAGAGGATGCCCTTCAGCGGACCCTCCGCGGCGGCCTTCACCGCGGCATTCACCTCCTCGACCGTCACCTCGCGGCTCAGCTCCAGGGTCAGGTCGGTGACCGAGCCGGTCAGCGTCGGAACGCGCAGCGCGTAGCCGTCCAGCTTGCCCTTCAGCTCCGGAAGAACCAGCCCGATCGCCTTGGCGGCGCCCGTCGTGGTCGGGATGATGCTCACGGCTGCGGCTCGGGCGCGGCGCAGATCCTTGTGCGCCATGTCCTGGATGCGCTGGTCGTTGGTGTAGGCGTGCACCGTGGTCATCAGGCCCTTGACGATGCCGAAGTTCTCGTGCAGCACCTTGGCCACGGGCGCCAGCGAGTTGGTGGTGCAGCTGGCGTTGGACACCACGTGGTGCTTGGACGGGTCGTAGTCGCCCTCGTTCACGCCCAAAACCACCGTCACGTCCTCGCCCTTGGCCGGCGCGCTGATCAAAACCTTCTTCACGGTGCCGCCCAGGTGCTTGGCGGCGTCCTCGCGGTTGGTGAACTTGCCCGTGGACTCCAACACGATCTCGACGCCGAGGCTCGACCAGTCGATCGCCGCGGGATCCTTCTCCGCGAACACCTTGATGGCCTTGCCGTTGACGACGATGCTGTCGCCCTCAACACCGACCGTGCCATCGAAACGACCGAACGTGCTGTCGTACTTCAGCAGGTGCGCGTTGGTCTTGGCGTCGGTCAGGTCGTTGACGGCCACGACCTCCAGCTCGCCCGGATAGCGCTTCAGGATGGTGCGGAGCGAGAGCCGCCCGATGCGGCCGAATCCGTTGATGCCGATTTTGGTTGCCATGGTGTCAAACCCTCTGTGCGGTGTGCGGGAGGCTCCGGGACTCAAGCCCCATCCGCCGGCTCCATGATACCTACGCCCCGGTTCGGCGCGCTTGCGCTCAGGCGGCGCAGTCGGGAGCCCGGCGCGGGAGCATCAGCCAGAAGGAGGCGCCCCGCCCCGGCTCGCCCTCGGCCCCAACCCTGCCACCGTGCCGGTGGGCGATCCTCGCGACGGTCGCGAGGCCGATCCCCTCTCCGGGGTATTCGCGGGCATCATGCAACCTTCGGAACGGGCTGAACAGCTCGTCGGCCCGCGTCCGGTCGAAGCCCACGCCGTTGTCCTCGACCCGCAGCACCCAACCCTCCGGCAGCTCTTCCAGCCGCACGGCGATCCGGGCGTCGGGCTTGCCGCGCGTGAACTTCCATGCGTTCGACAGAAGGTTCTGCAGCACGCTCTCCAACATGGCGGCATCCGCCTCCACCACCATGCGATCCTGAATCTCAAAGTCGACGGAGCGCCCGGGCTCCTGCGCGGCGATCTCTCCCGCGATGCGGCGCGCCTGCACCGCCAGATCCACAGGCTCGATGCGCAGCTGCCGGTCGGTGGATCGAGCCATGCGCAACAGGCTCTCGACCATGTGGTTCAGGCGCTCGGCGGAGGCCTGGATGCGGCGCAGGTTCTCCCTCGACTCCTCGTCGAGCGTCTCGCCCGCGTCCTCCAGAACCATCGAGGCGTAGCCGGCCATCGCGCGGATCGGCGACCTCAGGTCGTGCGCCACGGTGGCCGCGAAAGCGGCCAACTCGCGGTTCGTGGCTTCCAGAGCCGCCGTGCGGGAGCGCGCCAAGCGCTCCAACCTCTCGTTGGCCTCCTGCAGAAGGCGCTCGGCCCGTGTTCTTTCGCTCAGGTCCGACGTGACCACAACGGCTCGGCCGACCGCCGGCCGTCGCAGAGGACTCGCCGCCACTTGGTACAGGATGATCCTGTCGCCCCTCTCGGCCAGCACATCGAAGCGCACCGAGCGCAGGTCCGAGCCGTCCAGCAAACCGGCCATCGCGCGGGCCGCCTCTTCGCCGAACAGCCTGCCGACGTCGGGCCTCTCCCCCGGCTCGAGGAGGAACTGCTCGGCGAAGGCCGGGTTCCAGCGGAGCAACCGACCCTCGCCGTCCACCTCGGCGAGCCCCTCCTGCAGAGCCTCCAGCAGCGACTGCAGCGTGGCCTCGTTCCGCTCCGCCCTCACGGCCGCCTCGCGGAGGTAACGGCCGTTGCGCCGGAGCATCCCCCACAGAAGGAGGGAGGTGACCGTCACGAAGCCCAGCCCCTTCAGCATGCTGCCGATCGCCAGCGGGCCGGTTTCGCCGAACAGCAGGCGATCGGAAAGGAGGATCCACAGGGAGCCTCCCAGCCAGTAGAGGAGCGCATACCGCAGGCTGCGGTCGGAGTTCTTGCCACCGGTTTCCCCGTCGACCCTGGAGGGTTGTGCCACCTCTATCCAGCATTATCGCCCCGGGCGGGGGCAGATCCGTGAGAATCGGGACCGTGCGTCGGCCGCAGGATGCGCAGACCGAGCAACCATCCCGTCAGCACGAACGCGAGGCAACCCAGAAACAGCGTGTACCTTCCGAAACCCTCGGTGAGCAGGCGGAGCGCCTCGGGGTGCACCCACCGGTCCACGCCTCCGGCGGCGAGCACAGAGCGGTACAGGTCCGCGAACCAGTACCGGTGCTGGTACACGAGGCCCCCCAGCGGGGCTCCCACGATGGCTCCGAGGCCCTGCGCGGTCATCACCGCTCCAATGTTGGCGGCGCGCGTCTTGGGGTCCAGCTCCGACACGCTGGCGTACCAAGCTGGGATCGTGAGCAGGAAGCCGATTCCCAGCGGGATGCCCCCCAGCCCGAACACCCAGGCCGTGCGCAGAGCCGGTACGAACGCCCCGGAGGAGATCACCGCCAAACCCACGGTGCAGAGGAACATCCCCAGGTGCACCGCGCGCACGCGCCCGATCCGCTCGCCGTATTTCGCCATGGGGACGCTGAGCGCGGCCATCAGGATCGCTCCGGGCAGCACCAGCACCCCGAACTGGGTCTCGCTCATCTGGAACTGATCCTTCGCGAACAGCTTGATCGGAACCATCGGGAAGCCGACTCCCACGAAGGTGACGAAACCCAGCAGCAGGTAGCTGGGGATGCGTCGCGCCGAAAGCAGCAGCGTGCGCAGGTCCTCGCCGTCCGCGGGTCCGTGGAGCTCGGAGCGGCTGCGACGCAGCTCGCGCCCGCTGGGCACGAAGCGGAACGCCGAGACGGACACCCCCGCGAACAGCAACGACGCGAGCAGAAGGCTCGGCACGCGGGCCCCGCCCCATTCGGCGAACCACGGCCCCAGCGTGTCGTTGACGAGCCCCCCGATCGGCAAGGCCAGCGCGATCCCCACGAGGTAGCACATGTTCAGCAGGCTCATCGCCTCCTGGCGCTCGCCGTCGGCAACCGTGTCGTTCATCAGCGCGAACGCCGCGGGCCACAGCATGGCCGCTCCAAGGCCATCGACCACGCGCAGGGCCATCAGGCTCAGCGTCTCGCCCACCCCCCAGTGGCCGGGCACCGCCATGGTGAGCAAAGGGGTGAACGCGGTGAGCGCCGTGCCCAGCACCATCAGCCGCCTCCTGCCATGGCGGTCCGCCAGATGACCCATCGACCCCTTGAAGAGCGCCTCGGACAGCAGGAACGTGGTGACGACGAGCGCGATGATGCCCTCGCCGAACCCGCGGTCCTCCCGCAGGTACACGGGCATGGTCGAGATGTTGAGCACCGCGAAGCCGATCTCCGCCAGCAGCGCCACCACCAGCAACCGCGCCACCCGGGGTCTCCGCCACAGCGGCTGAATCCGGTGGCCCGCCTCGCTGGACATCGGCTGGGAACTCACCCTGGTCGTCTCTCGCGAACGAAAGGGGGCGCGGACCGAAGGGCCGCGCCCCGAACCTGCGGCACGTCGCGACGCCGCCCTCAGCGCTTGACGAACTGGAACCCGCGCCGGGCCTTCTTGCGACCGTACTTCTTGCGCTCCTTGACGCGCGCGTCCCGGGTGAGGAACCCTCCCTGCCGCAGAGGCTTGCGGAACTCGCTGTCGTACTCCACCAGCGCCCGTGCGATGCCCAGACGCACTGCTCCGGCTTGGCCGCTGATCCCGCCGCCGCGCACCCGCGCCTTCACGTCGTAGCGGCCCTCCAGCTCGAGGGCGGTCAGGGGGCTGCGCACCAGGATCTCCAGCACGGGACGGCCCAGATACTCCGTCAGGCTTCGGCCGTTGATCTCGATGTTGCCCTCGCCGGGCTTGAGCCACACGCGGGCGACCGCGCTCTTGCGCCGCCCGGTTCCGTAATACGTTTCAGTCGCCATCGGTCTTCGTCAGTCCTTGTTGATCTTCAGCGGTTCGGGGGCCTGGGCCGCGTGCGGGTGCTCCGAGCCGCGGTAGACCTTCAGCTTCTTGATGATCTGCCTGCCGAGGCGCGTCTTCGGGGTCATGCCCCAAACCGCGCGCTCGATCAGGCGCTCGGGCCGCTCCCGCAGCAGACGTCCGCGCTGCACGCTGCGCAGACCGTCCGGCCAACCGGTGTGCCAATAGATCAGCTCCTCGTCCTTGCGGCCCGTCAGAACGGCCTTCTCGGCGTTGACCACGATCACGTAGTCGCCACAGTCCATGTTGTACGTGAAGGTGGGCTTGTGCTTGCCCCGAAGCACCTGAGCGACCTGGGCTGCCAAGCGACCGATCGGCACGCCCGTGGCGTCCACCACGTACCACTTGCGCTCGATGCTTCCCTCTTTGGCTGTGTAAGTCCTGTTCATCGTTGTTCCCTCGATCGGCCCGCAGGCCGGATCGGTTCGGTTCGGTCTCTCTCGATGCTGTGTCGCTCGGATTCCGCGAGCAGCCGCACGTCGCGCAGCGTCCTGCCGTAGGCGACCCTGAGGAGGGTCAATCCCTTGGCGGGAAGCACGACCGGCCACTGCAGCTCGCCGCGGCGCTCACCCAGCAGGCCCTCGGCGTCGTCCGCCGGACGCTGGCCCTTGCCGACCTCCAGCAGGAACCCCGCGATCCGGCGCATCATGCCCTTCACGAAGGCCGTGCCGGCCACGTCGATGCGCACCTCGTCCCGGACGGCCGCCACGTCGACCCTCAGAAGGGCCCGCACGGTGTTCCCCTGACCCTTCAGCTCCTCGCTGAAGGCTCGGAAGTCGTGCTCGCCGATCAGTCGATCGGCGGCCTCGCGCATGGCTCCGAGGTCCAGGCCGCGGCCGTGGCGGAACGCGTACCGCTCGCGGAACGGGTCGGGGGCTCCCACCAGGATCCGGTAGCGGTACAGCCTCCAGCGCGCGCAGAAGCGGCTGTGGAACGCTTCCGGCACGGCCCGGCTGTCCAAAACCCTCACGTCGGGCGGCAGGATGCGGTTCAGCACGCCCGTCCATCGCTCGGCCGGGATGCCCGCGCGGGCGTCGAAGTGGCACACCTGTCCGCGGGCGTGCGCCCCGGCGTCGGTCCGGCTCGCCCCAACGACCTCGGTTTCCTCGCCCAAGGTCCGGCTCACAGCATCTTTCAATGTGCCCTGGACGGTTCTCTGCCCAGGATTCGCGGCCCAGCCGCGGAAATCGGTTCCGTCGTACGCGACGACCAGTCGGATGCGCTCAGTCAACCAGCTCCAGCACCGCGCAGGGAGCGCCGTCGCCGCGGCGCTTGCCGATCTTGGTCAGCCTCGTGTAGCCGCCGTTGCGGTCCTTGTAGCGCGGGGCGACTTCGTCGAAGAGGTACTTCACCAGGTCCTCTCCGTTGAGCAGGCTGCGCTGCTGCAACAGAGCGATCTTCTCCAGCGGGGACTTGCCGGCCAGCAGACGCTCCGGCTTGGGGCTGCTCGACGAGTGCCCGACGAGGATCTTGCGGGCCTCGCGGCGCGCGGCCAGCGTGTCCTGCTTGGCGGTGGTGATCAGCTTCTCCACCACGCGCTGCAGCTCCTTGGCCCTGCCCAGCGTCGTGCGCACGTAGCCGTGCCGGACGAACTGCCGGGTCAGGTTGTGCAAGAGCGCCCTGCGCTGGTCGCTGGGCAGTCCGAGCTTTCTGCGGTCAACCAAGTGTCTCATAGCGGTTCCAAACTCCCTCGGCGATCCGGAGGACTCAGCCCTCGTCCTCCTCGTCGTCGTGCTCCAGATGGCGGAAGGAGGCTTTGCCCGGCTTCAGCTCGTAGCCGAGCTCCAGAAGCTTGCCGCGAACCTCCTCCAGAGCGCGCTGCCCGAACCCCCGGATGCTGCGCAGGTCCGCCTCCGTGGTGGACAGCAGCGCCTTGAGCGTGAGCACCCCGCTCCTCCGCAGACAGTTGTACGTGCGCTGCGAGAAGCTGAGCTCCTCGATGTTCATGTCGGGGACGTTCTGCAGCTCGCCGCCCAGCTCCGCGTCGATCGACGAGCGCGGCACGAAGTCGCCCTCGCCGAGCTCGAAGAACAGCCGGAAGTACTTCTCCAGGATGCGCGCCGCCTGGCTGACGGCGTCGTTGGGGCTGAGAGCGCCGTTCGTCCACACGTCCAGCGTCAGCCGCTCGTAGTCCGTGCGCATGCCGACGCGCGTCTGCTCGACGTTGTAGCCAACGCGCTTGACCGGCGTGAACTGGGCGCCGACGGGGATGACGCCGATGATGCCCCGGTACTTCTCCTGCTTCTCCGGCAGCACGTAGCCCACACCCCAACCCACGAACAGCTCCATCGAGAGCGTCGCCTCGGGGTCGCTGATGGTCGCCAGGTAGGCGTCCGGGTTGACCACCGTGACGCCCTCGGGGCAACGGATGTCGGCCGCCAGAACCTTGCCGGGGCCCTGCACGCTCAGGTGCAGCACCCGGTCCGGCTCGCTGGGCTGCGGCACGCTGTCGAACCGGATGGCGACGTCGTGCAGGTTCAGCAGAAGCTGGGTGGCGTCCTCCTTGACCCCGGGGATCGGGGCGAACTCGTGGAACACCTTGTCGATGCGCACGGCGCAGATCGCAGCCCCCTCGATGGAGCTGAGCAGGACGCGCCGCAGGGCGTTGCCGATCGTCTGCCCATAGCCCCTCTCCAAGGGCTCGAGCACGAACTTCCCGTAGTCGCTTCGCAGGTCGAGCGTAGTGATGTGTGGCATTTCGGGTGTGCTGCTCGCCCTCCCTCAGACGCGGCGCCGCTTGGGCGGGCGGCAACCGTTGTGCGGAACCTTGGTCTTGTCGCAGATCGACAGCACCTCGAGGCCGGACGCCGCCAAGGCGCGGATCGCGGTCTCCCGTCCGCCGCCGGGACCGTTCAGGTGCACGTCCACCTTGCGCAACCCGTGCTCCTGGGCCCGCCGGGCGGCCTGGTCCGCGGCCACCTGGGCCGCGAACGGCGTGCCCTTGCGGCTGCCCTTGAAGTTGACGCGGCCCGCGGAAGCCCAACTGATCACGTTGCCCTGGGGGTCGGTGATCGTCACGATCGTGTTGTTGAACGAGGCGTGGATGTGCGCGATCCCGACCGGGATGTTCTTCTTCTCCTTCGCTTTGCCTTTGGAGGTCTGCTTTCTTGCCATCGGAAACCCTTACTTCTTGGCCTTCTTCTTGCCGGCCACGGTCTTCTTCGCGCCCTTGCGCGTGCGGGCGTTGCTGCGCGTGTTCTGGCCGCGCACGGGCAACCCGCGGCGGTGCCGCAGACCCCTGTAGGACCCGATCTCGATCAGGCGGCGGATGTTCGAGTTCACCTCGCGCCGCAGGTCGCCCTCCACCTGGTAGTCGCGGTCGATCACCTCGCGCAGGGCGCCAACCTCGGCCTCCGTCAGATCGCGAACCTTCTTGCGGGGGTCCACCCCGGCCTTCTCCACCACCTCGTGGGCGTTGTGCTTGCCGATGCCGTAGATGAGCGGCAAGGCGTACAGGACGGCCTTGTCGCGGGGAAGATCGACGCCAGCGATACGTGCCATTGCTCTGTGAATCTGCTCCTACTCGTTCAGCCCTGCCGCTGCTTGTGCTTGGGGTTCTCGCAAAGGACACGCACGACGCCCTTGCGGCGAATGATCTTGCACTTGTCGCACATCTTCTTCACGCTCGCACGCACCTTCATGTCCTTTGCTCCTGGTCCAAACTGGGGCGCCCGCCTCCGCCGCGGCGGAAGACGGGTGACGCAAGCACGTAGGATACCACAGACCTTCGAAGGCGCGCCACTCGCGCACGGACCCGCTGGGACGCCTATCCTCTCCGCCGCAACCCTCGGACTGTGGATCATACCCCCTCGCCTTGACGTCCTCCCCGCAGAACGGGTAGCAACGGCCCATGCTCGGCCTGATGTGCCTCGCCGCGGCCCAGAGCCTGACGGCACCGACCGACTGGCCGGCCCTGCGGCCCAACGCCGTCCTCGAGCGGTGGCAGGCCCAGAAGCGAGGGCTGTTCCTGCACTTCGGCATGTCCACGTTCACGGGAGACGAGCAAGGCCGCGCCGCCGTCGGCGTCGACCAGTACGCGCCCTCGAAGGCCGACCCCGAGCAGTGGGTGCTCGTGGCCAAGCGCGCCGGCTTCCGCTACGCCGTGCTCACGGTCAAGGACCGCCACGGATTCTGCCTGTGGCCCTCCGGTCAGACCGAGTTCAGCGTCAAGACCGCCGACCAGCCGGACGTCGTTCGGGGCTTCGTGGAGGCCTGCCGCAGGCATGGTCTGCTGCCCGGTCTGGCCTACTCGCTCGGCTGGGACGCCCGCCATCAGCCGTCGCGCAGCCCCGAGGAGTACGAGGGCTTCGTCGCAGCGCAGATCTCCGAGCTGCTGTCCGGCTACGGACCGATCTTCCAGCTGTGGCTGGACGCGCCGTTCGACCTCGGCCCGGACACCGACAAGGCGCTCTCCAGGCTCTACCGCTCGGCCAAGAGGATCCAGCCCGACTGCATGATCGTGCTGAACCACAGCTTCCGAGACGGAACGCGCGTGCCCGTCTCCCCCGTCTCCTACTTCAGGAGCTTCGTGGCCGGAAGGCAGGCGGCCCTCTGGCCAACCGACGCACTGAGCGGACTGCGCACGCTGCCGCCGGTCACCGGCCACAACCCCGTGGTGCGCTACCTCGGGCAGGATTACTACCTCCCCATGCTGGTGGCCGACACTTCCGCGCAGGAGGGTTGGTTCTGGCAACCGGAGGACGCGCTGCGCACGCCCCTCGACCTGTTCCGGCTGGCGAGCGAGGTGCAGCGGCGCGGAGCCGGCCTGTTGCTCGCGGTGGGGGTCGACCGCTCCGGACGCGTTCCCGCCGCCGCCGAGCGCAGGCTCGTCGAGCTGAAGCGCGCACTGGCCGCGGGACGCGTCTACCGCAACCTGCTCGAGGGCCTGCCTGCGCTCTCGTCCAGCACGCTCCGCGACGATCCCGCGTACGGGCCGGACAAGGCCGCCGACGCCGAGCCCCGGACGCGATGGTCCGCCCAAGCGCAGGACCGCCGGGCCTGGATCGAGTTCCGCGCCGCCAACGGCGTGCGGTTCGACCGACTGAGGCTGGTCGAGGCCGGCCGCCGCATCCGCCTCTACCGCGCGGAGGCTTGGAACGGCCAGAGATGGGTGCGTCTGGCCACCGGCCGCGGCGTGGGAGGCGACGGCGAACCGATCGTCGTGCCGGCGGTCAAGGCTTTCAAGGTGAGGATCCAGGTCGAGGACGCCGCCGCGGGCCCGTCGTTCTGGGCTGTGGAGGCCTTCGACTCGCGGAACCTTCGGTAGCGCTCGGCGATCTCGCGGTCGATGCGCCGCCTCAGCTCCGGGGTCATCATCGTGGAGTGGTCGCCCGGCACGAACAGCACGGTGGCCCCCGCGTCCAGGGTCTCCAGGTCCCGGGCCAGCAGCCGGAGCGGGCGCTCCAGGTAGAAGGTGTCCTCCTCGCCGCACGCGACGAACAGCTTGCCCCTGAGCTTCGGCCCGAGCTCGGCCCAGCGCGTGCGCAGCACGTGCCCGATGTCGTAAGCCCGCCAAGCCTCCGCGACCTTCGGGTCGACGGCTCCGGTCTCCCAGTCCCACAAGGGAGCGGGCTGGCCGTCCCTGCCTCGCGGACTGAACACCGCCACGAACGAGCCCATCTGCTCGCCCCTCAATCCGTACTCGCGCAGACAGAACTCCCGCACCGTGGCCAGAACGCGCCCGCCGCCCCGGATGAGCGGGGTTTCCCTGCCCCCTTGCGCGTACAGGTTGGCTCCGGGACGATAGATGTCGGTGTTGCAGAACGAGCGGAAGTCCACGTAGTCCGGCGCGGTGGACCAGCATCCGCCGAAAACGTCGGGATGCTGGATCTGCAGCCACAGGCTGGCCCAGCCGCCGCTGCTGTGGCCGGTCACGAAGCGCGCCTCGGGCCGCCCGCCGCAACGGAACCGGCGCTCGATCTCGGGGATCAGCTCCTCGACCAGCGCGCGGCCATAGGGTCCGTTGTTGGCGCTGTCGGCGAACACGCTGTGCCCCGTCGGGCACTCCGGGTCCAGCACCACGTGCACGAACGGCTCGCCCGCACGGTCGGTCTCGGGAAGAAAGCCCAGGCCGCTGTACAGCCACACGCTCCCTCCGAACCCGGGCACCTCGTACACCACCGGCCACTCGCGGGCCGCGGACCATCCCTCGGGCAAACCGACCGCCGCCAGCAGGAACACGGGCCTTCGGTGGAAGGCGCTCAGCAGCTGGGAACGCAGGCGCACGAGCTTGACCCGGCCGGTTTCCTCGAACCGCGGCTCGGGCAGAACCGTGTCGCAGGTCAGGTCGATGCGCGCCCGGGAATCCACCCGGACCCGGATCGCGCGCGACGCTAGGTTCCCCGGGCTCGTTCCCACGGCTCGCCCCCCTAGGTTGCGGTCCACCACCGCTTGCACGAGGTACTCCCCCGGCTCGATGGCCTCGAGCCTCTTCCGGCCGCCGACGACGGTCGATCCGTCCAGCAGCATCCAGCGGCCCGGACCGACGTCGCGGAACCGAGCGACCAGCACGGGCTCGGGCGAGGTCCAGCTCGGCCCGAGCCTCGGCTCCTCCGCGCCTTTCGACAGGTACACGACGACGGAGCCGCTGAACGGCCCGGCGAACGCCTCCTGAGAGTAGCGCACGCGGAAGGTCTGCGACGGGGCGGCGAAGGCGGCGAGCAGCAGCGCCCCGACGACGGAAGCACGCGCAACCATGCCGCCATTGTACGGCGGACTGTCCATAATCCGGCGGGAGCGCGGCCATGCCGGAGCTGAACCTGGAGACCAAACCCGATGCGGACGCGTCGATGCGCCGATGGGAGGCCTGGTGGCTGGGAGAGATCGTCGACCGGCCGCCCGTCACGATCCGCGTGCGCCCGGAGCGCCCTTCGAC
>JAOACB010000045.1 GCA_026418055.1 Fimbriimonadales bacterium
GGGCGAGTTCGCCGACGGCCTCTACGCTCCCCTTGGGGCCAGCGAGGAAGCGCCACAGACGGCCCGCATGATTCCTTACTTCCTTTGGTGCAACCGGGGACCGAACTCGATGTGCGTCTGGCTCCGACAAGGCGGTGGGGCGTGAGCGAGGTCTTCGATGTCGTCGTCTGCGGGGGCGGCACCGCTGGGGCGGCTGCGGCGATCGCGGCAGGCCGTGCTGGAGCCAGGACGCTGGTCGTCGAGCAGTTCGGATCGTTGGGAGGCACCCAATCGAACGGCTGGGTGACCCCCCAGATGCCGAACTACATCGGACCGCACAAGCTGTCCCGCGGCGTGAATCTGGACATTCTTCGGGAGCAGACCGCCCTGCAACCGAATCCCGGCACGGTCGAACACGCGGACGATTGGTACGATCCCGCGATGCTTCCGCTCGTCCTCGATCGCCTAGCGTCGCAGGCGGGCGTCAGGTGCCTCTTCAACGCCACTCTCGTCGGAGCAACAACGGATCGGGGCAGAATCCAGAGCCTGCTGGTCCAGCACCGGGGAGCTGCCCTCCGGTCGCTAGGCAAATTGCGGCTTGCCGCTTCGGAGATCCGAGGCAAGGTGTTCGTGGACGCCACCGGAGATGCGGAACTCAGTCGCATCGCGGGTGCGGAGATGCTGTCCGGCAACGAGGAGGGCATTCACCAGCCCATGACCCTGCGGTTCACGATGGGCGGATTCGACACGGACAAGCTCCGCGAGAGCCTGAGGCCGCACCTCCGTTGCGATCGCCCGGGTTTCATGGAGTTCGGTTTCAGCGACGCGAGGAAGGGTTCGATGGCTCCCTGGATCGAGCAAGCGGTCCGGGAGGGCATTCTGGAGGAGGACGACCTTGGCTACTTCCAAGGCTTCACGGTCAACGGACGTCCCGGCGAGATGGCTTTCAACGCCCCGCGCATCGCCGGGCTGGACCCGATGGATCCGTGGGAGCTCAGCCGGGCCTACCAGATCGGTCGGGAGAAGGTGCATCGCATCGCCCGCTTCGTGCGGAGCTTCTTTGGCGGGGCCGAGAGCGCCTACGTCTCGGTCATCGCTCCTTTGATCGGCATTCGGGAGACGCAGCGCGCCGTGGGCGAGTACGTTCTCACCGAAGAGGATCACCAGTCCTGCCGGAAGTTCCCAAACCCCGTGGCCCGCAACCGGTATCCGGTGGACATCCACCTGAAGGTCGGCACCGACTACCGGAAGTTCCCCGAGGGTGAGTGGCACGACATCCCCTACGAGTGCCTCGTGGTCAAGGGCTTCTCGAATCTGTTCGTGGCCGGCCGGTGCATCAGCGCCTCGTTCGTCGCCCAGAGCGCCATCCGCATCCAGCCGGTGTGTCGGGCGACGGGGGAAGCGGCCGGCGTCGCCGCGGCGCTGTGCGCTAGGCTCGGGTGCGACGCCCGGGACCTACCCTACTCCGAGCTGGAACCGTTCTTGGACCTAGATACGATGTCTTGAGCCACCCCTTCGTCGTCCATCAGGTAGGGGCTCCAGCGGGTGCTGGGCATGTGCGTCAAATCCGCCAACCTCGCGAGGGCGAAACCGAGGGCGTCTCCCAGCTCGTCGACGGTCACCGTGGTCTTGTCGCCGGCGGCCAAAGGTCCGAGCTTCGCCACGACCTGCCAGCGGATCAGTTCCTCCAGCGCTCCCCTCGCCGGGTCGCCGGACGGCAGAGTGATCCTCGAGGGCTCGTAGGCAACCATCCTAGGCGTGAAGCAGAACCTCGGGCGGACATGCTCGAACAGCCGATGGATGGCGAGAATCGTCTCCGATCTCCGCAGAGGCTGGCTGGCATCGCCGGAGAGCAACTCCCCGAGCTCCGGCCGCGGAAGGCGCAAAACCTCGCCCAGCACGCGTCCGGCCTCTCCGAAGGCTTTCGCTGCCTCGCCTCGCGTCGCGACCTGTCCCCCGGCCGCGGCGTCCACCGCCATGGGTCGGCTCTGGAGCTTCTCTCTGGCCTGCTCCCCGTCTTGGGCGGAACCACAGGCGATCGGCAACGAGGCGAGGAGGAAAAGCAACAAACGGGCGGCTTTCATGGCTGGTCTCCGGGCGCGCTACAGATCGCCGACGGCGCCGGCCCTCAGTATGTCGTCAAACCGCTCGAGAGCGATACCCGTCCCGATCGCAACGCAGTCCATGGCGTTCTCCGCGACCCTCACGGGGATTCCCGTCTTCTCCTCGAGCAACCGGTCGAGGTTGCGCAGGAGGGCGCCTCCTCCGGTGAGCGTGATTCCCCGTTCGATGACGTCGCTGGCCAACTCCGGAGGCGTCTGCTCCAAGACCTGGCACAGCTTCTCCTCGATGAGGCGAACGGTCTCCGCCAAGGCATCGCGGATCTCCTCGCTGCGGACCCTCACGGTCTTGGGCAGACCGTGAACCATGTCTCGGCCGCGGACTTCCATCTCCAGCTCCTGCTCGAGCGGATAGGCCGATCCGATCTTGATCTTGATCTCCTCCGCCGTCGGCTCGCCGATCATCAGGTTGTAGGCGTTGCGGATGTGCCGGATGATCGCGTCGTCCATCCGGTTTCCCGCGATCCGGATGCTCTCGGACAGAACGATGCCCCCGAGGCTGATGACGGCGATGTCGGTGGTGCCCCCGCCGATGTCCACCACCATGTTCCCGCCGGGCGCGGCGATGGGCAGGCCGGCTCCGATCGCGGCGGCCATCGGCTCCTCGATCGTCATGGCTTCGCCGGCGCCGGCCTCCTTCGCGGCCTGGATCACCGCCCTCTTCTCGACGTTCGTCACGCCGCTGGGAACGCAGATCAGCACCCTCGGCTTGAACATCCGGCGCCGGCCGCACACCTTGTCCAAGATGTGCTCGAGCATCTTCAGGGTGGTGGTGTAGTCGGCGATCACGCCTCCCTGCAGCGGCTTGATGGCTTGGATGTTCCCCGGGGTCTTGCCGAGCATCTCCCTGGCATCGTTGCCCACGGCGAGAACCTTGCCGGTCTGCATGTTGATCGCCACAACGGTCGGCTCCGAGAGCACGATGCCCCTGCCTCGGCGAAAGACCAGGATGTTCGCCGTGCCTAGGTCGATGCCGATCTCCGGAACGAGTCTCACTCCAGCGTCTGCCTCGCCTCTTCCAAGTCCTGCGAATCCAAACGCTCGATGGAGGCTCCCAGCGCCGTGAGCGTCTGTTCGAAGTTCTCGTACCCGCGGTCGATGTAGCGCACGTTCCTCACGAAGGTGGCGCCCTCGGCGGCGAGCCCCGCGAGAACGAGCGCCGCACCGGCCCGAAGGTCGCTGGCCTCGACGGCAGCGCCCTTGAGGCTGGGAACGCCTTCGATGACCGTCGTGCGCCCCTCGACGCGCATGCGCGCGCCCATGCGGTTCAGCTCGGCGACGTGCCCGATCCGACTCTCATAGATCGTTTCCTCGACGATGCTCGTTCCCTCGGCGAGCGACAGCACTGCAGCCATGATCTGCTGCATGTCCGTCGGGAAACCGGGATAAGGCATGGTTTTCACCCGAATGCCTTTGAGCCGACGGTCGCAACTGACCCTCACCCAGTCCGGACCCTCTTCGATCCTCGCTCCGGCCTCCCTGAGCTTGTTCACGAGAGCCGTCTGATTGTCCGGCAGAATCCCCCGCACCGTCACGTCGCCGCGGGTGATGGCCGCCGCGGCCAGGTACGTGCCGGCCTGCAGGCGGTCGGACGGGACCCGGAACTCGCATCCGCTGAGCGAGCTCGCTCCCGTGATGGTGATCGTGCTCGTTCCCGCGCCCTCGATGCGGGCTCCCATGCGGTTGAGGAAGGCCGCGAGAGCCGTGACCTCCGGCTCCACGGCGGCGTTCTGAATGATGGTGACGCCATCGGCGAGGGTCGCGGTCGCCATCAGGTGCTGAGTGGCTCCGGCGCTGGGAAAGTCCAAGTAGATCTCCGCGCCCCGCAGGCCCCGCGTCCGCGCCCTGTAGACTCCGCCTTCCAGAACGATCTCCGCCCCGAGCAGGGCCAAGCCCTTCAGATGGAAGTCCACAGGACGGGCACCGATCCGACACCCTCCGGGAGCCGGCAACTCGGCCTGGCCGTTCCGCGCGAGCAACGGCCCAAGGAGATAGAACGAGGTGCGGATGGAGCGCACCGTCTCCTCGTCCGCCTGCCCGGGGTGGATGTCCGTCGAATCGACGATCAGCGAGGCCTCCCGCCACTGGACCCCGGCGCCGAAGTGCGTCAGCAACCTGGCCTTGATCAGCGTGTCGGAAACCCTGGGCACGTTGTGCAAAACGGTGGTGCCTTTGCCAAGCAAAACCGCGGAAAGGATCGCAAGCGATGCGTTTTTGCTTCCAGGCACCTCGAGTTCGCCGACCAGCGACCTCCCGCCCTCAATGCGAAGAACATCCATCAGTCCCCTCCATCCGTGGCCGGGATCTTTGCAGACGCACACGCCCAACAGCCAACGGCACCATGATACCGCCGACGCGGGAGGGCTCGCCGGGAGATGCCGATCAGGCCGGCACCAGGTCCTCTTCGAACGCGTCGAACCTTGGCAGGAAAGGGCTCCATTCCGGCTCGCGCCTGGCTCGCAGATACTGCGGGAGGCTGATGTACGGCACGTAGTGCGGCCGGCTCGGCTGGCGGAGCAGGTTCATGCGGGCCTGTTGCGGCGTCTTGTCGCCTTTCATCAGGTTGCATCTTCGACAACATGCCACAAGGTTGTCCCACGTATCCTGCCCTCCTCGGCGCTTGGGCACGACGTGGTCGATGGTCAAGTCCGAGCCTTTGGAACCGCAGTACTGGCAGGTGTAGCGGTCCCGCGCCAACACCGAATGCCGGCTGAGGCGCAGCATCGGAATCGGCCGCCGCACCGTCTGATGCAGCCGGACCACGGAAGGAGCCGGCATCGGACCCGACACGGTGCTGAGCGCCTCGCTGCGGAACACCAGCGGCTCGGCTTTGCCCAGCATCACGAGGCTCACCGCTCGCCGCAAGGTGCAAACGTTGAGCGGTTCGTAGTTTCCGTTCAGAACGAGAACGCTGGCCTGAGGCATGCGACCACCCGCAAAGCAAGAGGCTCGGACGCAGAACCATCCGAGCCTCTCAGCCCCGCGGAAAGCGCCGGGCCTATGTAGAAGCCCGGCCGTGCCGGTCTGGGCCCGTGGGACAAGTGGAAGCCTGGGATGACTCGCATCTCAACTGTTAGGACGCATCGGAGGCGTCCGACGATTCAGCCGTGGCGATGAGAAGAAAGTCGTCCTCGCCGTCGGCGGCCTCGATCATCGCCGCGAGGCGCTCCTCCCTCTCTTCCTCGTCCCGCACGATGCGGTCGAAGCTTTCCGAGTAAAACGGCACCGACCGCTCGCCCGTTTTGCGGACGATGTGCTTCCCCGCCCGCATCTTGGCCTTCTCGAGCACATCCGCCAACTCCGGCACCTTGCCGGAGGCGGACGGCCGCATCCAGAACATCAGCTCCGTTTCCTCGGTGCCGACGCGCAGCGCGGTCATCGTCCATCTGTCACCTTCGGGGCGGAGCAGAGCGCGCAAGAGCGTCTGTCGCTCCCAAGCCTCCAAGGGCCGGCGGTGGCGGAACGTCGCGTAGTACAGAACATCGTCCGCGCGCCAGTGGGGCAACCGCCCTCGCCAGATCGAGAAGTTCTTCCAGCGGGCCATCAGGAAAGCGCCGCCTCCCCTCTCTCACCCGTCCGGATGCGAACGGCCTCGATGACGTCGCTCACGAAGATCTTGCCGTCCCCGATCTCTCCGGTCTGCGTGGCCGCGATGATCGCGCCGATGGCGT
Organism: Fimbriimonadales bacterium; assembly: GCA_026418055.1. GTDB lineage: Bacteria > Armatimonadota > Fimbriimonadia > Fimbriimonadales > Fimbriimonadaceae > UBA8783. Next base: position 5,771 of record JAOACB010000045.1, read on the forward strand.
CCTCCAGGTCCTCATCCTTCACCACCACCTCGATGCGCATCTTGGGCAGCAGGTTCACCGCGTAGGTGCTCCCTCGGTACTTATCCGTCCTTCCGAATTGACGGCCGTAACCGCGAACCTGCTCGCAACTGAGCCCATAGATGCCCGCCTGCTCCAAGGCCTGCTTGATGTCCTCGAGCTTGCCAAGACGCACGAAGGCTTCGATCCTTTTCACTCCACGGTCTCCATCTCGATCCGATCGTGGACGACTTCGCGGACCCTCGGGCCGATCCGCCGGCTTTCCTGCCCGATCGCCCCGTCTTCCACGCCCGGATTCTTCGGAAGCGCCCCTGCGGCGATGAGGCCGCTGTCCTGTTCGGCGACGATGCAACCGTCCTTGCTGATCCACAGGCGAGCCTTGTCGGTCGCAACCATGACGGCATCGAGAATCCTCAACGGCAGGGCGATGCCCCATCCCTGCGCGAACACCGAGGCTGCGCGCCGCAGGCTCCTTCCCTGAGCCTTCCGGTCGCTGTCGCAGCAGCCTCGGAGCCCTTCGGTGTGCGCAACCGGGCCAGCGGCCTTGACGCCAAGTTCTCCGCCGGAGGAGCTCTGAGGCATGTTCGCAGAGTGCTTCACGAGGACCGACCCGCCCAGCCTGACATCGCCGCCAGAGTCGGCGACGGTCGCGCCGTTTCGGCGAGCACGACGAATGGTGGTCGCACGGAACACGGCGGAAGTTTACTTGACGGCACCGGGAAGGCCCTTTCGAACGTCTCTTACCTAGAAGCGTCGTGATGTCCCACGTTCGAGCGGCATGGGTGGCAGGGCTCGCCTCTTTCCTCATCGGTTTCGAGGCGGTGCGCTTGCTGGTTTCAGGCGATGCGATCTGGGGAGTGCTGATGCTTTTCGCCGCCGTGGTCTGCGGCGTCTTCTCGGTGCTCGCGGCGAAGGTCGAAACCCTCCAGCGTCGAGTCTCCGAACCTCAGGAGCAGAGCGGCTCAATGGGGCAACCGAAGGGAATTCCCGAATGCTGGGACCAAGTCGTGCGTGGTCTTCCCCTTCCCTTCTTCGTTTGCGATCCCTCGGGGATGATCCTAGCGGCCAACGAGGTCGCGAACCGTGTCTTCGACTGCGCGGACTGCGCGGGTCGCACGCTCATCAGCGTCACGCTCTCCGCCGAGACCGAGCGCCTCGTGATCGACGCCGCCAGGGAGGGAGGAGTCCTCTCGGACGAGGTGCGTCTGGCGTATCCCTCTCCCCGCCAAGGAAGGGTGTTCGCTTGGAGGAACGAGTCTGCCCCGGAAAGGGTTTTCCTGGCTTTTTTGGAGACCACGGAGGTTCATCAGCTGGAGCGCGTGCGCCAAGACTTCGTGGCCAACGTCTCGCACGAGCTCCGTACCCCACTCGCCTCGATTCGCGCCGTGGCCGAGACGCTGCTCGACGAGCCCGGAGCCGAGAGAGAGCTCCAGGAGCGCTTCCTCCAGAAGATCATCCAAGAGGTGGATCGCCTCACCCAGATCTCCAAAGATCTGCTGGTTCTTTCTGCGGCAGAGTCCAATCCCGTTCGCAAGCAGGACTGCGACTTGGCGCTGCTCGTGCGGAACATCGTGTCCGAGGCGATGCCCCGGGCTCAGCAGGCGGGCCTTTGCCTGCAGTACGACGGGCCGAAGCACCTGAGGGTGGAGGCGAACAACACGCAGATGTACGAGGTGGTCGCGAACCTGGTGGACAACGCCATCAAGTATTCCAACGAGGGAACCATCTCGGTGCGGTTGGCCGAGGAGGGCAACGAAGCCGTGCTGAGGGTGAGGGACCAAGGCATCGGCATACCCAGCGAGCACCTGGAGCGCATCTTCGAACGGTTCTATCGCGTGGACAAGGGGCGATCGAGGGCCAGCGGCGGCACGGGCCTCGGCCTCAGCATCGTGAAGCACATCGTCGAGGCCCACGGAGGCAAAGTGGGCGTGCAGAGCCGCCTCGGGGAAGGCTCCGAGTTCACAGTACGCCTCCCAAAGGGGTTCGAGCAACCGGGTACTAGCGCCTGACGGCGGCCGCGACGCTCTCTACACCCGTCCTGCTCACGGCCACCAACCGCAACGGGCTCTCGCCGGGAGGCAGAGGAGCTTCCGTTGTTTCGCTGGGATACACGCGCAGCATGCGCCAGCCTGCGGGCTGGCGCTCGAGCAGAACCCACCAGCGCACCCCGCCTCTCGACGAACGCTTCCAAGAAAGCGTGCCGTCGCGGATGGACACTGTGGGTTTCTTCGGGGCGGTGGCACCCAGCCAGGGGGTCGCCGGCGGCAGCGTTCGATCGGCGTACAGCTCGGCCAAGCCCGCCGACAGCTCCGGGCCCGTGCGTGGCGCCTGCAAGGCCTTGAAGCTGAAATGGATGTGCCCCGACGCGCCCTCCGTCCGAGTGAGCCGGACCTGATCCAGGATCTCACCCACTGGCCATCCAGCGCCCTGTACTTGGCTGGTGAAGAGTCCTGGCCAAAGATGGCGCCCGCGTGCGTTCTGGCCCTTCCACCACGCCAGCAACGCTGGGAAGGGCTGAGGCGAACCGATCCTCCAGTACAGTTGCGGCGCGAGGTAGTCGCACCAACCATTCTGGAACCACTTGAGGGGGTCGGCGTAGAGTTGCGAGTACTGATCGAATCCCGCTCGCACCTCCGGCGGATAGCCCGGCCGATAGATTCCAAAAGGGCTGATGCCAAACCTGATCCACGGCTTGACGGCACGGACTCGGCGTCCAATCTGCTCGATCAACCGGTCGACGTTGCGCCTGCGCCAGTCTTCCAACGCGAGGGTTCCACCGCGCTCCCGATATTGGGCATAAGACGCCTGGTCGGGGAACGGCAACGTGCGCCGCGCGCCGTTGGCATCCGTCTCGGTGACGGGATAAGGGTAGAAGTAGTCGTCCATGTGAACAGCGTCGACGTCGTACCGGCGAACGACGTCCTCGACGACACGCAGAGTGTGCCGCTGCGCTTCCGGCGAGCCGGGATCGAGCCACAGGTGAGTGCCGTAGGAAACCACCCAAGGCAGGCCCCTCGCGCCGACGTGCGTCGGTGACAGCCGTCCCTTCATCGAGGGGTGCTTGGCTCGGTAGGGGTTGAACCAAGCGTGAACCTCGATTCCCTTGCTCCTCGCGCGCTCGATCAGACGCCCCAGGGGATCGAAGCCAGGGTCCTTGCCCTGCTCTCCCGTCAAGTAGCAAGACCAGGGCTCCAGCTCGGATCGGTACAGCGCGTCGCACATCGGCCGCACCTGGAACACGATCGCGTTGATCCCGAGTTCGGAGCAACGGTCCACGATGGCATCCAGCTCGCTCCGCTGCTGCTCTTCGGGAAGGCCCGGCTTGCTCGGCCAATCGATGTTGTCCACCGTGGCCACCCAAACGGCCCGAAACTCCCGAGGAACGATTCCCACCGTCACGGACTGCGCCGCCGCCAGCGTCGCCACAACCCAACTGAGCGCCATGCCTGCACCATACCGCCGATCCACGACTCCGGCACAAGGTAGCCTCTCCGATCCATGGTCCGGAACACGACCTGCGGCGCGATTCGTCTCTCCCTGACCGATCTGCGGTTGCCCCAGGGGCTTCGAATCCATGCCGTGGAGGTGATCGCTCCGGCGGCGGAGTTTCTCGAGGCTCCCCTTCGATGGAGCCTGCCTCAGGGGGCCGCAGGGCGTGCCGAGGTTCTGCTTGGGGACGTGGCTGAGATGCTCGAGGCGAGGAGCCCCGCGGGACTGCGCTCGTTTCGTGTGTCGGGCCAGGGCGACCGCATCGTTGTGGAGGCGCTCAAGCTAGCCCTTGTCCACGTGCGAGTTAGGGCGGAGGTTCTGTTGGAGATCCACCAAGGACGGGAGCTGCGCCTCCGGTTGGTGTCGGCCCGAGCCCTAGGAGCGAACCTCGCGCCCTTCGTCCAGGCATCCATCGAGGCCATGAACCCGCTGTTCCGTGCCGAGAGCCTTCCGTTTCCCGCGACGATCTCCTCGGTTGCCGTCGAGGCAGACCGTGTCGTGGGCCGCCTGGAGGTGCCGCCCGTCTCCTACCCAGAGTAGCCGTTCGGGTGCGCTCTGCGCCAATTCCAAGCATGCGCGACGATCGTCTCGAGGTCTGGGTAACGGGGACGCCAGCCCAGAAGGCGCTCTGCCTTCGCGCTGCTCGCGATGAGTCTTGCCGGGTCCCCCGACCGTCGGGGAGCCTCCTCCTGGGGAACGGGCCGACCAACCACCCGCTCCACGGTTCGAATGACCTCGCGAACCGAGTATCCCGTGCCGTTGCCGAGGTTGAAGCACTCCGAGGGACCGCCTTCGCGCAACCACCGTACGGCGGCGAGGTGGGCTTGGGCGAGGTCCATGATATGGATGTAGTCTCGGATGCAGGTGCCGTCCGGCGTGTCGTAGTCGGTGCCGAAGATCCGCACCGCGGGAGCCTTTCCGAGGGCCGCGAGGAGCACCGCCGGAATGAGGTGCGTCTCCGGATGGTGGTCCTCGCCAAGCAAGCCATCGGGGTCGGCTCCGGCGGCATTGAAGTACCTCAGGCACACGCTGCGGAGACCGTGAGCCGTCTCGAACGCTGCCAGCATGCGCTCGACGGCCCACTTCGAGTCGCCGTAAGGGCTCGTGGGGGCCTTGGGATGCTCCTCGTCGATCGGAAGGTACTGGGGATTCCCGAAGATGGCGGCCGTGGAGCTGAAAATGAGCCTCTTCACGCCGGCATGCACCATGGCTTCCAGGAGGTTCAGCACGCCAAACACGTTGTTCCGGTAGTAGCGACCAGGAGCCGCGACGCTCTCACCCACGGCGATGTAGGCCGCGAAGTGCATCACGGTGTCGATGGAGTGCTCCCGGAATACTCGCTCAAGGTCTTCCGGTGTGCGCAGATCGCCCTCGAACAGCGGACTTCCGAGCAGGGCTTCGGCATGGCCTTGTTCAAGGTTGTCGAACACAACGTGCGGCTCGCCCGCCTCGCGAAGGAGCTTGCACATGTGGGAGCCGATGTAGCCGGCGCCGCCAACCACCAAGATCATCGGGGCTCAGGTTACCGCCTGCGGGCGATCCCCGGCCCCGATGCGGCGGTACACTCTCCTTGTGGGCGAGTGGCGAAACTGGTAGACGCGCCAGATTTAGGTTCTGGTCTCGCAAGAGGTGAGGGTTCGAGTCCCTCCTTGCCCACCATCCAACAGACGCCGATACTCCGGCCAGCTTCTCGCCGAGATGAGGTCCGAGGGATCTTGGAGAACCCTTGCCAACAACGGCACCACGCGTTGCCTGCGAGATCGAATCTCCGCGACGCGTTCGAGCAAGCTCTCTGACAGGGCCGCCCTTTGGTCCATGGCGCGCTCCATGGCCTCGACGATGCCGGCAGTGTCCTCGAATCGCATCACTGGGATGGGGTACCGGAGCAGATCCACCAAGCCCTCGGACTTGTGGGTCCCAGACGGCAACAGAACGAAGGGCGTGCCAACGACGGCTGCCTTGAGGGCGGTGTGGTAGCGTCCTCCCACCAACAGCACGGCGTTCTTCAGGACGGCGGCGAGAGCGCGGTGGTCGGCGTCTTCGCGCAGGAACACCGGCTCCAGGTGTCCGCGCTCCCGGCAGGCTTCACCCACGAGCTGGCGCTGACGATCGCTCCAAAGCGCTCCGCACACCTGCAAGCCCCGCCGCTTGGCGAATTCCACCGCGGCTGAGAGGTAGCCGGATCGCAAGGCCCTCGTTCCAACCGCCGAACCGGTGACCACCAGAAGCTCCTTCTTGGGATCCGGGACAACGAACGACCTCCAATCCGCCTCCGCAGGGTCCGTTCGGAACGCCGCATCCTCCACCAGAAGCGCCTCCAATCCCCACTCCGCTCCCGTGGTCACGGATCGCGGCTCACGCGCGGTGAGGATGGGGCAACGCGAGAGCACGCTCGCCACCACCCGGCTCAGTTGAGGGCGCGCGAGATAGAGCGTCTGGTTCAGACCAACCATCGGTGTGCCCTGCTCCGCCGCCGTCCAAGCGAGAGCCAGCATGCCAATCCCGCTGTCGAAGGTGAGGCCATCCAGGTTGCCCTCGAGCGTGTAGACCAAGAGGTCGGCGTCTGCAACCGCCCTCACGGCATCCGCGGTGTACAGTCGGGGAACCAGCCTGCGAACCGCTCGGACCCCCTTGCCCAGCATCGCTGACGCCAGAAGCGGCGTGATCAGCCCGCCGAACCTTCGTTGCGTCGAGGAACGCCCCAACAAGGAGGCGTAGCCGAGGCGGATCGGTATGGCCTCGGCGGCGTCGATCAGGTCTTGTCTCAGTCCGAACGACGTGGCTTGACAGCCCCAGTTCTTCCGGTCCCCCGTCCAACCCAAAATGCAGACCTTCAAAGCACCCTCGCCTGCCACCCTTGTCCGAAGATACCGGATCGCTCGCCAACCTCGTCCCGACGCGGCGAGGGTTATACTGGGGATTGACGATGGAGCCTCACCTTCGCGGACCGCTTGCGGACAGGTTCCCCCGCACGGGACCCGATTGGAGAGCTTCCAGAAGGCCTCCAACACCCCCTTTTCTCCGCCGGTCCGTCCACGCGGCTGACACCATGGGCGAAGAAGCCCACAGGGCTCGCAGGAGAGAACGATGAAACCGATGCAGGCTATCCTCGACGGCAATGAGGCCGCGGCGGACGTGGCCTACCGCTGCAGCGAGGTGATCGCGATCTATCCGATCACCCCGGCCACGACGATGGGAGAGCTGGCCGACCAATGGAACGCCGCCGGACGGCGCAACGTCTGGGGCGACGTTCCTCTCGTGCGGGAGATGCAGTCCGAAGGCGGCGTCGCGGGCGCTCTGCACGGTGCCGTGCAGACGGGTGCTCTCTGCACCAGCTTCACCAGCAGCCAAGGCCTGCTGCTGATGATCCCGAACATGTACAAGGTGGCGGGAGAGCTCACCCCCGCGGTGCTCCATGTCGCGTCCAGAGCGGTGGGCTCGCACGCGCTCACGATCTACGTGGAGCACAGCGACGTCATGGCCGTCCGTGCCACCGGTTGGGCCATCCTGTTCTCCGCGAACGTGCAGGAGGCTCACGACCTCGCGGCGATCGCCCACGCCGCGACGGTCCGCTCGAGGGTGCCGATCCTGCACGCCTTCGACGGTTTCCGCACCTCCCACGAGGTCGCCAAGGTCCAGACCCTCTCGGACCCTCTGTTGCTGGAGCTGATGGATGCGGAAGCCATCCTCCAGCACCGGGAGAGGGCGCTCAATCCCGATCGGCCGGTCATCCGAGGAACCGTCCACAACAGCGACGTTTTCTTCCAATTCCGCGAGCGGTCGGCGCCGTTTTTCCGGGCCATGCCAGGCATCGTTCGCGACACCATGGAGCGGTTCGCCGAGCTCACGGGCCGTCGATACCAGCTGTTCGAATACCACGGCCACCCCGAGGCGGAGCGGGTGATCGTGCTGATGGGCAGCGGCGCCGAAACAGCCATCGAGACCGCGGAGCATCTGGCGTTTCTCGGCGAGAGGGGAGGCGTCGTCAAGGTTCGTCTCTTCCAGCCGTTCGATGCGGAGGCTCTGGTCCGCAGCCTGCCGCCCTCGGTGCGGAGCGTGGCCGTGCTCGACCGCACGAAGGAGCACGGAGCCGTCGGAGAGCCCCTGTTCCTCGCCGTCTCGGCCGCGATCGTCGAGGCCTGGCAGGGCGGGTCGACCCCATGGGAAACGCCTCCGAGGATCGTTGGCGGACGCTACGGGCTCGGCGGCAAGGAATTCACGCCCGCGATGGTCAAAGCGGTGTTCGACGAGCTGGCGAAGGACCGTCCGGCGCAACGCTTCACGGTCGGCATCTGGGACGACGTCAGCGGCTCCAGCCTGAGCTTCGATGAACGATTCGCGATCGAGAAGCCGAGCGTGAAGCGTGCTGTTTTCTGGGGCCTTGGCTCGGACGGAACCGTGAGCGCCAACAAGAACAGCATCGCCATCATCGGCGACTCCACGGAGTTCCATGTGCAGGGCTACTTCCTGTACGACTCTCGAAAATCGGGCTCCATCACCGAAAGCCATCTTCGCTTCGGCCCCGAGCCGATTCGGAGCACCTACCTCATCCGAGAAGCGTCCTTCCTGGGGGTCCACCACCTCGGCATCGTCGACGTCAGGCCAGTTCTGGACCGTGCGGCCGAGGGTGCAACCGTCCTTCTCAACACCCCCTTCGGACCGGAGGAGACTTGGAACAGGCTTCCTCTCGAGTTCCAGCAGTCCGCGATCGCCAAGCGGGTTCGGTTGTTCGGTATCGACGGCTCGAGAGTGGCCCGAGAGTTGGGTCTAGGCAATCGGATCAGCGCCGTGATGCAAACGGCGTTCTTCGCCCTCACGGACATCCTTCCGAAGGAGGAAGCCTTGCAAAGGGTGCGCGCCGCGGTGAAGAAGGCGTACTCGAAGCGAGGCCGGGCCGTGGTGGAGCAAAACCTGGTGGCCATCGATCGCGCCGCGGAATCGGTTTTCCCCATCCCTGTTCCTCCGCATCCGACGACCGACCGCCGCATGCCGGCGCCGGTCTCGCCGGAGGCTCCGGAGTTCGTCCAGCGGTTCACCGGTGAGCTCATCGCCGGCAGGGGCGACCTGTTGCCGGTTTCCGCGGCGAGCGAGGACGGCTCGTTCCCCCTGGGCACCACACGGTACGAGAAGCGGAACCTGAGCTACGAGGCCCCCGAATGGGACCCGGATCTGTGCATTCAGTGCGGCAAGTGCACCCTGGTGTGCCCGCACGCCGTGCTGCGCGCGAAGGTCTTCGAGCCCGCGAGCATGGTGCGCGCTCCCGAGGGCTTCAAGGCGGTCGGCGCGAAGTGGCGCGAGCTTCCGGGGAAGCTGTTCACCATCCAGGTTTCGGCGGAGGACTGCACCGGTTGCGCCGTCTGCGTGGACGTCTGCCCGGCCAAAGACAAGGCGGCGGTGGGTCGCAAGGCGCTCCAGCTGCGGCCTAGGCCGGAGGACCGCAGATCGGAGAGGGAGCGGTGGAGGTTCTTCCTCGAACTTCCGGACGTGGACCGCGATGATCCGAACCTCCGTTTCGAAACGCTGAAGAACATCCAGCTGCTGCCTCCGATGTTCGAATTCAGCGGGTGCTGCTCCGGTTGCGGCGAGGCGCCCTACGTGAAGCTCATGACGCAGCTGTTCGGAGACCGCCTGCTCATCGCCAACGCCGCGGGTTGCTCCAGCGTGTACAGCAGCAATCTTCCGACAAAGCCTTAACACACGGTCGCGCAGGGTAGGGGCTCCGCCTGGTGCAGCTCGCTCTTCGAGGACAACGCCGAGTTCGGTTACGGCATGCGCCTGGGCATCGCGCAGGTGGCGGTCCGAGCGCGGCGCCTTCTCACCGAGCTCCTCCCAAAGGTGGGATCGGAGTTCCGGGCTTTGCTGGAGACGGATCCCGTGCTGCGACCAGACCGCCGCACGCAGCGCGAACTCGTCGCCCTTCTGAGGTCTCGGCTGCGCGAAGCCACCCATCCGATCGCGCGAGAGCTCGACCGCTTGGCTGACTACCTGACCGACCGCAGCGTGTGGGCGATGGGTGGCGACGGCTGGGCCTACGACATCGGCTTCGGCGGACTCGATCACGTCGTCGCTTCGGGCGAGAACATCAACCTGCTGGTGCTGGACACCGAGGTGTACAGCAACACCGGCGGCCAAGCGAGCAAAGCCACGGGACGCGGCGCCGTCGCCAAGTTCACAGCGGGAGGGAAACCCACCCCCAAGAAGGACCTCGGGCTGATGGCGATGACCTACGGCACCGTATACGTCGCCCAAGTTGCCATGGGTGCCAACGACGTCCAGACGCTCCGAGCCTTCTTGGAAGCGGAGAGCTACGAGGGACCGTCGCTGATCATCGCCTACAGCCACTGCATCGCGCACGGGATCGACATGTCGAAGGGCATGCGCCAGCAGCGCCTGGCCGTCGAAAGCGGCTACTGGCCCCTGTATCGGTACGATCCGCGGCGAAAGGAACAGGGCCTCAACCCATTCCAGTTGGACAGCAAGCCGCCTTCGGTGCCGCTGGAGGACTACCTCTATCAGGAGAACCGGTACCGCATTCTCACGCAGTCCCATCCCGAGGCCGCGAAGAAGCTCCTGGAAACGGCCAAGAAGGACGTCGCCCGCCGGTGGGAAACCTACCAGAGACTGGCCGACTCGGCCCTGTAGCGGCTCCCTGCCGTCCCCGCTCGCGCATCGGTTCCAGTATGCTGGAGCCATGCGCGTGATCATGCTTTCGTGGGAGTATCCGCCCCGGATCGTCGGGGGAATCAGCCCCCATGTGTTCGAACTGAGCCAGAAGCTGCAGTCGCTGGGAGTCGAGGTCCACGTGGTGACGAAGGAGACTCCGTTGGCTCCGGATGAGCAGGTCGAGCCCAGCGGGGTGCAGGTGCACCGCGTCCACTTGGATGAGAAGCCCAACGACTTCATCCACGAGATCCAGATCCTCAACCGCGTCACCGACAAGCGAGTTCGGCAACTGCTCGAAGACTGGCGACCGGGCGGACAGCCGACGATCTTCCACGCGCACGACTGGCTCTCGCTGTACGCCGCGCGGGAGCTGAAATACGAGTACCAGCTGCCCATGATCGCCACCATCCACGCCACAGAGATGGGGCGAAACCACGGCATTCACAACGACATGCAACGGTACATCCACGAACAGGAGTACTGGCTGACTTACGAAGCCTGGCGGGTGATCGTGTGCTCGAACTACATGCGGGACGAGGTCATTCGGGCCTTCAGCTGTCCTTCGGACAAGATCGACGTGGTGTTCAACGGCATCGACGCCTCGAAGTTTCAGTTCGAGTGGACAGAGGAGGAGAGGAAGGCCTGCCGAGCCAAGTTCGCCCTGCCGAACGAGAAGATCGTCGTGTACGTGGGGCGCTTCGTCCGCGAGAAGGGCATCCATGTGTTGCTCGACGCCGCCAGCGTCGTGCTCGCCCAAGAACCCAACGCGAAATTCGTCATCGTCGGCGGCGGAAACAGGGACAAGTTCGAGAAGTTCGTGCGGTGGTACGGCCTCCAAGAGAAGGTTCTTTTCACCGGGTTCATGGCGAACCGCTCCCTGCACGAGGTGTACCGCGTGGCGGACGTGGCCGTCTTTCCCAGCCTCTACGAGCCGTTCGGCATCGTGGCCCTGGAGGGCATGGCGGCCGGCGTGCCGGTGGTTGCCAGCGACGCCGGCGGACTCAGAGAGGTGGTGCTGCACGACGCCACCGGCACGCTCAGCTATGCGGGCAACCCCGAGTCCCTCGCTTGGGCGATCCTGCGTGTGCTCAAGGACCCTGAGAGGGCACGCCGACTCGCCGAGAAGGCGAAGGAGAGGCTCCGCAGAGACTTCGACTGGGATGGCCTCGCGCTGCAGACCGCCTCGATCTACGACCGCGTTTGGAACGAGTTTCTCGGCAGCTTCTGGGCCGAGAAGACGCTCTGGCCCGTCAGCGAGGGTGCCGAGGAGCGGGCGGAGCGCCTCCGCGTGCGCGAGAAGGCCCGGACCGGCACGCTCGGCGGTCGGCCGATTCCGGTGCCCGCCGGAGTCAAGGCGCCACCGATCGAGGAGATCGAGGAGCCCGTCTTGGGGCCCTAGCCTGGTGCCATGGGCTCGGACGTTGGACTGGCTCTCGGGCTAACGCTCTTGGCGGGGCTTGCCACTGCGGTCGGAAGCGCCATCGCTTTCTTCGCCAAAGGGGGCGATCGCAGATTCCTCTCGGTGGCCACTGGGTTCTCGGCGGGCGTGATGCTGTACGTGTCGTTCGTCGAGATCCTTCCCAAAGGCGGCGCCGGCCTCGCGGACCGCTTCGGCGAGAAAGCTGGTGCTTGGCTGAACGCCGCGGCCTTCTTTTTGGGCATGGCGCTGATCGCGGTCATCGACCAGCTCGTTCCGAGCGGACACAACCCGCACGAGACCCATACGGAACCGAAACCGTGGCAACCGAGCCAGAAGGCTCTGCTGAGAACGGGGATCTTCACGGCGTTGGCCGTGACCATCCATAACTTCCCCGAAGGCCTCGCGACCTTCTTGGCAACCCTGCAGGATCCGAAAGTCGGAGGCGCGATCGCCCTCGCCGTGGCGCTGCACAACATCCCGGAGGGGGTGAGCGTGTCCGTGCCGGTCCTCGTCGCGACTGGCAGCAGGCGCAAGGCTTTCCTGTACTCCGCCCTGAGCGGCCTCGCCGAGCCGATCGGCGCCCTCGCCGCGCTGGCGGGGCTGGCGATGTTCCACCGTGGCGAGGGACCGCTCGTGCCTCCCGAGCTGCTGGGCTTCAGCTTCGGCGCGGTCGCGGGGATCATGGTCTACATCAGTCTGGACGAGCTTCTGCCGACCAGCCGCGCCTATGGGAGAGGCCACGACAGTCTGCTCGGGCTGATGGCCGGCATGGTTGCGATGGCGGTGAGCCTGCTGCTGCTGGCCTAGGTCGTCAGCTCAGCCGATCAACCTCGAGGCCACTTGGTACACCGCCACGGAGGCTCCGTAGGCCAAGAGCGTCATGTAGGCGAACAGAAAGACCGGCCATCGCCAGGACCCGGTCTCCTTGCGCACCGTGGCCAGCGTGGCCATGCATTGGCAACAAAGCGCCATGAACACCATGAACGAGGCCGCTACGGCGGGCGTGAGCAGGGGGGCCCCGTCGGGACGCCGGGCCTCGGCGAGCGCCCGGCGAAGGTCCTTGGACTCGCCGTCGACCTCGCCACCCAGGTTGAAGATGACCCCCAGCGTGGAGACTGCGACTTCGCGGGCTGGGAAAGAGGCCAGCAACGCCGTCGACAGCCGCCAGTCGAAGCCCGCCAATCCGAACACCCTCTCGAGGCCCGAACCCATCCTCCCGAGATACGACTGCTGCACCAAACCACTCTCGAGGAAGGCCTCCCGGGAGACCCCTTGGGCGCCCAGCGCCGCATGCTCGGCTTCCAGCCTTCGGACCGTTTCCTCGCTCCTCGGGAAGTACAGCAAGGCCCACACCACAACGGACATGGCCACGATGATCGTGCCCGCCGTCTGTACGAAGGTGCGCGCCTTGAGGTACATCGCCAAGCCCACGTCTCTCCACTTCGGCATCTGGTACGGCGGCAGCTCCATCATGAAGGGCAGGCTCCTTCCCCTCAGCACCTTGCGGTTCAGGAGCCATCCGATGGGCACCGCGAAGGCGAGGCCCACCAGATGCATGCCGAAGAGCGCCGCACCCGCCCAAAGCGGGCCGAACCGCGGCTCCACGACGGCGCCGATCACAAGCATGTACGTGGGCAGTCGGGCGCTGCAACTCATGAGAGGCGCGATGAGCATCGTGGCCAGCCGGCTCTTGCGATCGGGCATCACTCGCGTGGCCAAGATGCCGGGAACCGCGCAGGCGAAGCTGCTCAGCAAAGGAATGAACGCACGACCGTTCAGGCCGCACCAGCTCAGGAGTCGGTCCATCATGAACGCGGCCCGGGCGAGGTAGCCGCTCCCCTCGAGCACTCCGATGAAGAAGAACAGGATCAGGATCTGGGGCAGGAAGGTCAGCACCGTCCCAACCCCCGCGAGCACTCCGTCCACCAAGAGCGACCGCAGGGCCGGAACGGGGGCGAACAGGTCGCCCAGCCACGCCCCGAGCCAGTCGAATCCGGCACCGATCGCGTCCATCAGCGGCTGCGAGAGCGTGTAGATGGACTGGAAGACCAAGTAGAAAATGACGAAGAAAACCAGAAGACCCACCGCCCGATGGGTCAGCCAACGGTCCAGACGGTCGGTGGTTCTCCGCCGCAAGCCACGGTGGGCGGCGCCGAGCACTTCGGCGGCGACGCGGTGCGCCCAATCGTAGCGAGCCGCGATCGAGGGCCAAGACTCCTTCGGCAATGGGTAGCCCACGGCTGGGGCCTGTTGGACGCGTTGCAGCAACCGGCGGACGCCGATCTTCTTGTGGGCCACGACTGGCACCACGGGCACACCCAGCTCCTCGCTGAGGCGTCCGATGCGGATGCGATGGCCCTCCTTGCGCACGAGGTCCGTCATCGTTAGGGCCACCACCATGGGCTTCCCGAGCTGCACGACCTCGGAGAACAAGTACAGGTTGCGTTCCAGGTTCGAGCCGTCCATCACGAAGACGATGACGTCGGGCTCCGGCTCTCCCCTCACTTCCCCCCGGATCGCTTGGACGGCGACGGCCTCGTCCTCCGATTCGGGGTTCATGCTGTACAGCCCGGGAACGTCCACGAGGCGAATTCGGCGCCCGTCGAGCTCCACCTCCCCCCAGCAACGCTCCACGGTCACGCCGGGGTAGTTGCCGACTTTCTGACGGGCACCCGTCAGAGCGTTGAAGACGGAAGTCTTCCCGGCATTCGGGTTCCCAACCAAGGCGACGTGGAGCGTTCGGGTCGCGACCGGGCCGCCCTCAAACATCCGCGGCCTCCAAAGCCTGGATGCGAACGAACCGCGCCTCACCCTTGCGCATGACGAGCCGAAAACCCCTCAGCTCGATCTCGATGGGATCGCCCAGCGGAGCCACCTTCAGCACCCGGAAGACCGTTCCGACGGTCAGGCCCATCTCTTGGAACCGGCGTGCTTCGGGAACGGTCGGATCGATGGCCAGGATCCTCGCCGACATTCCCTGACGCACATCCGCCATCGTTCTCACGCTCGAAAGGCTCGCCTCCACGCTTCGGGGATACCCAGCCTGCCGATGGCTTTGCAACCCAAGTTAGAAAAAAAAGTAAAGTTTGGTTAGCGAACCAGCCGGAACAGCGCGGGATCGACGGCCGCGTCCAACCTCAGGTCCACGTCCCAGACGCTGACCACCTGAAGCGGGGGCTGGTTCGGCTGAAGGCGGATCGTCTGCTCGATGGCGTAGCGGCGGATGAGGTTCTGCTCGTCGATGTAGAGCTCGAATCTCCCCACCGCGGGCCCGCCGGGAAACTCCCTCCAGAGGCCGCGGATCTTGTGGCAGAGGGCTCCTCGAACCTCCGTTTGGCCCGCGAGCTGCAACGTGGCCCACTGGCCAGCGACGAACCGGAGGTCCTCCTTGTGGCCGATCGCGATGTCCAACGGAGCGCTGCGGTCACCGATGCTGGCCACAGTGGCGCGGTACACGTCCTGGACCGTCATGCGCCCGGTCTCCTTGTTCAACGACTCATAAAGCCTCAAGGGCTTCTGCCCTTCCGCCTCCACCGGCGCATCGTAGGTGAAGCCCCTTCCGTCGCAGGTCACCAGCCAAACTTTGGCCGGCGTCTTGTTCTGCACCTGCCGCAGGAACAGCCGATCGGGGCGCTGGATCTGAAGGGTCGTTTCGATCGTGCCGGACTGACCCGCGGCGGCCTGCGTGAGACGGATCGTGCCGACGATGGTCTGCGCGGCGGCGTACTTGGCCATCGCCCTGGAAATCAGCTCCGACGGCTTGGGGACGCCGCCCGTCGGGTTCTGAAGCAACAGCAAAGCACCCAGCCAGCAAGCCGTCATCAACGACGCTCCTCCTTCCAGAGGATCTCGGGGGCTCCCGCCTGAGCGTTCTCCGCGCGGGCCGCCATGAAGAGCCAGTCTGCCAGACGGTTGAGGAAAACGGCGGGATCCTTTCGGCGGCCCGAATTCGTGACCCAATCCCACAGCTCCCGCTCGGCTCTGCGGCAGACCGCGCGAGCGATGTGCAGCCTCGACGCTGCCTCGCAACCGCCAGGAAGGATGAAGTTGCGCAAGGGTTCCAAGACCTCCTCGAGCTCGTCCATGGACCTCTCAAGACGCCGGACATCGGCCTCGCCGATCGGGTTCACCAACGGTCGATCCGGCGGGGACGCCAGCTCGGCCCCGACGCAGAACAGCCTCTGCTGGATCCACTCGATCGTCCTCACCACCTCCGGGTCCGCGGCGCACACTCTGTCTC